>NZ_JBNDKT010000048.1:0-43167 GCF_050435685.1 Paraburkholderia sp. GAS448
CTCGTTCGGGTTGCCGCAATCGAAACGCCGCGACCTGCGCCGAGACAGGTTTCGTCAATTCCCAGTGGCCAGCCGTTTTGACACACTCTGGGCCATCAAGAGACGTTCGTCGAAACCCTCTTTCGGACATTCAAACGTCAGCTTCGTAGCAGGTAGCGGCCGTTCGAGCATAGGTTGAAGTGGATACGTCTTGGGTCCGAGCGGACTCTTGCCGGGGATAGTCAGTGACGCCGCGTGATTCAAAGCGGTCGATTAACGCTCACCATGGCTCAAAGACCCTCGAATTAGATCGGGAAATTCGGGGCATTTCTGACCTGCTGTCGACCTCGACGGCGGCATTGATCAACCTCTGAAAGCCAGCTCGATACCTCTTGCGAACGATCGGCGCATTAACGCCACGTTGTCTGCGGAGCCGGACTTCACTGTACGCTGCTACTGCTTGCTGCTTGCTGCTTGCTGCTTGCCGCTTGCCGCTTGCCGCTTGCCGCTTGCCGCTTGCCGCTTGCCGCTTGCCGCTTGCCGCTTGCCGCTTGCCGCTTGCCGCCGCCCTGAGCAAAGTGATTGCCGAGGGCGGCACTGCCAATCTCAAATCGCGCTCATGCCGCCATCGACCGGGAGGTCTACGCCTGCGATGAAACTTGCTTCGTCAGACGCAAGGAACAAGGCGGCGGATGCGATCTCCTCAGGGCGGCCGAGTCGCCCGAACGGGACCGCCGCGGCGAACTGGGCGCGGGCCTGATCAGCCCCCTCCTTGGTCGGCGCCTGCTGGTCGAAGATCGGCGTGTCGATCGGGCCCGGGCAGATCGCATTGACCCGAATGCGGCGGTCCTTCAGCTCGGCGGTCCACGTGCGGACGAAGGAGCGTACTGCCGCCTTGGTAGCGCTGTAGGCCGTGAAGCCGGGGATGCCCTTGTTCTCCGCGATCGACGTAATCACGATGATCGCCCCGCCGTCATTCAGAAGCGGCAGTGCCTTCTTGACAGTGAAGACCAGACCCCGCGTGTTGATCGCAAAGGCTTTGTCGAAACTTTCCTCCGTCGTTTCGGCGAGCGGCTGGGGATCGACGATGCCTGCCCCGGCGAAGAGGACATCGATCGTGCCCTTCTCGCTGGCGACCTTGGCGTAGAGCCGGTCGAGATCGGCGAGGTTGGACACGTCACCCTGGACTGCGGCGACGCTGCGTCCGATCAGGGATACCGCCTTGTCGAGTTCAGTCTGGCGGCGGCCGGTGATGTAGACGAACGCACCTTCATCGACGAAGCGCTTGGCGGTGGCGAGACCTATACCGCTGCTACCGCCCGTGATGACAGCGACTTTTCCTTGGAGCTTGTGCATAGGAATCCTCATTCAAAATAGACCATGATGCGCGCGGGCCCTCGATTGGACGGCGCGTCAGACGATTGCTGCGGAACTGGAGGTGATCGCCTGGACGGGCTCAGACGGAGCACATTCCGCCATCGATCAGCAGCTCGCTGCCGGCGACGAAGCTGCTGTCGTCGGACGCCAGGAACAGCATCGCGGCCGCGATCTCTTCCGGCCGCGCCATCCGGCCGAGCGGGATATTGGCAGCGTGCTTTGCGCGCACTGCCGCAGCCTCTTCCGGCGATTTCGTCTCAGCGTCGATCAGCGGCGTGTCGCACGGACCCGGCGTGATGGTGTTGACCCGGAGCCCCCGGTCCTTCAACTCCATCGTCCACGTACGCGCGTACGACCGCAACGCCGTCTTGGACGCTGCATAGGCGCTTCGGCCCGGGAAACCGCGCAGCGAGGCGATCGTGCTCGTCAGGATGATCGAGGCACCGTTATTCAGCAGCGGGAGCGCCTTTTGCACGGTGAACAGCACGCCCCGCGCATTGACCTCAAAGTTGTGGTTGAAGCTGTCGACCGTGACGTCGCCGAGCTTCACGCTGTTGACAGCCCCAACGTTTGCTACAACGATATCCAGCCTCCTGCCGTCCGCCGCGATCTTTCCATATAGTTTGTCCAGATCGCCGAGGTTGCGCACGTCTCCGCTCACCGTCGCTGCGTTCGCACCGAGCATGGCTGCGGTCTTTTCAAGTTCTTCCTTGCGGCGCGCAAAAATATAGACAAAGGCACCTTCGGCAACAAACCGTTGCGCAGTCGCGAGGCCAATGCCGCTGGTACCGCCGGTCACAACCGCCACCTTGTTTTTCAATCTCGACACTTTGTGCTCCTCAAGTTGAAATACATGCCGGAGCTGATTGCTCCGTCGGCCAAATTAAACAACCGGCGGATGCGCAGGGGTAGAGGTAAGGGGAGAATAGCCGTTATTCCGGAATGGAATCGCGGTTTTTCGGTTACGAGCACCGGTTCGAGGCCGGTTTACGTACCTGCGGAAAAAGCGCCTGCCCGGTTACTTCGCGCTGTGGGTGGCTTACAGGCGACGAGATTTGGCCGCGATCGACTTGAAGGCGAAGGCGGAGCGTCGGCAACACAGGCTCGCGGTACAGAACTGGACGTGGATGACACAGCGGCGGGCAGGCACAAGACCCGGATTGAGGAAGTGCTCGCACGCTTCGAACGGTTTCCGATGCCCTTAGAGCTTATGTCATTAAGCGGCTGCATCGGCCGCGCTGGTGGCCGCCTCTTCGTTACCGAAAAAACGGGGCTCCATGAACGAAATAAACGCTCTTGCTTTTGCGCTCGCCCGCCGCCCCGTTGGGGACACTGCCCACAGATCAATGGGCGGCAACGTCCAGTCCTCAAGCACCGCACGCACTTGGCCCGATTTCAGTTCCGGCGTGAACATCCATTCAGAGGAAATGGTCAGTCCGAGGCCGGACAGTACCGCTTCACGAACGCCTTCTGCGGCGGTCGCCCTGACCCTGCCGCCAACGATTACCGAGGTCTCAGCCGAGCCCTGGCGGAAGACCCAGGTGTCGCCACCCCCGCGCTGGTCGTAGATGACGGCCTGATGCCCGACCAGATCCGTCGGCGTAGCCGGCACGCCGGCCCTGCCGAAATACTCAGGAGTTCCAATAACGAGGCGGCGACCCTGCGCGATACGCCTCGCGGTGAGGGAGGAGTCTGCCAGTGCGCCCATACGCAGCGCCACGTCAATGCCTGCCTCGATGAGGTCTATGTTGCGGTCGTCGAGAAAAAGGTCGATATCGAGGGACGGATGTGCCTCGAGAAACGCAGGCAACAGCGGCATGACGTGCAGTCGGGCAAACGTCACGGCCGCACTCACGCGCAGGTGCCCTGAAAGCGCCGCGCCGGCGCCTCTCGCCGCGAGCACGGCCTCCTCGGCCGACTCGATGGCGCGCTTCGCGTGTTCGTAAAAGTTCTGGCCCGATTCCGTCGGCGCCAGACCGTGCGTCGTACGCAGCAGTAGGTGCACGCCGAGAAACTCCTCGAGCTGGGCGATAGCCTTTGAGACAGCCGGCTGGCCGACCCGTAGCTGACGTGCGGCTCCCGAGAACGATCCCGAGTCGACGACAAGAACGAAGGCCTCCATGGCCGACAGGCGGTTCATCGTTATTCTCTCCTGGAATGACCGTTATCACCGCGCCATATCTACCACATCCCGTGGGGAAGGGACAAAGTATCGTCCGGACCCGTCAACAGAATTAACATGACCCTGAACGCTCAATTGAAGGCATTCCAACGGGCATTCGCAGAAAACGCAGACTCCAGCGTCCTACGCGCAATCAGCCGGGCGGACAAGGCCTTGCGCTCGTCCGGCATCCTGGACCGCTGCAAGAAGGCTGGCGATCGCATGCCCGATTTCACGCTGCCGGACGCAAATGGACGCCCCGTTACGCTTTCTCGTCTGCTCTTGCGCGGACCGGTCGTGGTCAGTTTTTACCGCGGCGACTGGTGTGACTACTGCGCGCTGGAGCTATCGGCGCTTGCAGGGATTCACCAGGATATCTGCGAGTTGGGCGCTTCGCTTGTCGCGATTTCATCTCAATCCCCTGACACCCGGATGCGGACCGACCTGCTGGATCTGCCTTTTTCTATGCTTTGGGACGCCAAGGCGAAGGTGGCCCGTCGCTGTGGCATCACTTATACGGTACCTGCCGCGTTGCGTCCGATCTACAGCGGCGCCGGCCTTCGGCCTCACGGACGCGGAGAAGAAGGATGGCGTTTGCCACTCCCCGCGACCTATATCGCAGACTGGACGGGCAGGATTGTCCTGTCCTGGCTGAACACCGATTACACCAGCCGCCTCGAGCCTGGCGACATCGTCACAACGCTGTCGCACCTGCGGCGACAGGCGGCACGTTTTCACCAGCAAGCGGCCGGTCAGGAATGCCGATTTGAATGACGGTCGAAAGTACGCATACGCAGGCAGCAAGATTTCACCAGTCCGTTGCATCGACCGGTTGAATCCGCAAACCTTAGCCGCCCCTGAAACGCCAGTGCCCGAATGTCGGCAACATGGCCGAACACCCGCCGTCCTATGCGAATCGGCGAACGGCCGTTGTACGTTTGGGAGCCGCCGTTGAGGTCGCGCTGCGTCGACGGGCCGAAGTGGGTCGACCTGCGCCTTTTGCATGCCGCATTTGCGTTCGATCTTTTCTGCGCAGTCGACTTTGAACGCCGCCCCGCAGTAAGCTGATCGAACCGACGTGCAGGGAGGCGATCATGGCACTGTTCGTTGTGCGGCATCAGCACGCTGCCGAGCGTTGCCCCGCTCAGGACCCCTATATGGGGGCCATGCTATTGAATCACTTGAGCCGCCCAAACGTCAGGCGGCACGGGGTGGAGATCCGGGGCGAGGCCGTCGTGCAGGGTGAGCACACCTTGTACCTCATCGCGGAAGCTGATGACGAGGTCCGCCTGCGCGAGTTCATGAAGCCGTTCCAGATGGTCGGCAGCCTCGACATCTACCCTGCCTCGACATGCGCCCGCGTGGTCGCCAGCGGCGGCTGCGGCGCAGCGATGCCTGTCAGCGAACTCGTGCCGGCGCTGGATCCCGAAGAGGCCTGCCAGACGGCTATTGAAGCCGGCCTGGTGGTCCATCGAGCGCATCCGCTCAACTGTGAGACCTCGATTCCGGCGCTGATCGGCGGCGTGGTCATGCCGAATGCGCACTTCTACGTCCGCAATCATTTCCAGATCCCCGACCTCGATCCGACCGCCTTCCGGCTTACGGTTGGCGGCCTCGTAGAACGACCGCTGAGCCTCAGCTTGCGAGACCTTCACAACATGCCGTCGCAGACGCGGATCGTCACCCTCGAGTGCGCCGGAAACGGCCGCACGAAGTTCGACCCGCCGATCGAGGGCGAGAAATGGGATCTGGGTGCCGTCAGCACGGCAGAGTGGACCGGCGTGACACTGACGGAAGTCCTTGACCGAGCTGGCGTTCGCACGGGCGCGAAGGAGGTGTTGTTCAGGGGGGCGGACGGCGGAACCGTGGAGGGCCACGCAGGACCGGTGCGCTTCGAGCGCAGCCTCCAGATTGGTCATGCTCGCGATCCCGACGTGCTACTGGCCTATGCGATGAACGGCGAGCCGCTGCCCATTCAGCACGGCTTCCCCGTGCGCCTCGTCGTTCCAGGCTGGTATGCCGTGGCGTCGGTCAAATGGCTGACCGAAATTGAGCTCATCGACCGGCCGTTCGCCGGCCATTATCAGGCTGCCAAGTATTGGTATGAATGGGAACGCGATGGCCAGGCCATTCGCGAGCCGGTCACGCTGCAGTGTGTGCGGGCTTTGATCACCGAGCCGGCGCCTGAGCAGGAGGTCCGGTGCGGTGAGCTGGCCATTCGCGGCGTGGCCTGGTCCGGCGCCGCTCAGATCGCGCGCGTGGAAATAAGCGTGGGCGCCGGAGACTGGCAGGAGGCGCATCTCGTCAGCGAGCGCAAGCGTCACAGCTGGCAATGGTGGGAGCTGATCACTCGGGCCCATGTGCCGGGCGTCCTCACCCTGCGTGCCCGGGCCACCGATCTTGCCGGCCGCACTCAACCAGAGCGTGCCGAATGGAACCGGCTAGGCTACGGCAACAACGCTATCCACGAAGTGCCGGTTCGGATAGTGTGAACGTCGACCCGATTTTCCGTGCCGAACGCCCCTCTTCGATATTTTTCTCGTTGACCAAAGTTAACCGACGTCCACGGATGGCTGATTTCGTCCAGTCGTGACGTCGGCAAAGACAGGTGAGCGGTAAATGGGAGGTCTGCAATCGTCTCAAGTTGCAGCAGATCAACGACCCGTCGCCCAGGGAGACACCCATGATCACCGCCATCGTCCTCTATGACCTGCCCCCGGAAATCGGCCGCGAGGAATGCCGCGCCCACTTCACGAATATCGCCCCGGATTTCCTCAAAATTCCGGGCTTCCTGCGCAAGCAGTTCATCTGTTCCCGCGACGGTAAGGTCGCGGGTGGCGTCTATATGTGGGAAAGCCAGGAGGCGGCAGAACGCTTCTATTCTGGCGAATGGCTCGCCGGAATCCGCGCCCGCTATGGCACGGAGCCGACAATCAGCTATTACGAGACCGTTGCGCTGGCCGACAAGGCGAGCGGCCAGGCGGGCGGGCTTGACTGATCGGCGGCGGGAACCTGCCATGCGGAGCGCAATCGGATACTCGATTGCATTCAGGCGATGCAAACAGGCACGCCCCCCATCTTGCGACGTGGTTGGGACAACGCAGGCGATCGGCTGGACGAAGCTCATGACCGGACGTTCGCGCCGCTACTGCGAGTGGCCTTAACGGGTCGTCTGCGGAAGTTCGCCAGTCGAGTCGAGCGCGCTGCACATGGGCTTCCGATGGACTTCCGGGTTCGCCGGTTTCAGTCAATCAGCTGCTGGCGCGTAGGGATGTTCCAACGTCGGCTGCCCACCGCTTAGACGACATACGTTAGTGATTTGAGCTCTGTCACCCGACAGACTGCGAGGATTTCGGGTGAGGGGACGTCCCAATATAAGTATTCAATTACGCGAACGTCGGGTTTCGACCGTCCTCGAATTTTCAACGTCAAGGTACCCTGACGTCACCGCATACGTTCGTGCCGGTCATCATTCGCTGCACCGTAGTGCCGATTCGCCTTGACCGCTGAAGTGACCGGAGCCGCAACCCGCCGCGGATTGGAGGGGGTTTGAGATGAGAGGCGCGTTAAACGTCAGTCAGAGAATTTCGAGGTAGCGATACGGAGGCAGATGTTCACTTCCTTCCTCCAGACGCGCTCGAGACTACTGGCAGAATTTGCTCGTTCCGCCCGAGCCACCTGGCCCTGCGTAAGCGGGGCCGCCTGGGCCGGCATACGCGCCACCGCCAGGGCCTGCATACATCGGGCCGCCGGGGCCGGCATATGCGCCACCGCCAGGTCCAGCGTAAGCGGGGCCGCCGGGGCCGGCGTATGCGCCGCCTCCAGGACCGGTATAGCACGGACCGCCCGGACCGTCATAGCCATGACAAACAGCTAATGCGTTCGCAGTAAGAAGGACCAAACAAATGCCGGCGAGTAGTCTTTTGGAGCGAGTCACGATCTTCACTTTGTTAAATGACATGGGGGCGTTAAATTTGCGGAAAGTCTGAAGTTTAGGGAGCGTCGTTCTTTGCCGCCCCCCTCCTCTCGGGAGGGCTGCGAGGGAAACCACCGATGCCATCCGTCAAGCTCTACAGTTGGCCGCCCCGTCGCCGCCCGCAGCGTCGGACGTAAATTCACTTGAGATTCTTTCCGACTAAACAGAATTCGCTTCCATAAACGCACTTCTGCGAACAACGGCAGCGGCATGGATCATAAGTCAGGTGTGATGTTCGCGACTGATCCTGCTGCTCGACGATGGCGCCTCGCGAGAGACGATCATGAATGAGCTACGGGTGTGACTCACGCTTGATCACAACCTGGACGCTGCGTTTCGCGAGCGATCGGCTTCCAGGGGTGTACAGACTGTAGTGGCCAGGTTACGCGCACACTGGGATGGGCCGGCCTCCCCTCATAGGCAGCAGGCGACAGATGGCGCAAAGTCGAGCGCATGCGCGTCGGATTGAAAAAGCCGCCGGAGGCGGTCGCTCGTTTCCGATAACTGAGATCTGGTCGCAAATGACCGCAGTGGCCGACGGCGCGACGGGCAACACGCGCGCATGAGTGACTGCTGCCCCGCCGGAAGCCGCCGTTGACGTCGCGATTGATCCAACGGCCGGAGAGGGTCGATAGCTGCCCGATGCGGGCCGATCAACGGCGGCCCACACCGCCCGATCGATGTCGGACCGGAGTCGGCCATCTGCAGTCGTTCGTTCGCGCTACCACGCGGACATTCAAATGTCGGCTTCGGCCAGATATCGGCCCTCCGCGTCGATGAAGTCGGTTGGGTCTCTGGCCAAACCGGACGCACATCTCTCAGTGCGATCAGGCGTTCGGGAACGTCCGGTTGCTGCTGGGGTTCGCTTACTCACAACCGGCGGAGCTGGCTAATTGCGCCTATGTGGTGATCGTCGTTGAATCGTCGAAGCTCCTCAGCATCAATTCGCGTTGCGCAGACCTTCCTTAAGGGCCCATGTTTGCGGCGGCCTGCGTGCCACTCAGGGATATGTCGAACACCTCCGAACTGGCAAGGTAACTGGCGCCCTTGCCACCAACGACGAGCAGGCGGCCGTCCGGCAGGAGCGTCGCCGTGTGAGCGGTGCGGCTGTTTGCCATGGAGGCGGCAGCCAGCCATTGCCCGCTGGCGGGGTCGAAGATCTCCACTGATGACAGAGCATTGGTGTTGGCGCCTGTACCACCTGCTACGACCACCTGGCCATTCGGCATGACGGTAGCGGTATGTGACTCACGACGGGTGTTCATGGGCGGCATTGGTTGCCAGCTCATGGTCTGCGGATTGAACAACTCAACCTGATCGGTTGGGACTCCGGACAGGTCGGTGCTGCCACCCGCAACCAGGACGGAGCCATCGGGGAGCAATGACGCCGTGTGGCCTTTACGAGGTTGGCTCATGTCGGGTAGTGCCGTCCAGGTATTGGCGAACGGGTCATACACTTCCGCAGAGGCCAACAGCCGACCGCTACTCCCCTCCCCACCGACGACGAGAACACGGCCGTCCGCAAGAAGGGTGGCAGTGTGGTTGGCCCTGGGCGGGTTCAAGGAAGCAACCTGTGTCCAGGTGCCTGTGGTGGGGTCGTAGACCTCGGCTACGGCACGAGGGAGGTGGTCCGCATCGTTGCCCCCCACAACCAGGACCCGACCATTGTTGAGCAGGGTTGCTGTGTGACTCTCATGGGCGATTGTAGTGGGGGCCGCTGCGCTCCATCGCGTGTCATAGATTTCGACCGAGTCCTGCGTGCTGCCGTTGCCTCCTACGCCACCCACGACAAGCGCACGGCCATCCTGAAGCGTAGTAGACGTGTGCAAGAAGCGCTGTGCCGCCATAGCCAGGGCCCTGGACCAGGTTCCTGCCTGGGTGCTGATTTCCACAGAGTTGAGTACGCCTGACGCACTGAAGCCGCCTGCCACAAGCACTGTGCCGTCAGGGCGCAGCGACGCTGTATGTGACACACGGGAAGTATTCAGACTATCGAAAGGTGTCCACGTACCCACATTCGTCACAGTCAGCGTCAGGGTGGTCTGGGTCTGACCTGCTGAGTTGGACGCCGTCACCGTGTACAGGGTTGCGGCTTGCGGGGTAGTCGGCGCACCACTGATAGCACCGGTCACGGGATCAAGGTCGAGACCAGCAGGAAGAGTCGGGCTGACCGCGAACTGTGTGGGCACCCCGCCAGTCAGCGTCGGCACGTTAGGCACAATGGGCTGACCCACTACGTACACAGCATCGGTATAGGAAACCGTCGAGGGAGGCACCACCTGTATGGGAGGCTCTGTGGGAGGCCCCACGGGTGAGGGAGGCTCTGTGGGAGGCACCACCAGTTGCTGAACCGCAATGGAGATATTCGTTTGAACATTTCCAGCAGAATTGGCACCTGTTACGGTGTACTGCGTAGCCGGCTGGGTGAACACAGGGGCGCCGCTGATGATGCCAGTCTGAGGGTCCAGCGAGAGGCCCAGTGGGAGGCCCGGGTTAATGGTGTACTGAGTGATCTCACCTCCAGTAGTAACAGGCACGTTCGGGGGGATCGCTTGATGTGCAACGTAGATTGCAGACACGAAAGGATAGCTCAGGCTATCCGGGGCGAGTACGTGGTCGGTTACCTCAATCTGGATACGCCCAGTAGCCGACCCTTGGGAATTCGTGGCCTTCACGACGTAAATAGTCGCCACAGAAGGGGAGGTGGGCGTCCCGCTAATGACACCCGTGCGGGGGGCGAGAGTGAGACCGGGTGGGAGTGCGGGCTCAACCGAGTATGAAACCACCTGTCCGCGGACACTGGGCTCGTTTGGAATGATGGGCTGGCCTACCGCATACACCACGGAGCCATCGGCATACCGGAGTGCAACAGGACGAACGCGCTGGACTGGAGGGGGTGAAGACGATTCCTCGCCCCCGCTGCAGGCGGTGAACTGGGTGATGAACATGGCCACAATGAGAAGGAAGAGGCTGCCGACCAGTGCCCGGATGCGTGAGGTGTTCATTACTGGTGACCTCCAATCCGCTCCATCCTTACCAAGGATAGTCAGTCGATTCACCTCTCAGGGGTTTTTTCATACTATTAGCAGAATTCGGTCATAGGGTCCGTCCGTGAACCATACAGTCAGCCTGCGCGACTGAAACGGTTGAAAGCGCCTATCCGCGCCGCACGAAACCGGACCTTGCGTGAACGGTGAGCTGGGAAGGGATGAATGACTGCTGCCCCCTAAAAGCTGCCGTCGAGGTGGCGCCTGGTCCACCGTCCGGTGAGGGTCGCGTGCAGCCGATCGCCTGCTCACGAGTTTCGAGCTACGTATGCACACCGCATGAGACAGCACCCGGCCATGAGGCGACATTCGCTTGTACCGTCGGCCGGACATTCAGACGTCGCTTCCGCCCAGGAAGCGGTCATCCACTTCGCGAGCGTAAGGGTCGCTTCATCGGCGACACGAGCCTATCGCGTCAGGCTATAGCCGGCCGTGCAGCGCCGGCGCGACCGGAAACGCGATGCGATGACCATCCGCCGAAGTACTGTCGAGCGTGTCTTCGGCACGCTCAAGCACTGGATGGGCCCCTCAACACTTCCTGACCAGGACGCCTGGCCGCGAGAGCACGGAGGTGAGCCTTCAGGTATTGGCCTGTAATCTCCAGCGCGTCGTGAACATACTTGATTGAACGTCCGCAGCGTGCCATCGCCCGGATGACTGTCGCCGGACGCCGCGTCGACCGGCAGCCCGATGTGTGGCGCCCACGGCGCGTCGAACGTATAGCCGCCCAGCGAACCGATCGCCCACGCGCGGATTGCGTCCGTGCCGACGTGGCCGGTCTGGAGCATCGACTCGACGTCCCAGTCCGCGCGACCGGTCTTGCCGCTGTAGTGCAGATCGAATACGTTGCGGCGCTCGTTGCCGGTCTCATCGAGAAAGACGGCGTCGCTGCGAACACCAGAATACGCAGCGAGAGACACGGGGCCTGATTCACTGGAGGTCCCGTTTTTACAGCCCCGCGGCCGCTGCTACGCGCGACCGTACCATGCACGCAAGCCATGCAAGCGCGGCGCCCGGCAGCAGCATCGCCCAGAATCCGGCGTGCCGGTACCCGAGCGCACCACCGATCGCGCCCGCAGCAAACGCGACGACAGCTGGCAGCATTTTCGCGAAACGCGTTCGCGCCACCTCACGAAGTTCGTCGGACACACGCGGCGACAGCATGTCGAAGACGTCGAGAATCACCTGAGTCACGTTGCCGGTCATCACGGTGTTCGGCACACCAGGCCGCAGGATCAGACGGCTGTGCGCGTTCTGCACGCCCATTGCAGCCGCGCCGATCATCCCGCTGACAACGGTACTCACATCGTCGGGCGTCACAGGACTCGCGTGCACACCAGCCGCACAGAATCCGAACAGCAGCACCGCCTGCACTGCATACAGGGTGCGTGCACTACGCAACGGTTGCTCCGGTCCCGACTGTGCGCGCACGAGGGCGCTGCTCAGCACAACCCCGGCGACGAATGCGGGAAACGCAAACAGCTTCAGGACCAGACCCTGTCCGTAACCCGCAAAGCCTGCACCAATCAGCACGAAGTTGCCGGTCACGTGGGCAGTGAACAGCCCGAACAGCGCGACAAAGCTCAGGGTGTCAACATAACCGGCAATTGCAGCCAGAACAGTATCTTCGGATTTCATCGGGCCCTCGGCAGAAACCCCTAACATGGTCGCCTCGGTATCGTGCCCGTCGCCTGCAATCGGTCTCCGGCGCCTCAGACGCCGGAGTCATCGGGCCCGGAGGCTTCCCGGCTGCGACGTGACGGGCAATCAAGGAAAACCCAACCGTCCCCGCCCTCTTCCCGGGCGGGAACGGCCGGCACATCCGGCCTGGCTCAGTGCGCGGCCGCGTGAATCTCGGCGATGTAACCGCCCGGGAACCGCACGAGCGCGGCGTCGCGGGCACCCGAGGTGAACGGCTGCACCAGTACGGTCGCGCCGGCCGCCTGCGCTTTCCTCAGCGTGTCGGCGAGATCCTTCACCTCGTAGCCGGTCAACTCGTGCCCGAACGGGTAAGGCAGATGGCCATCGGTCACGAGGACGGTGATCTTGCCGAAGCCTGATTCGATCCGGACGCGACGATACGTGTCGCCCGGCCGGCCAATCTCGATGCCCGGCGCGTTGCGATCATCGGACACGACCTTGCCGTGCGAGAACACGACGAAATCGTGGATGAGCGCTTTCGCGCGCTCCGGCGACACATACACGCGATTTTCCGGCACCGTCTCCAGCGGATCGTAGTGCGGCGCCTGCTTGTGCCAGTACAGCTGCATGTGCACACCACCCGGCCACGAGATCAGCGCATCACGCCCGATCGGATCCGGGAACGTGTCTACGTATACATCCGCGCCATGCGCCTTCGCCGACTTCACCGCCGCATCCATGTCGGTCACGAGATAGCCGGTGCGCTCACTACCGAATGGGTACGGAACCGGCGTCTTGAAGCCAAATACTGACAAGGTGCCGGCCGGCGTGAACACGAGCTGCGACATCGTCTGGCTCGGCGTCGGCGTCACCTGGAAGACGCCCCGCTGCGACTTGTGCCCGCCAAACGTCGCGACGAAGCTGTCGGTGAACCTGTCGAAGTCCTCGGGCGCGACGTAGACGTGTGTCGTGTCGTACTGCGGCCCTACGGCCAACGACAGCGCCGCCGCGGGCCTGGCCAGCACCGGGGGGGTGGCTAGCGCCAGCGACGAGGCCACGGCGAGCGTGCCCGCGACCAGCGCGCTTACAGCGAGGGAACGGAATTTACGCATGATCTTGAAAGTTCCTCTGTTAAGCATGATGGTGAAAGTTCCTGGTTCAGCTATGCCTTGCCACGGGACCGGTGTGCGCCGCTGGCCAGATACATCACGGCAATAAAGGCGGCAATCAGCCCGAGGTGCTCAAAAAAACCGTTCAATGCGATGAAACGTGCATTGCCAGTCAGACTCCAGAAATTGTTGGCGACCAGCATGGCAACGGCGGTCAGTGCGGACAGCCCGCCTGCGCCCAGCCAGACAAGCCGGTTGAAAACCACGCAGAAGGAGCCGCCCAGTTCGACGACAATCGCCAGCGTCGCCCACAGCGCCCCTGGATGCAGACCGAAATGCTCCTGCTCCAGAATGGCGTCATGGAAATGCGCGAGCTTGTCGATGCCCCCGATCAGATACGCAGACACGAGGGCGAGCCGCGCCAGCGGCAGCACCCACGACCGAGCCAGCAACGCGGCCACCCACGACGGATTTCCCTGTAGCGCGCCTGTCCTCACGTCAGACCGCCCAGCAGGAGCAGCCGAGCGCGCCCCAGAAGCCATGCAGGTCCGAGGTCGGCGCATTGGTCGTCCACGCGCGGGCATGCGCGTGACCGTGCACACCGCATGCCGTCGCACAACCACACGACGCCGCTGCGACCTGCTGCAGCGCCGCTTCGCCGTTGCCGCTCGCGTTCTTCCACGCGGCGAAACCACCAAAGCGACGCACCGGCGACCAGTCCGGCATCGCGGGCGGCGGCGCGCTGTCGTCGAACGACGCGAATTCACCCGTGCCGTACACCACCTTGCCACCCACCATGGTCAGCAGCGACGTGGTATCGGCAATCTCGTCCTCAGCGCACGCAAAGAAGTCGCGGTCCGGGACGATCAGGTCGGCAAACTGACCTGCCTCGATCCGGCCTTTCTTGCCCTCCTCGTTCGAGAACCAGGTCACATTTTCGGTCCACATGCGCAGGGCTGTTTCGCGATCAAGGCAGTTCCGCTGCGGATAGATCCGTAGACCACCCACCGTCTTGCCCGTCACCAGCCACGACAGCGATACCCAGGGGTTGTACGACGCGACCCGTGTTGCGTCCGTACCGGCCGAAGTCCGGATCCCCTTCTCCAGCATCTTCGCAACCGGCGGCGTGGCCTCGGCTGCCTTCGCTCCGTAACGCTCGACAAAGTACTCTCCCTGGTATGCCATCCGGTGCTGCACCGCGACGCCACCACCCAGCTCAGCGATTCGGTCCATCGACTTCCCGGAAATCGTCTCGGCGTGATCGAAGAACCAGTTGATGCCGGCAAGCGGCACATCCCTGTTGACCTTCTCGAACACGTCGAGCGCGCGGCTTATCGTTTCGTCATAGGTCGCATGCATACGCCACGGCCAACGGTTCTCCGCCAGTACGCGCACGACTTCTTCGAGCTCTCCCTCCATCTGCGGGGGCATATCCGGACGCGCGACACGGAAGTCCTCGAAGTCCGCCGCCGAGAACACCAGATTCTCGCCTGCGCCGTTGTGGCGGAAGTAATCGTTACCCTGCTTGTACTTCGACGTCTTCGTCCAGTTCAGGAAGTCTTCCTTCTCCGCCTTCGGCTTCTGCGTGAACAGGTTGTATGCGAGACGGATTGTCAGCTGGCCCTCGTCGGACAGTTTCTGGATAACCTCGTAATCGTCCGGATAGTTCTGGGAGCCGCCGCCCGCGTCGATCGCACCGGTCACGCCCAACCTGTTAAGTTCGCGCATGAAGTGGCGTGTCGAATTCACCTGATAGTCGAACGGCAGCTTCGGACCCTTTGCCAGCGTCGCGTACAGGATCGATGCATTCGGCTGCGCGAGCAGCAGGCCGGTCGGATTTCCGGCGCTGTCTCGCACAATCTGTCCTCCCGGGGGCTCCGGCGTGTCCTTCGTGTAGCCGACCACGCGCAGAGCCGCCGCATTCAGTAGCGCGCGATCGTACAAATGCAGAATGAACACGGGTGTATCGGGCGCAACCGCATTCAGCTCTTCGATCGTGGGTAAGCGTTTCTCGTCGAATTGATGCTCGGTGAATCCACCCACCACGCGCACCCATTGCGGCGCCGGAGTGACGGCAACCTGCTCGCGCAGCATGTCCATCGCGGTGGCAAGGGAGCGCACGCCGTCCCAACGCAGCTCCATGTTGAAGTTCAGTCCGCCGCGAATGATGTGAATGTGGTTGTCAATCAGTCCGGGCAGTACTCTGCGCCCCTTCAGGTCGATCACCCGGGTTGATGACCCTTCGAGCAGCAGGACCTCGACGTCAGTGCCCACCGCAGCAAACTTGCCATCCTTGATCGCAACAGCCGTTGCCGTGGGGTTCGAACGATCCAGGGTCGTAACCCGACCGTTGTAGAGGATCAGGTCCGGTTGAGTAATGGTAATGCTCATGAGTGTTCCTTCTCGTTGCCAACAAGCCCCCGGTCTGCCTGCAACACGGCATGATCCGACCGGGTGCTGGAAAGACGACCGGTTCCGCTCGCCTGATCCGATAGGGCCGGTGGCGTCGAATAACCCAACAACTGCCTCGCGGAAGGAATCGCCTGCTCGCCGATCAGCATGCCCAGCAGACCCAGTAGTGCGATAAGCGGAGGTGCTGGCGAACGTACATTGATCAGGCTATAGATAATGCCGACCAGGATGCCGGCGCTTAGCGATAACAGATAGAGTTTCATTGGTCCTGCCCTGACGTCGAAGTATCGGAAGCGCGCCAGTCGCTCGAGTTAATTACGCAAAGCGGCGAGATCGACTGGCTGCATCGCCAATCAAAGACCCTGGCAACCTACGACTATTCACAGACAAAAAATCGGACGACTGATTTAGTCATGCGGCGCGGATAATATGACAACTCTATCGTTATCCTGAATATATAATAATCGCCGTGTTGCCGATCGCTGTCACCGGTCAACCTGCACTTCGATTATCGCCGCTGGCTCGACCGGCGGCGATAATCGACCAAGGCCGAGCGGGTATGACAAATCTTGTTCAGTGTCCCTCGGAACCGCCGAACATCGTCTTCGCATAGATCAGACCTAGTCCGTAACCGCCGCCATGCGCTACCGAGGTTTTAACTGTTTCATTGTAGGTTTCGGTCCGAGCCCAATCGCGTTGCAGCTCGAGCAGATACTGCAGCGACGTCATCGGGCGTGCGCCCTGTTGGACGAGGCGATCTAGCGCGCGTTGATGCGCTTCGTCCGAAACATCGCCGCACGCATCAGCGATCACATACACCTCAAAGCCCTGATCAAGCGCCGAAAGCGCCGGCCCGACGATACAGACGCTGGTCCACAGACCCGCCATCACGATCCGTGGTTTTCCGATTTCGTTTACGCGAGCGGTGATACGAGAGTCCTCCCACATGTTCATAGAAGTCCGATCGATCGTCTCCTGGCCAGGAAATGTCGAGCTGATTTCTTCGAAAATCGGACCGGAGAAGGTCTTTTCTGCGACGGTAGTCAGAATCGTCGACACGCCAAACTCGCGGGCCGCCTTCGCGACCAATGCGACATTGTTGCGCAGAAGAACCGCATCGATCGACTTCGTCGCGAATGCCATCTGCGACTGATGGTCGATCATGATCAGCGTGTGATCGTTAGGGGACAAGAGGGTCTTTCCGGGTTTCGCTTGTGCTTGGGTCATCTTTAATACTCCAGTGGATCGGGAATGCGCGAAATACATCGGTTGCGCGGTTCTTTGCAATCTTTAGCATGCGTTCTCGTGATGTCACATCCACTTCCGAATTCTCACGATACGCATGAAACAGACGGTGCATGAACGCATGCCGGCGGATGAACTCGACGGTGGTCCACCTATTCATCAAGCCGCTCGTGCGTTGAGGAGAAGTTTGGATGACATCATCGGTATTAGCCAATTCGAAATACTTGCAAGGCCGATTACTAGCGCTAATCGATCCGACACGTGAAGCGACCCGCGTACTTACAGCGAGATTCGCCCGGCTGGAGGCTCAGAGCCCGCCAGCGACACGCTCCTTCGGTAACCATTTCAACGAAATCGAAAATCAGCGAATCGCGCTCTTTCAAGCGCGAGAACATTTGAACCGACATCGGCTCCACGTCATTGATGAACCGATATTTGATTGTCTGCGGCGATGATGTGAACAGGTTGATCGCACCGGTCACTACTCCTGGTCCCTGTTCGATCAGCGTAGTTCCGGCCTGCGCCTGCAAGGTTTCGCAGACGAAATTTGGCCAGAGGCCGGCGCTTTGGAAACGCGCTACGATCGAGTCGTAGAGCGGAGCATTTCCCGCGCGCGCCGAGGTGATCAGACGCTCATGCACAAGGTCGACAAGGTTGAGGCAGTCGACATTCGCGAGTCGGTGGTCGCTGCGCACCAGCAGCGCACAGCTCGATTCGAGCAGTGGCTCCGTTCGAAGCTCCGCATTGTTGAGCAAGCTGCCTGCTGGCAAACCAAAGCCCAGATCGATGTTGTTTCCTTTTAGCGCGACGATTTGCCGCGCCGTGTTCATCTCGTGGCGCTCAACCGTGATGTCCGGATATAGCGCCTGAAACCGAATCAAGGCGAGCGGGATGAACGGCAGATTGGCAACTTCAATGCGGCCAACCGAGATCTTGAAACTCTGATACCCCGCCGCGTCCCGAGTAATCCGTAGCGCCTGCTCTACTTGCTGGAAGATGGCATCGATGCTGTCGCGTAGTGTCTCGCCCGGCAGAGTCAACGTTACTCCACGCCGATCACGGTTGAGCAGGCGCAGCTAAGCGCTGCCTATCGACCGGAGGTGCGAGGCGTCGTAGCGCGGGTTTGCGCGCAACGCGATTCTTCAGCCGCCAGATCGAGAAAGTCAAGTATCAGCGAATTGCGTTCATTTGTGCGCGACAGCATCTGGACCGTCACGGGCTCGAGGCCGTTGATCTGCCGGTAGTGCAAAGTTTCTGGAAGCGACGAGAATAGGTATGTGGTACCGATCATTGCGCCGAGCCCTTGTTCGATGAGTCTAACGCCAACTTGTACCTGCGTCGTTTCATAGATGAAGTTTGGCATGAAACCAGCTTGCTGGAACCGAGCAACCATCGAGTCATAAAGCGGCGCATTGACCGCACGTGCCGAGCCGATCAGTCGCTCCTGCGCAAGATCGCAAAGGTTCAGAAAGTCGACGTTTGCCAGCCGGTGATCGCTGCGCATCAACAAGACCCAGTGTGCTTCGAACAGCGGCTGAACCAGTACGTCGTCGTTGTCTGGTGCAGCGTCGAGCAATGCGCCGAAGCCAATATCGATATGTTTCTTGGTCAGCGCGGTGATCTGCTGCGCCGTGTTCATCTCGTGGCGCTCTATCGTGATGTCCGGATATAGTGCCTGCAGCCGAATGAGCGCAGGCGGAATAAATGACAGATTCGCGTACTCGACCAGACCGATCGAGATTCTGGACTCTCTACGGCCCGCGGCATCCTGCGCCTCACGCAACGCGCGCTCAACCTGAGCGAAGATGGCGTCGGCGCTGTTCCGCAGAGCCTCGCCCGAAGCGGTCAGCGTCACGCCGCGCCGGTCGCGGTTCAGTAATTGCGCGCCCACCAGTTCTTCCAGTTTCGCAATCTGCTGGCTAAGCGCAGATTGCGTTATCGACGCAAGGTCGGCCGCCCGGCCGAAATGGAGTTCCCGCGCAAGAATCGAGAAGTAGCGCAGTTGACGCAATTCAATCGCTTTCATGTGGCTCTCGAGTCGAAGGTCCGTTGTCAGTCCGGCAGATCGCTGCCGTCCACTGCTTGCGCAGTATTGGCCAGGTGCGCCACGCCGACCCCGGCTACCGAACGTAGAAAACGAACGAGGCGCGCCTCTCGCACTGTCGGCCTCGGCGACACCGATTCAGTCGGACCGAACTCTTGCAAGAAGCACAACCAGAAACCCTCCACATGCTTCTTCGCAAAACGGCCATGTCGAGGCGCTCGCCTGGACGGATTTTGTGCCGCCCGCCTGACCGCTCGCGATCGGTTCGGCAGTCGCGCGCACCATGACAGAATGGATTACACGCTGCGTTGTAGGGGGATGCTTGCCCGCCTTGAAGTCGGCCCTCAAGGCGTTGAGTGTCTCCCGCATCGACATGACACTTCTCCATCGATTCCTGAAGGCTGGACGAATCACGCGGCAGAGGGCGTACCAGGCACGTGCTCGGGCTTCGTCCACTCATTGCCCTTCATGAAAGCGTCGTACGGCGTATGGACGATGTGATTCGTGTAGTTGCTCATGACCTTGGTTGCGACACCGAGAATCACTTCGAGCACGTTGCGGCGTGTATAGCCGGCCGCGAGGAAGGCTTCCACTTCCGCGTCCGGAACGAATCCGCGTTCGCGCACGACGATCGTCGTGAAGCGATGCAGCGCCTCCAGCTTCGTATCCGGCAACGCCGTGCCGGCGCGAAGCGCGGCGATCACCGCCGGGTCCATCTTGATCATTTTCGCGAGCGTGCTGTGGCCCGCCATGCAGTAGTGGCAGTCGTTCTCAAAGTTCGACGTCAGATAGACAACCTGCTGCTCGTGAGGCGTGAGTGTGCTTTTCGCAAAGAGATCCCACAGCGCCGTATAGCCGGCGAGCAGTTCCGGTGATTCAGCCATGTGCGCCTGGAGGTTCGGTACAAAACCGAAAGTACGCTTCGCTTCTTCAAGGGTGGGCTTTGACGCTGCGGGTGCGGTGTCGATCGTGTAGGACTGGAAGGAATTCATCATTTGCTCATCGTTGGTTGACGGTGAGCAGATGATGAGGCGCAAGGCGCTCGAGAAGAAGACGGGCGTTATCGATAACAGTCATTCCTCGCGGGAATGGACCGCGCCCTCAGCGCCGCAGAAGATCACCGTTTCCACGATGCGACCGTTGTAGCAGCGCTGGGTTGATGGTCTCGTACCTGCGTTGCCAGAAGAGATAACGCAGAATACCCTGTCTCTCGCCAGTGAAAAGGGGCGCAATCTCACAAGTCGGACTGTCGCGGTTGACGGCTACCGAGGAGAGGTGAGCCGCTTTCTCCGACGATTCAGGACTTTCGAACCGAGCCGAGCACTGACACGCTATGCAAGTCAGGAATAGCTCTTATGTTCCGGCGCCGCCTACTGCGAAGGTGCCGCATCAGCGATACTCGTGTGACTATTGTTTTTGATTCGAGGCAGTCGATGGCCAAGTTTCTCGCATATACAGCAGCATCCGCCCCTGCTGCGTCTCAACCGGGCCTCCAACAGGCAGAACGTATTTTTGGCGTCGTGCCGAATCTCCAGGCGCATTTGGCAGAGTCGCCGGAAACACTGTCCGGCTATTTCACACTCCTCGAACTTTTCTCTAAGAGCACGTTGAGCTCAGTGGAACAGCAAGTTGTATCGATGACTGCAAACTTCGAGAACAGCTGCCACTATTCGATGGCTGGACACAGCGCTCGCGCGTTGCAGGTTGGCATGGATCAGACGCTCGTCGCTGCCCTACGTGAAGGCAAGCCACTCGCGGATCCGAAGCTTGAAGCGTTGCGTCGCTTCACGACTCACGTAGTACGGGAACGTGGTTTCGTTGCTGAAGCGGACATTAACGCCTTTCTGGCGGCGGGTTACTTTCGCCGAAACGTGCTGGAGGTGTTGCTCGGTGTCGCGGCGAAGATCTTGGGCAATTACACAAACCATATTGTCCGTACGGAATACGATGATTTCATGCGGGGGCACGAATGGAGCAAGCCGTCTGCCTTTGACGCGAACGCCATTCCTGCGAGGGATGACTGATAGTGACGGGTCCCGTCTTCCGGGATCTCTGGCTTGGCCGCAGCATCCGATCACCACCCAACCAACAAAGAGCAGACAAAACCTTCCCCGTCAAAACAAAGGGATGTTCCGCAATCCGGGGATGCGGTTGTGGTGCAAATTCGACAGCCGGGCAAGAAGCCGCCCGTTTCTCGGAGACCTCAACGAGCTGATAGAACCGCCATCCAGATCGAGGGCGCAGTAGTATCTTTGAGATGCACGCAGGCGAGATCGAACTGGCCTTTGCGAATGCGATGCATCAGCTCGATGCGGGGGATCGTCACGGCCGCGTTGCGGAAGCGTTTGAACCCGAGCATGACGTTCACCCGCGATTTGACGAGCCGATGATCCTGCTCGATCAGATTGTTCAGGTACTTCGAGGATCGCAATTTCGTTCGCTGAGGCAGCAACCCGTCGGTCTTCATCTCGCGCACCGCCCGATGCGATGCCGCGTACCCGTCCAGCGTGATCGTTGCGGGAGCGCGCCCCTGAGTTCTGATCGCCCGGACGAAGAATGCCTATGCTGCCGCCACATCGCGCCTGGCACTGAGGCGGAAATCGATCGTTTTTCCCGTTCGGTCAACGGCGCGGTAAAGATAGGCCCATCTGCCCCAGATCCTCACATAGGTCTCGTCGACATGCCACGACTGACCGGCCGCCATGGCGAACCGATTCCAGCGTTTGACGAACTCCGGCGTGTAGCGCTTCACCCAGCGCATGATCGTCGTGTGCACCAGCAACAGGCCACGCTCCGCCAACATTTCAGCGAGGTCTCGAAAGCTGAGCTTGTAGCGCAGGTACCAGCGCACGCAAAGGATGATGACTTCGCGGTCGAAATGACGCCCATTGAACAACCCGTCGATGTCTTCCAGCTTGCTCATTGGCTCGTGCTCGTTAAAAGCTCAAGCGCAACAGACGGACGCATCGGAATTGCACCACAACCCGGAAAACCACGCAGCGTGTTTCGGCACGATGGCAGAGCGCGGCGGCGCCTCTGGCGTCTTTAAACGAGATGTGTTGATTTGTCAGCCAATCAACACTCAATGGTTTATGCACTCTCTGCCTGCGAACTCCGGAGCTTACGTGTCGGGACATTTGCTTGTGGCGAACACCGCAATAGAACGCGAACGACGTTTTGCGCATTCAGCAGGATCGTCTCCTCCGTGCCTGGATCGGGGGCGAGTCCGGACAGCGTCACCGCACCCACCAACGTTGAAACAATCGCATTGGCGACGTCTGCATGCCCCGCAATACCTAGCTGCTGCGTTTGCTGGTCGACCAATCGGACCAGACGTTCGTAGCCCTCTACGGTCGTCGCCTTGACCTGTTCGTCGGCGTGCCGAAGTTCACTGCCCAGATTAGCCAAAGGACACAAATACACCGGCTCCTTGCCCCGAAGCTGGTGAAGATAGAGAGAAACGATGGTATCGAGCGCTTCCCCTGGTGGCTTGCCGACGATGGCACGCTCGAACATGTCCATCAGTTGCCCGAACGCTGCGACGTTGGCTTCGGCGACCAGTTGCCCCTTCGACCGGAAATGCCGAAAGAAGCCGCCTTGTGTCAGTCCAGCGGCAACCATGATGTCGGCGATGCCTGTTGCAGCTAAACCCCTGGTTAGAAATACCCTGGAAGCCGTTGCGACGATGCGCTTCCTCGTCTCGGCCGTTTCGATTCTCGACTTTCTCATCTTGCTGCCCCTGGTTCCAGAAAAACGCCTTGCGGTTTTTAGAGTTCTAGTCTACTCTAAATTTAGAGTTCGAAGATGCTCTAAATACCGGCCAATCTGATGTCTCGCCCTTGGAGTCCGAAATGACACAGTCAGCCATCCAGGCATTGCCCACAGTACCGACCACCAGAATCCCGGCGATCGGCCAGTTCACGTCGTCGTCGGGAGCACATCATGCGTGAAATCAGATACTTAGAAAGCGAATATGCGGAGGCGTCGACGCGGCTCGTCGCCGTTCGTCCATTAACGATCACCCCTCATGCGGGCCTGCTGTGGGTGACGATCGACGAGCGTGCGGGCGACCACTGGTTGAAGCCTGGCGAGGCGATCGCTCTCGCGGCCGGTGACAGCGCGTGGGTTAGCGCTGGGTCGGATCGTGCCACCTGGATGCTCACGACGGAGGCGGCGAAGTCGCACGCGAGTCTCGCGTTGTGGACCGCTCACGTATTGCGCGCTGTGTGGCGCATGCTGTCGGCGGACAGCGGGCGGCGCGATGAACGAGCGTCGGCGCGCCTGCAGTGGTGAGAATGTCAGTGCCTGGACTGAGTCGCATCAACAGATCAGTGGTGCATCCACGATGTGTCGCGGCAATGGAGGCTTGCGATGGATCCACGCATGGCAGTCGAACGGTTATGGGCGCAAGAACAGCTCAACGCCCACCTGCCGTTGGAAGTCCCCCAAACGGTACGCCTGTATCTCGACGGCAAGATCGCTCAGTGGTACGCCCGGCAGGATCGCCCCGGGGTTGTCTTCCTGCTCGACGTTACGAGTCTCAAGGAGGCGCATGCACTTATCGAGGAGTTGCCCCTTGACCAGGCTGGTCTCATGACGTTTGAATTCATTCCCCTCGGACCTCTCAAGCAGTTGCAGGTCTTGCTTCCGAATGCTTCGTTCACAAGCGGCAGTTGAGCACATGCCCCGCTAACGGTATCGCCGAACTTCATTGGACACCTATTCACGCAGTACACTCAGGATAACGAAATGAGCAACGATCTGTATTTGATCACCGGCGCGACCGGCAAAACCGGCAGCAATGCCATTCAGGAACTGCTGTCGCAAGGCGCCAGGGTCAGGGCCTTTGTTCACCGCGACGACGAGCGGGCTGCGGCATTGCGTGCCAAGGGCGTTCAGGTTGTCTTCGGCGAGTTGCTTGACAGCCATGCAGTACGCCATGCATTGCAGGGAGTGACCGGCGCCTACTTCGTCTATCCGGTCATGCAGCCGCAACTCGTTGATGCGACCGCGTATTTCGCGGATGGCGCCAGGGACGCAGGGCTTCGCTCGATCGTCAATATGTCGCAGATTTCAGCGCGTCCGCAGGCCAAGAGTCGCGCAGCGCTGTCTCACTGGTACGGCGAACGGGTGCTTGACTGGGCGGGAACGCCGGTGACGCATCTGCGCCCTACCTTTTTCATGGAATGGCTGACGTATAGATTTCAACTTCCGCAGATCGCCAATCATGACCTTCTTAAAGTGCCGGCAGGAAACGGCCGCCACGCCCCCATTGCGGCGTCGGATCAGGGACGCATCATTGCCAACCTCCTGTTGAATCCGACACCGCATGCAGGGAAGAGTTATCCGCTGTACGGCGCTGTCGAGATGAACCACGCCGAACTTGCCAGGACGTTGAGTGAGGTGCTGGGCAGGGAGATCCGCTACGAGGATGAGAGCTTCTCTGCATGCGAGCAGCGCCTGTCGCAGATGGGTCTTTCTGAGCATTTCATCCAGCATGTCGTTTCTGTGTATCGCGACTATCAGGACGGCGTCTTTGCCGGCGCCAACGACCTGGTTGAAACCATTACGGGTCGAAAGCCAATCACGGTTAGCGAATACGTCAAGGCCAATATCGAGCTCTTTCAGCCGAACACGAAGTAGATGCGGCGTCGCTCCGCCATCGGCCACATATTCCATTTTCCTTTCACTTCTGCACTGGTTCGAACATGTCCTTTATCAATTACGAAAAGGACGGCGCCGTCGGCGTCGTCACCATGGCTAAGCCCCCGCACAACCTGATCGACAAAGTGCTGCTCGCAGGGTTAGCCGCCGCGTACGCAGAGGCGGTTGAAGACGGCTGTCGCTCCATCCTGCTTCGCAGTTCGATGCGTCACTTCTGCGCAGGGGCAGACCTGGAAGTCATCGCTGCCGAGCGGTACGACCAGGCAGGTCTTGAACGCCTCTGGCGCGCCCTCGAAGACGTTCCGGTTCCGACAGTCGCCGCCGTACACGGCGCGGCCCTGGGGGGCGGCTTCGAGTTCGCCCTGATGTGCGACATGGTCATTGCGGCCGACACAGCCTCGATCGGTATGGCCGAAGCATCCCTTGGGCTGCTTCCGCTTTTGGGCGGCGTGCAACGCGTGGTCCAACGCGCCGGCGTTGCCCGTGCGAAGGAAATGGCAATGATCGGCCGACGTAATGATCCGCGCGCCCTCGAGCGCTGGAACATCGTCAATCTGGTCACACCGGAAAGCGAGCTGAACCCGGTGTCGCTGTCCTGGGCGAAACAACTTGCCAGCGGACCGACGGTTGCGTTGCGCGGGATCAAGACATTGGCGAATCTCGCTGCTCGCGAAGGCATCAGTGGTGCGGACGCGGTGCAGGCAGATGTGAATGAGTCGATGTGGGCGAGCGCAGACCAGAAGCGTGGTCTGGCCGCGTTTGGGGCAACCGGCCCGGGCTCTGCGGTGTTTCAGGGAGACTAACCATGAACGCCCCCCTTAAAGGAATTCGCGTCGTCGACTTTACGCGCGTGCTGTCCGGGCCCCATTGCACGAAGACGCTCCGGGATCTCGGCGCCGATGTCACCAAGATTGAACCGCCCGCGGGCGACATCGGACGGGCAGGCGTTCCGTATATTGGCCCCATGTCGCTCTACTACGCGCAGCAAAACGCGGGGAAGCGCAACGTCAGCATCGATCTGAACTATCCGGAAGCCCGCGAAATCGTCGCCGAACTCTGCAAAGGCGCCGACGTGATCGTTGAGAACTTCCGACCCGGCACACTGGCGCGCTTCGGGCTTGGCTACGACGACGTGGTGAAGTTCAATCCGAACGTCGTGTACGTCTCCATTAGCGGTTACGGACAGACCGGGCCGTGGAAAAACCGCCCCGCGTTCGCCCCAACCGTCCATGCAGAAACCGGCCATACGGACATTGTCCTCAATCACTTTGGCCCGGCTCTGACCGAACTCCAGAACGACTCCTGCAGTCACGCCGACGTCTACACTGGCCTCCAGGGCGCGATCGCTGTACTGGCCGCCTTGCAGCATCGCGAGCGCACTGGCCAGGGGCAGTATGTCGACGTCTCCATGGCGGCGACCATGCTGTCGGTCAATGAACGCGCCGGTGCGCTGATGTCTGGTCGGGACGTCGAAGACGAGCCTTACGCGCTCGGTGCCAGCGAGTCACCGATTTTCAGGCTCCCGGACGGCACCCTGCTGACTATCGCCGCGAGCCCAATTTTCAGCCCTATTTTCGTTCGCTACTGCGCAATGATGCGGCGCACTGACCTGCTGGTTGATCCGCGCTTTGCGACGGCCAAGCTACGAAAAGCGAATCACGAAAGTCTGATGGCCGAAGTCCGTGCCTGGATTCTCACGTTCCCTGATCTGGACCAGTTGCAGGCGCAGGTTAGCGAAGCCGGGCTGGCAATCGGTCAGGTTCGGACGCTGCAGGAACTGTCCGAATCGGAGTGGGCGGAGGACTGGAACGCGATCGCCCAGATTGACGACCGCGATGGCGGAACTGCGCGCATGCCTGGCTCGCCGTGGCGCTTTAGCCTATCCAGGCTCCCTGAGCCCGGAATTCCCTATTTCCAGGGCGAAAGCAACGCGGAAGTGCTGACCGAACGCGGGATCACGACTGAAGCGATTCAAAGTCTCCGGGATCGCGGCATTCTGCGCAGCCGCCGCAATCCGGTTGGCCAGTTTGACTGAGGCGAAATCATGGCAGAGACAGACCATACTCACGATGCATCGGCGACTAGCTGGATTGCTTCGGCCAACAAGCCTGACTGCGACTTTCCGATCCAGAACCTGCCCTTTGCGGTGTTCCGTCGCCGCGGCAGCCCGGAACCGTTCAGGGGAGGTGTCGCCATCGGAGATCAAATCGTCGATCTCGCGGCACTAAGCCGCCTGCAGCGACTTGCAGGCCTGGCTCAGTCAGCGGTCGAAAGCTGCGCAAAACCGGCACTGAACGACTTTTTCACGCTCGGCAGCGCAGCGTGGAAGGCGCTGCGATTTGGCCTCTTCGGCCTCCTCGCGCAAAGCCTGGCCGAGTCCGAGCCAGAGACGGTAGCGGCGCTACGCAAATGCCTCGTACCTCAGTCAGCTGCCGAATATGACCTGCCCGTCCGCATTGGTGACTACACCGATTTCTACACGTCCATCTACCACGCACGGACAATCAGCAAGCTGTTCAATCCAGATGCAGACGTTTCGCAGAACTTCCACTGGATCCCGACCTGCTATCACGGCCGCGTGTCCACGATTGGCGTTTCCGGTCAGGAGTTCCACCGCCCTTGCGGTCAGACGCTCCAGTTCGGAGACCAGACACCAGCACTTCGGCCTTGCGCACGCCTGGACTACGAACTGGAGTTGGGCATCTTCGTGGGAAAAGGCAACCGCCTCGGCGAGCCGATCGCAATCACAGACGCCGAAAGCCACGTCTTTGGAATCTGCCTGCTCAACGATTGGTCCGCCCGCGATATTCAGGCATGGGAGTCAGTGCCCCTCGGCCCCTTCCACGCAAAAAACTTTGCGACCACCGTGTCGCCCTGGATCGTGACCATGGACGCGCTCGCTCCGTATCGCAAACCGTGGACACGGCAGCAGGACGAGCCCCAACCGTTACCTTACCTCGACTCCGAACGGGTGCGAAGTCAGGGTGCCCTTGACATACAGCTCGAGGCAGCGCTCGAATCCGATGCGATGAGGCGGGCGGGTCAAGGTCCGGTCCGACTGTCGCGAACAAGCTTCGCTCACCAGTACTGGACTGTTGCACAGATGGTTACCCATCACGCGGTCGGTGGTTGTTCTTTTCAACCCGGGGACCTGCTGGGTAGCGGAACCATCTCCGGACCCGGCGTCGACGAAGCGGGAGCGATGATGGAGCTCGCCCTCGCCGGGAAAAAACCGGTCAAGCTTCCCAATGGGGAGACAAGAAGCTTTATCGAAGACGGGGACGCCATCTTCTTTCGGGGATGGTGCGAGCGTTCCGGCTACAACCGCATCGGATTTGGAACCAGCTACGGGCGTGTTCTGCCAGCGCGAGAAATCACGTAGCGACCATGTGAGCGCAACCAGAATGCTGCCGGGTCACGACACTGCGGCAGTCGGTCCTCCGCAAATTTACGAGGTAACAACGATGCACCTCTTAGACAATCCAGTATGGCATGCACTCACGGGCCCTCAACGGCATTTCGGCATCGGCGAGGGTCGAGCGAGGCGCTATCAACCGGACATTTCGCCGATAGCAGCACTCGAAAATCCTCTGGCCACCGAGTCGTGGGCAGCACTTGCCGATATCGTGAAGGTTGGCGAAACGATCGGTCTGTTCGGCACCAGGAGCGAGTCGGTACCGGACGGCTGGGAAACCGGGTGGCGCTATCCGTTTCTGCAGATGATCTGCACGCAGGGGAGTTTCCGCGCACCGATCAGCGGAACGACGGCGCCTGCGATGAGGGAGCTCGATCTGTCCGATGGCGCTGCGATGGTGGCCCTGGCAGGCTTGACGCAGCCCGGACCGATGGAGGCGCGCACGGTAACAATCGGGCGCTATCTCGGCATCTTCGACGGGCACGCCTCCCTCATTGCGATGGCCGGCGAACGCATTCGCCTTGACGGGTTCACGGAAATCAGCGGCGTCTGCACGCACCCGGAACATCGGGGTAAAGGTTATGCCAATGTCCTTGTCGCCTTGCTCACGAAGCAGATCGTCGAACGCGGCGATACGGCTTTTCTTCACGTCAAGGACGGGAACAGCGACGCCGCAAGGGTGTACGAAAAACTTGGATTCTCTGTGCGTGCCGTGCGCGACATCGCTGCATTGAAAAAAGTGGAAGAGATACAGGCCTGAACCCGTCGAATGGAGTACCGCATGACCCAACACGATACGTTTATCGGCGGCATCTGGCGACGCGCTTCGGGCAGCGCTGAACTCGATGTTATCGATAGCTTCACAGAGCAGCCGTTTGCGCGCTATCGCTTGAGCTCGACGGACGACGTCAGCGCCGCTGTCAAAAGTGCAAAGGAGGCGCTCGCAGGCTGGTCGGCGAGGACCCCGGCGGAGCGCGCTGCGTTCATTCGCAAGATTGCCGTCAACCTGCGAACCCACGCTGACGAACTGACCGAGGCGATCTCGCGCGAGGTCGGCATGCCCAGGAAACTGGCTGCCCGGATTCAGGTTGGCGCGCCAATATCGGCATGGCACATGTATGCCGATCTGGTAGCCGAATTCGAGTGGGAGAGCCGCGTCGGTCATTCGCTCGTCGTCGAGGCGCCCGTGGGAATCGTGGCTTGCATCACGCCATGGAATTACCCGCTCCACCAGATCACGGGGAAGGTGGCGCCGGCACTTCTCGCAGGCTGCACCGTCGTTCTGAAACCGTCGGAGATTGCCCCTACCAGCGCGTTCCTGCTCGCTAAAGCGATTGAAGAAAGTGATTTGCCGGCTGGTGTCTTCAATCTGCTGCACGGCTCCGGAATCGAAATCGGCGAAGCGCTGGTGACCCATCCGGACATCGACATGGTGTCGTTCACGGGTTCCACGCGTGCGGGTCGCCACGTGGCGGCGCTCGCGAGCGGTGACATCAAACGGGTTGCTCTGGAGCTTGGCGGCAAGTCGGCCGCGCTTGTCCTGCCCGGTGCGGATCTGCATGCTGCAGTCAAAGCGACGCTCGGGGGCTGCTTCCTCAACTCTGGGCAAACCTGTTCCGCGCCGACCCGGTTGCTGGTTCCGCGTGGGCTTGTGGTCGACGCCGGGCACCTGATCGCCGCGTCGATCGAGGGCTACAAAATGGGAGACCCGGCCGAGCCGACGACACGGCTGGGTCCGCTAGTCTCGAGCGCCCAGCGCCAGCGCGTCAGGGGTTTGATCGACGCAGCGTTGGCCGAAGGCGCCCAGCTATTGACCAATCCGGCGGCCAGGGTACCCGAAACGGGATTCTTTGTGCCACCCACCGTGCTAACCGGCGTGACGCCAGGGATGGCGATCGCGCAGGAAGAGGTGTTTGGGCCCGTTCTCGTCCTTATGGCCTATGACACCCTCGACGAGGCGATCGACATCGCCAACGGCACCGATTACGGCCTCGCAGGCGCGGTCTGGGCAGGCACGGCGCAGGAGGCGCTGGCCGTTGCCCGTCGGCTGCGCACCGGCCAAATCGACATCAACGGCGCAGCGTTCAATCCCGCCGCCCCATTTGGCGGATTCAAAAAATCCGGCGTGGGCCGGGAAAACGGACGTCACGGAATCGAGGAGTTCCTCGAACCGATCTCAATCCAACTGCCAGGCACCTACTTCGAAAGCGCTGAGGCGGAGACTGTCACACTATGAACTATCAACAAATTCTCTATGAGGTCGACGGACTGGTGGCGACGGTCACGCTGAACCGTCCGACCCGCATGAATGCCCTCACCAAGGTCATGGAAGTAGAACTGCGCTCAGCGATCGAAGCGGCCGGGCGGGACAGCAGCGTCAGGGTGATCGTCCTGGTGGGTGCCGGCAAGGCGTTCTGCGCCGGCATGGATATGGATGAGCTCGAAGTCTTGCCGCCCGAAGACATCCGGGCGGAAGAATGGATGCGGCCCTACGACATGAACAGACGGGCCGACTACCAGACGCGGTACTCCTATTTTCCAGCTACACCCAAGCCGATCATCAGTGCCGTCAATGGCGCCGCCGCGGGTCTTGGTCTGATCATGGCCCTCTACAGCGATTTCCGGATCGCGTCGGAGACAGCCGTCTTTTCCACTGCCTTTGCGAAGCGCGGGTTGATCGCCGAGCACGGCATTGCATGGATTTTGCCACGCATCGTCGGGCATGCGGCAGCGATGGACCTCCTCCTGACCTCGCGAAAGGTGACCGCCCAGGAAGCGCTCTCGATTGGCCTGGTCAGTCGCCTGGTGCCGCCCGACGAACTGATGCCTGCAGTTCGAACCCTCGCCAAAAGCCTCGCGTCCGAGGTATCACCTCGGTCGGTCAGAGTCATGAAGCGACAGTTCTGGGAAGCGCCCTATCAAACGCTGGGCGAGGCCATCGAACTTGCGAACGCGGAAATGGTGGTCAGTCTGCAAAGCGAGGACTTCAAGGAAGGGGTTCGCCATTTCATCGAAAAACGTCCCGCTCAATTCACCGGCAAATAGCAGGCAAAGGAAATGCCATGACCTACAAAACTCTCATTTTCAGCATCGAGGACGGTGTCGCGCGCATCACGATCAATCGACCGGCACAGATGAACGCGATCGATGTGCTGACTGCAAAGGAACTCCTCCTCGCCGCCAGGCAATGCAGCACCGATTCGACCGTGCGGTGTGTAGTGCTGACCGGCGCTGGCGACCGTGCATTCTGCGCGGGCGGCGACGTGGCGGGCTTCGCATCGGATCCGGAGCGGGTCGACAGCCTGATAGAAGAGATGGCCGTGCATCTCCACGAAGCGATCTCCGTGTTTGCGCGCATGCGAGCGCCGGTGGTCGCCAGAGTGAACGGCACGGTAGCCGGCGCCGGCCTCGGCCTGATGGCGGCCGCCGATCTCGCCGTTGCCTCCCAGACGGCGAAGTTCACCAGCGCCTACACGAAGATCGGGCTCACCCCTGATGGAAGCACGAGCTGGTTCATGCCCCGCCTGATTGGTCTCCGTCGGACGAAGGAGTTGTTTCTTTTGAACCGCGTGCTGTCCGCCACCGAGGCTCTCGACTGGGGATTAGTCAATCGGGTGGTCGCGCCCGAGGAACTGGACGCGACGGTCGATGAAATCGCAAAACAGCTCGCCCACGGCCCGACGCTCGCCTTCGGGTCCGTCAAACGTCTTTTACTTTCGAGCGATGACACGGACCTCGAGCAGCAGATGAAGCATGAATCAGTATCGATCGTCCAAATGTCCCGTTTGCGTGACGGACTCGCGGGCGTGAAGGCGTTCGTGAACAAGATAGAGCCTGGCTTTCTCGGGAGCTAGGCTCGCGATAGCGACTTGGAAATGGTTTCACAAACTCGACCACGGGAAATGGATGACCACGGGAAATGGATGATATGAGCGTCATGAACAGCAATGAGACAAATTCCGAAGTCAGTTGCGGAAAGAACACGCCTGCCATCGCAGCTGCCAATCAGGAGTATGTGAGCTCTATGCCGGCTTTCTCTCGCCGCACTTTCCTCGCAAGTGGAGCTGCTGTTGCTGCTAGCCTGATGCTGAGCCAAAGGGCTGGAGCGGAAAGTTCTGGAGGCGACGAGGGACTCAAGGAGTACGACATCGCTACTAATGGCATCTCCTTGCACGTAACTGAGCAAGGGGATGGACCAGCCGTCCTTTTCTGCCACGGTTTTCCGGATACGTCCTATACGTGGCGCCGACAAATGAAAGCCGTGGCGTCAGCCGGATATAGGGCAATTGCTCCGGACATGCGCGGCTACGGCCGCAGCTCGGCTCCAGTAGAGGCCACCTTATACACGCCGCTGCACACAACGGGTGACCTGATTGGACTGCTCGATGCGCTGAAGATCTCCAGCGCTGTCCTGGTGGGCCATGACTGGGGTGCGAGTCATGTGTGGCAAGCGGCGCTGATACGTTCTGATCGATTTAAAGCGGTGTTTTGCCTGAGCGTACCTTACGTTCCGCGCGGGGATGTGAGCGTCTTTGAGCGCATGCGGAAGTCCGGCCATCAAAACGACTTCTACATGTTCGAACAGATCCGGCCGGAGGCCGATCAAATTTGGGCTGACGCCGCGGTGACCATTCCAGGGATTCTGTATTGGGCATCGGGTTCTGCTCCGGCCGACAAGCGGTGGAGCCCCATGAATCCCACACGAAGCCTTCATCGTGCGGCCCCCGGACCGTTGCCGTCATGGGCGAAACCAGATTACGTTGCTCATAACGTCGCCGAATTCCAGCGCACCGGCTTTCACGGCGGCCTGAATTACTATCGCGCCGCCGACCCGTATTTCTACTTGTCCGCTCCGTGGAAGGGCGCGAAGATCACCCAACCTTCCTATTTCATTTGGGGAAAGGCAGAGGGCTTGAAAGAGCTCTATCCTTTTACAGTGGACCAAATGCGCGCCGGCCTTCCCGGTCTCGTTGGGGGGCTCGAACTCGACAATGTGGGCCACTGGGTACAACACGAAGCCTCTGCCGAGGTCAGTGACCAACTCGTGAAGTTTCTGCGCACAGTAAATCCCGCCTAACCTGGTACTCGAACAGGAAAACTATCGGCGTGTGTAGCACCATCGTTTTCAGCATGGCAATCATAAGTCATCCTATATATTACGCAATGTGACGTGCCTTCTCACCGGCCAAATTGAGGAATATTGATGAGTAAAGTTTATCCGACGGCCGCCGCTGCGCTCGACGGCCTTTTGAAAGACGGTCAGGTAATGATGTCCGGCGGGTTTGGCATCTGCGGCATTCCGACCGAGCTGATCGCCGCCGTGCGCGATTCCGGCGTCAAGGACCTCATCACGGTCTCCAACAACGCGGCGATCGACGGCGTCGGGCTCAGCATTTTGCTGGAAACCCGTCAGATCAAGAAAATGATCAGCACCTATGTCGGCGAGAGCAAGGTGTTCGCCGACCAGTATATGAAAGGCGAGCTCGAGATCGAGTTTACCCCGCAGGGCACGTTGGCTGAGCGCATCCGCGCCGGTGGCGCCGGCATTCCAGCCTTCTTCACCAGGACCGGCGTGGGCACCGTGGTCGCCGAAGGTAAGGAGGAGCGCGTCTTCAATGGCGAAACCTATCTCATGGAGACCGGCCTGGTTGCCGATATCTCCCTGGTCCATGCATGGAAGGGTGATACCGAGGGTAACCTCGTCTTTCGCAAGACCGCGCGCAACTTCAATCCCGTGATGGCGACCGCCGGCAAGATTACGATCGCCGAGGTCGAGCATCTGGTGCAGCCGGGCGAGATCGATCCCGACCACATCCATACCCCGGGCATCTTCGTGCAGCGCATCGTCCACGTGCCCAACTACGTCAAACTGATCGAGAAACGGACCACACGGCCGCGCGCGGTCAACTAGGAGGAGATTTCTCATGGCCTGGACACGCGAAGACATGGCCCAGCGGGCGGCGAAAGAGCTCCGCGACGGGTATTACGTCAATCTCGGAATCGGTATTCCGACCCTGGTATCGAATTTCATCCCACCCGGCATGACCGTACAGTTGCAGAGCGAGAATGGCATGCTCGGCATGGGCCCCTTCCCCTATGAGGGCGAAGAGGACGCGGATCTGATCAACGCCAGCAAGCAGACAGTGTCGGAATTGCCGACGACGAGCTATTTCTCCAGCGCCGATTGCTTCGCCATGATCCGAGGTGGCCATATCAACCTCACCATCCTCGGCGGCATGGAGGTATCCGAGAGCGGCGACCTCGCCAACTGGACTGTGCCGGGCAAGATGGTAAAAGGTATGGGCGGCGCCATGGACCTGGTCGCCGGCGTCGAGAGGGTAATCGTGGTGATGGACCATAACTCCAGGGACGCGAAGAAGGTGGTGCGCCAATGCACCCTGCCGCTCACGGGCCAAGGCGTGGTCGACATGCTGATCACCGATCTCGCTGTGTTCGAGATCGACGAGACCGGCATGACCCTGACCGAGCTCGCGCCCGATGTGACGCTTGCCGAAATCACCGAAAAGACGGACGCCCGATACGGGATCGCTCCGGCGCTGCAGGCGCCTTGACGCGGACCTCAAGCAGCACATGAAACATGAATCAGCCTGGATCGTCCAGATGCCCGGTCGCGTGACGGCCTCGCGGGTGTGAAGGCGTTCAGGCACAAGATCAAGCCTGGCTTCCTCGGGAGCCAGGTGACACCACCATGACTCAGTAGGTGAAGAAGATCCTCGAAGGAGATAGAAATGTCCATATCGGTTGAGAAATTCGGGAAACAGAAGTTCGCGGAAGTGAACGGCAAACAGATGGCCTATATTGACGAGGGTACGGGCAGCGCCATCGTGTTCCAGCACGGGAACCCGACGTCGTCCTATCTGTGGCGCAATGTCATGCCGCACTGCGCAGGCCTGGGGCGTTTGATTGCCTGCGACCTGATCGGCATGGGCTCGTCCGACAAGCTGCCCGGTTCCGGTCCCGACCGCTACGGGTACCAGGAGCAGCGGGAGTATCTGTTCGGGCTCTGGGACAAGCTGGATCTCGGAGACGACGTGATCCTTGTCATACACGACTGGGGTTCCGCCCTGGGCTTCGATTGGGCTCGGCAGAATCCCAAACGGGTCAAAGGAATCGTCTATATGGAGGCCGTCGTCAAGCCGGTGACCTGGCAAGACTGGCCCGAGAATGCACGCAAGGTTTTCCAGGGCTTCCGCAGCGAGCGCGGCGAGGAAATGGTTCTTGAAAAGAACATTTTCGTCGAGCGGGTGCTGCCGAGCTCAGTATTGCGTGGCCTGACTGAGGACGAGATGGCGGTGTACCGCGCCCCTTTCGCGACACCGGGTGAAGACCGGCGCCCCACGCTGAGCTGGCCGCGCCAGTTGCCGATCGAAGGCGAGCCGGCAAGCGTCGTCGCCATTGTCGACGACTATGGTCAATGGCTGGCCGAAAGTCCGATCCCCAAGCTGTTCATTAACGCTGACCCGGGCTCGATCCTGACCGGGGCGGCCCGCGATTTCTGCCGGACCTGGCCGAATCAAAAGGAGATCACGGTCAAGGGAAGTCACTTCATCCAGGAGGACAGCCCGCACGAAATCGGTCATGCAGTTGCCGATTTCGCGCGATCGGTGCGGGACGGAACATTCGCGAGCGACTGACCCCTTCCTGGCTGATTCCTGGGTGCTTCTCACTGCGACAAAAACCTGCCGCGTGTCGACAAGAGCAGGTTGAACGCAGATTTGATAGAGTCTGTTCTCATTTTCGTGTCGGATCCGGACGAGCCGATCGACCCGACGATGCACAACGGCGCCGTGTTCGTGAAGGGCGAAGGGTGCATCAACACGTTCGGTTTTTCGGTAGCGGCCAGCGCAACGCCGCGTACTTCCAGCCTCGATGCGGCAGGAACCGCGCGCAGCGGCCGCAGTGCGGTGCCGGGATGTGAAAAGCAAAGCTCCGTCATCAAGCAAAGCGCCGTTCGCCTGTCGTGCCGACGGCAAAGAACGCGTCAGGACAACGGGAAAACATCATGGACCGCTTGGTTGCGATGAAAGTCTTTGCGCGCGTGGTCGAGGCCGGCAGTTTCGTCAAGGCGGCCGAGTCGCTGCAACTGCCAGTGGCGAGCGTCTCCCGGATCATTCAGGCGCTCGAAGCGCATCTCGGCACCCGTCTCCTGAATCGAACGACGCGCAGTATCAGCGTTTCCGAAGACGGCGGCATGTACTACCACCGATGCCTGAGGGTGCTTGCCGAGGTCGACGACATGGAGAGCGAACTGTCGAATGCAAAGCTGAACCCGAAGGGCAAGCTCAAAGTGAACCTGCCAGCGGTGGTCGCGCGGACGACTGTCATTCCGGCGCTGCCGGAATTCTTCGCGATGTATCCGGACATCGGGATCGAGATGGGTTTGACCGACCGGCAGGTCGATATTATCGAGGAAGGCGTCGACTGCGTGATCCGCGTGGGCGATCTCGAGGACTCGGGGCTCGTCGCGAGGCGCATCGGCAATATGGCGCGTGTCACGTGTGCCGCGCCTGAATACCTCGCGAAGCACGGCGAGCCGGCGACGCCGTACGAGCTGCGTCATCACATCGGCGTCAATTACGTGTCGAGCAACACCGGGCGGTTGCGCGGCTGGGACTTCGTGATCGAAGGTAAGACCGAGCTGATCGAGATGAAAGGCATGATCGCCGTCAACGATGCGGATGCCTACGTGACATGCGGGCTGCACGGACTGGGCATCGTGAAGGGCCCGCGCTACATACTCGGGCCGTATCTGGCGACAGGCGCGCTGCGCGAAATCCTCGTCGACTATCCATCGATGCCGCGGCCGATATCGATTCTCTATTCGCCGAACCGGCACCTGCCGCGCCGGATCCGCGTGTTTGCGGACTGGATTGCCGAGGTGTTCGCACGCGAACCGTTGATGCAGTTCAAGAACTGACACTGCGCATCACCGTGATCGAAGCGCGCCGGACACGCGGGAGCATCCGGCGGACGTTCGCGGGACGAACGCATGCGAGACGCGCCACAAGCGGGTGACTGCGATCTAATAGTGTGGGTGTGCGGCCTGGCCACTTGACTCTTCTCGTCGGTCGTAGTCGTTACGCCCGCGAACATTCCGCAGTTTGCCGGGAGTCGTTTCGTCGCATCGGTTTCGGGGCGACCCCGCACAACGCCCAGTACAGACTGTGATTCTCGCATGCTGGTTCACCGACGTCAGCTTGCATCACGTCAACGCACAGCACGAGACTCTCCCCCGGTGATAGCAGCAGATCATGGGGCGCTGACATCCCAATGCGCATGCTGGTAGTGGGTCGCAACCGTTGCCCTCCCTGACTGGCCGGGTTTAGTCTGCGGATTCAACCGGTCGATGCAACCACGGGCGTAGTGCTGCGCGGAGTCTGTAGCGCTTTCGTAGGACTCACCGCCAAAAACGCCCCTCGTCTGTCATCGGCTACGGCCCGAAGTATACGTCGCAAACGCTGGGTGCCGAATTGCATCGCGGCGGCTGTCTCGCCTGGGTGGTGCTGGACGCGCAGCCGCCTGTCGCCACAGTCAGGACCACGACTATGACGGCGAAGGTGACGCTCGCTGTCAGGGATCGATGTTTCATACGACGTACGGGTATTGCCGTCGGGGTGACGTCGTACATGGTACTCCCGCCGTATTACGGCCGCGGAGGGCCATCGCCGGTTCGCAGTCCGTTGCGCATTGCGTACCGCCTTGCCACCCTGACGATTACGAACGGCTTGACGAACTCCGTGCCGGTCAAAAAGCCGCCGAGTGAACTGACCCCGCAAAGTTGGACAGTTTTCGGCCAGGGCCGAGGGGGCTGGGTTCTGTACATCACAGGACTCAGCCCGTTTAACTTCAGCTTGATGCGTTTGTGGTTGTAGTAGTGAATGTACTCTTTGATACCGGCCTGCAGCGCCTCAATACTCTACCAACTGTTGCTCGGCATCGACCGGAGTAGCAGGTAGGTCGAAACTCGCCAAAGAAACCGACATCTCGCGCCAGGGGCTATATAAAGCGATCGCCAACGGCGGCACTCCGAGCTTTGAAACGGTGATGAAAATTGTCGGAGCATTTGGCGTGCGACTTAGCGCACAAGCTGCCGCCGACTGAACTTTCGGAAGGGAACTTGACCTGCGTGGCGCAGAGGAAGCGTCCAATTCACCAAGCTTCTGCTATCGGCCAGAGGAGGCTCCGGACCTAAAACAGAATCCTCGCCTGGAAGGGGCCACCTACCCTCCCGCAAGTAATTGGTCCGGGATTTTCTCGTCGACGTATTTTGACAGAGGTCAGCTATGAGAAAGGCAACGATCCGAATCCGCCGAGATACACAAACGGCACTAAAAGAAATGGGTTAGCGATTCGTCAATGCATGGAAGACCGGCAAGTCAGATGGCGATTTGCTGCAATTCGAGTCTCCTGCCGCACTGTTTCGCGTTCTTACCGCGAACCGATGGGAACTGGTTGAGCGCTTGCAAACGACAGGTCCAACGACCCTACGCAGTCTGGCACGCAAGTTGGACCGCGATGTAAAGCGGGTGCACCAAGATGTAAGCATCCTGATCAAGCATGGGCTGGTAGTACGTACGTCGGACCGCAAGATTTGCGTCCCTTACGATGCTATTCACCCCGATTTCGACCTGCGGGCCGTGGCGTGAAAATTTATCGCAATGAGCATTAGGCGGCTCTATGTCCTAGCTCGCGACACATGCACGGTGCGTTCAACCTGACGACAGAAATCGACCGGTCACGTAATCTCCATAAGTCGAATAACACGACGTCCAAGTATCGTTTGGTTCGCCGGACCTCCTGTGCCGTCTGCGGTACGTGCGTGGCAACCGAGGCGCGATTCTGTACTGCTCGTGCTAGCGCGCCAACGTCAATCACGCGGTTCCCTGATCGCTTACGCATGTTCTTCCATTTGCTGCTCGCTGTATCCGCGCATCTCAACGCGGGCGATTACTGCTTTCCTCCGGCGCTGGTGGGACTGCTGGCACTGCTGGTGTCTTCTTCACGCAAAATGCCGCACGCTGGAAGCCGTCGCCCTACGGCCGCATCGGTGCCCTAAGCGGAACCGATGCAAGCTGAACGCCCCAGCCATCGTGTGAGCGGGTGACATCTACTGCGGCCTCCAGCCTGCTTCAGGTGGATTTACCGCCGCGCGATTTACGCCCGCGCATGTTGGGCTTTGCCGGCACGCTTTTCCCGTACTCGTTCCACCAGGCGGTCAGCGCCTCCATCGTGGGACCGAGCCCGCGGGCCTTCCGCGTCATCTCATATTCGACGCGAAGCGGCACTTCCGCAAACACCGTCCGCGAGATCAGTCCGTCCGCCTCAAGATCCCGCAGTTGTACGGTCAGCATGTGTTGGGTGATGCCGGGGATCGCCTTACGCAACTCCCCGAAGCGATAAACCCGGGAATTGAGCAGCCACAAGATTTCCAGCTTCCACTTGCCCGAGAGGAGCGAGAATGCGCGCCGCATCTCCTCGTGCATGTTGGGTTCTTCGTCGGCCATAGTCTGGTTTTCCATACTAACCACAATAAATTCATCCTACTTGAAGATATCAACATTGGGCGATATCTTCAACCTGCGCACCGAGTGAGCGGATAAAGGCGCGATACCGGCCGCGATTGTTCTCGCCCTTCTGGCTGCATCCTTCGCGACGCAGAACGTCGCCCGCGAAGTCGCGTCCCCCGACGTGCAGGCAGCGACGCTTTGACACGACACCGATCAAGCAACTCGAACCTCAAAGGAGATAAACATGGGTAGACTCACCGGCAAAATCGCCATCGTCACGGGCGCCGGTCGCGGCATCGGTCGCGCGACAGCGAAGCTGTTCGCAGCCGAAGGCGCCAAGGTTGCCGTCGTATCGCTGACTCCCGCAAACGTTGATGCGGTCGTCGCGGACATAAAGGCCGCTGGCGGCACCGCGATCGGCGTAGTCGCCGACATCAGCAAGGCGGATCAGATCAAGGCGGCGATCGACAAGACTGTGGAAGCTTTCGGCAACCTCGACATTCTTGTGAACAACGCCTACGATCCGATCGCGCCGTACTCTTCGATCCTCGACCTGTCGGCCGAGCAGCTACAGCGCAATTTCGATGTGGGCCCGATCGCCTATCTGCGCTTTATGCAGGCGGCCTATCGCTACCTCAAGGCCAGCGGAACGGGCCGCGTCATCAACTTCGGCTCGATGGCCGGCGTCATCGGGCTGTTGGGTTACGGCCCCTACAGCATGGCCAAGGAGGCTGTGCGTGCGCTGACTCGAACCGCCGCGCGCGAGTGGGCCGCCGACAACATCACCGTGAACAACGTCCTACCGATAGCCGAGACTTGGGGGCTGGACGCCAATGTGCCCCCGCCGGCTAACCCGCTCGGTCGCTACGGCTCGCCGGAAGAAGACATCGCGCCGGTCGTGCTGTTCCTCGCCAGCAAGGATTCGCAGTACATCACGGGGTCCAGCCTGACCCCAGACGGGGGCTGGATCATCGACAGCGCCCGCTGAGCCGCCACGAAAATCCCCCTAGATCTAAAGAGCCCTGATCGGGGCTCTCACAGTGAAACGAACAGAGGAAAGCCATGATTGACCATATTTACCTCCCCGTCTCGGATCTGAATCGCTCGAGCGAATTTTACAAGAAGGTGCTTGAGCCGCTGGGCATCGACATGCCTTACAAGTTCGGTCAACCTCCCATACTCGGTTTCGCCATCAATAGCGATCCGGGTTTCTGGCTGAAGAATGGCGAAGTCGCCAAAGACCTTTACGTCGCATTCACCGCCAGGAGCGCGGACGCTGTCAGGGCTAGCTACAAGGCGGCGATAGACGCGGAAGCTACTTCAATCAAGGAACCGAGCCTTCGGCCCGAATGGCGTGCCGACTACTTCGCGGCAAACATCGGCGACCCGGACGGATACAACATCGAGATCGCCTATAAGCCTTGGCTCTACAAATAAAAGGAAAGAGCCATCTACCCATCGGAACCCAGCAAAGTCGCCGTATTTAATGACTTTCTGGCCGAGCTGCTCGTCGACGAGGAAGACTGATCTATTCCCAATCGGGATCGATAGGATTCGAACTCAACGGCTAATGCCTCTTCGAAGGAATTGATACCTTCGCCTCACTGAAGTGTGGTCCCGAGGAGAGACCCTTCAGGTCGGGCTACCGGCCGGGGTGACCACGGAGCCGCCCCGTTTCTCCCCAAATTCGATGGAGCCAGCCATGCCCAGCGATATAACCAACGACCTGCCGCCAGCGGTCGCTCGGCACCTTGCCGCCTGCAACGACCACGATATCGATGCCTGGATGGCGACTTTCGACCCGGACGCTTTGGTCAATGATGTCCAGCGAGAATTCGCTGGAGCCGAGGCGATCCGCGCTTTCGCGGCGAAAGAGATCTTCGGCGACCGCGTCACCTTCACGCCCTTGCGGGCCGTGGATCGCCACGGAGACATCACCGTCCACGCACGCACCGACGGGACCTACGACAAAACCGGCCTACCTGACCCGCTGATTCTGAGCCTCTACTTCAGCCTCCGGGGCGAGCGGATTACCCACTTGATCATCATCCACAACAGAGCAATGACATGAGCATGTGCGCCAATCAAAACTCTTGGCACTCGCACCGATCATCAGGGTCGCCGCCTTGATCTTCGCCCAATCGAGAGACGGCATGGCAATGATCCGTTGCGCGTCGAACAGATCGCGTGCGGCGCGCCTCGTGACCAGCGCGACCATCTTGCCGGCGACGATCTCATGGATGTCGAGAACCGGCACGTTCGACAGCGCTCAGGCTGCCATCGATGCCATGGCCTCGCCGGAAGGCCAGGCGGGCGCTGCCGACGTGCCGAACAATTATCACGAAGATCCGCTCTTCATGTTCTTCGAAAAGTAAGCCTGCTTCGAAGCCATCACAATCATCACGCCAGTCCGCTTTGGAAAAGTGGACTGGCGTGGACGCCTTAGCCAACAGGAGATTTTTATGGCCGCTTATTTGATTGCATTTGCCAAGGTAAAGAATGCCAACCGCATTCCCGAGTATTCGTCCGCCGCTGCACCAACCTTAGGAGCGTCCGGGGGAAGCGTTGTCAGCCGCGGCGAGGTCCGATCGCTCGTTGGCGGGTTCAGCGCTGATTCCTGCTTGATTGTGAAATTCAAAGACGCTGCGGCGATTGAAGCCTGGCACGGTTCTCCCGAGTACCAGGCGCTGATTCCGCTGCGAGATGAGGTGATGGATTCGAATATTCTGGTACTGGAAGAGCCTACCTGAAGGGTACGAAACACCCTGCGGCCGCGTTTATCCCGCCCCGTCCTTCCGGAACACCAGACCAGCGGGCACTGTCAGGTTGCCGGCGATGCGGCGGCAGAATGAAGCAATGAAGAAGACCAAATCGCTTTATCGCGGCCACCGCTTCCCTTCGGTCGTAATCAGTTGCGCGGCTCGCTGGTACTTTCGGTTCAGCCTGAGCCTGCGCGACATCGAGGAAATGTTGCTCGAGCGTGGCGTCGTGGTCACGTACGAAACAATCCGCTGCTGGTGCGACAAGTTCGGCGCTGGATTCGCTCAGTGCGCCAAGGCGGTGCGGCGGAAGCCGGGCAGCAACTGGCATTTAGACGAGATGTTCGTGACGCCGCGCGGCGAGCCGTATCTGTTGTGGCGCGCGGTCGACGAGCATGGCGCGACGCGATTCGTTGCATGGTGCGAAATCATCGAAGTCATCCGAAATCCGTCCTACGTATTCTGAGCGATAGGCTTTCCTGCCGTCTCTCCGCCTCAGTCTCGACAAGTTGACAAAGCCCCGAAATTCCTGACTTGGCTCATCTTCATATATAGGTCCATAGACCTATCTTATTTTCCTTTTTTCATAACTTGCAATCGCGATTCGACGTTAAGCAGCGGCATATTGGGGATTTTACCTATGTAGACTCTACTTGCATATAGGTCCAACGACTCCTATTATAGGTCTATGGACCGATTTAGATGAGCACCGGCAGTGGAACACGAACCAGAAGGTGCGCCACCACCCGGGGCCGGATGCGGCGAACCCGGGAAGCGTTTGAGGAGCAGGAGATGGGTACGGAGGGGCAG
>NZ_JBNDKT010000049.1:0-38535 GCF_050435685.1 Paraburkholderia sp. GAS448
TCGGGCGTCGTCGCGTGATGGCCGATGCCGCCGAAAGCCTCGATCATCCTGTCGTAGCGCGCACCCTTCACGAACACGGTAGGCGCGAGGTCCTTGCCGCCGGTCGGGTTCACATCGGTGCCGCGATAGACGCCGTTGTTGTTGAACACGATGGTGCACACCGGCAGGTCGTAGCGGCAGATCGTCTCCAGTTCCATGCCGCTGAAACCGAATGCGCTATCGCCTTCGATCGCCACCACCTGCTTGCCGCTCGTGACCGCCGCGCCAATCGCGAAGCCCATCCCGATGCCCATGATTCCCCACGTGCCGGAATCGAAACGCTTGCGCGGTTCATACATGTCGATGACGCTGCGGGCGTAATCCAGCGTGTTGGCGCCTTCGTTGACCACGTTGATATCCGGCCGCGTTTTCAGGACGTCGCGGATCGCGCGCAGTGCGCTGTGGAAATTCATCGGCGACGGGTTCCTGTCGAGCGTCGCCGCCATCTTCGCGAGGTTCTTGTCCTTGCGCTCCGCGATTGCGCCGGTCCATTCGGCCGACGGCTTGCCAAAGCTCGAATCGATGCCCGCTACCAGCGCGGACACGCAGGAACCGATATCACCGATGACCGGCGCCGCGATCGCGACATTGCTGTCGATTTCGGTGGGCGCGATGTCGATCTGGACGAACTGCTTCGGCGCGCCCCAGGTCTTGCCCTTGCCGTGCGAGAGCAGCCAGTTCAGGCGTGCGCCGATCAGCACCACGACATCGGCCTCCGCCAGCACGAATGAGCGCGCCGCCGAAGCCGATTGCGCATGGGTATCCGGCAACAGGCCCTTGGCCATTGACATCGGCAGATAGGGAATGCCGGTCTTTTCGACGAACGCGCGGATTTCCGCATCGGCCTGCGCGTAGGCCGCGCCCTTGCCGAGCAGGATCAGCGGACGCTTTGCACCCTTTAGCAGGTCGAGCGCACGTTTGACCGAATCGGGCGCCGGAATCTGGCGCGGCGCCGCGTCGACGACACGCACCAATGACTTCTGCCCTTTCGCCGCTTCCATCGTCTGAGCCAGCAGTTTCGCGGGCAGGTCCAGATAGACCCCGCCGGGACGGCCGGACACAGCCGCACGGATCGCGCGCGCCACGCCGATGCCGATGTCTTCGGCGTGCAGCACACGGTAAGCCGCTTTCGCGTAAGGCTTCGCCGCGTTCAGCTGATCCATTTCCTCGTAGTCGCCCTGCTGCAAATCGACGATCTCGCGTTCGCTCGATCCGCTGATCAGGATCATCGGGAAGCAGTTGGTGGTGGCGTTGGCCAGCGCCGTCAGGCCGTTGAGGAAGCCCGGTGCGGAGACCGTCAGGCAGATGCCTGGCTTCTTCGTCATATAGCCGGCGATCGCGGCTGCGTTGCCCGCATGCTGTTCGTGCCTGAAACCGATGAAGCGCATGCCTTCGGCCTGCGCGAGCCGGGCGAGATCGGTAATCGGGATGCCAACCAGTCCAAAAATCGTATTGATGTCGTTCAGCTTCAGGGCATCGATGACGAGATGAAACCCGTCAGTCGTTTCCGGCGTGTCCTGTGCGGCGGTGGCTTGCGGCATCGTCTCAATTACATCTGCCATGACGTCTCCTCCTCTTCGGGGCGTTGTGCGTTTCTCGTGATATACAATATTCCACACACAATATTAGTCAAGCGTATTTTTCAGGCAGCGGTGTGATGCTGCGCTGCGGAACGCCCACGAGACGTCGAATTTCAAGCGCGGGTCCCGGTTTGCGCTGTGCGACGCAACAATCCTGACTAAGGGAAAGTCCTGGGGCGGGTGGCGCGTGACGCCTCGCCTGGCCGGGCACGCGGGGGATGATCCGGCGCGGATATTCGGGCAGGCGCTCACCTCGCATCCGTGCGACGCGAATAGAGAGCGGGACAACCGCCCGACCGGTCACTGGCGTGCCGGCGCTGGCGTCAGTCGAGGAAGTCGCAGTGGGCTTCGACGTATAGCGCGAGTTCGACCGAGTGCTGGCGTACGAGTGTTTCGACCAGTTCGGTATCGCGCCGCTCGAGCGCTTCGATAATGCGCATGTGGTCGACGATCGAGCGCGAGGCCCGGTCGCTTTGCGCGATCGTCATCCGGCGGATCGCGCGCACATGCATGAAGATGTTCTTGATCGTATCCACGATGATCCGCGAGCCGGACAACTCGACTAGCGCCTGATGGAACGCGATGTTGGCGTCTGAGTATTCTTCGATGTGTTCGTTCGGCGCTGCCTCGCCGAAGTCGTCGAACATGCGTCGCAACGCTGCAATGTCCTCACTCGATGCGCGGAGCGTCGCAAGACGCGCAGCGACGCTTTCGAGCGCCGCCCACATGTAGATCATCTCGACGATCTCTTTCTTCGTCTTGCGCAGGATGTACACGCCACGCCGCGGCACAGTCCGCAGAAAGCCCTCCTGCTCGAGCAGCGTCATCGCTTCGCGCACTGGCGTGCGGCTCACGCCGAGCGCCTCGGTGAGTTCCTTTTCGTCGAGACGCACTTCCTCGCGCGAACGGTAGATGTCCGTTTCGGCGATGGCCTGCTTTAACTTCGCGTAAGCCTGGTCGCGCAATGATATCGAAGCATTGATCGGCGCCAGCGCCAGGGTGAGCGGCTCCGGACGGGTATTCGCTTGTGCGTCAGTTGGCATGATCACATCGTCTCCCCACTTGTCATCGTCGGACGGCGGGCCGTCTCATTCCGCCGCATTCGACGCATTGCGGCGGGCGGATGGCTGCGCCTCAGCACTCTTTGAATATTCCTTATGTTGTATATCACATATCATGCGATCTACAAGTCCGTTGTGTGTCCTGGAGGCGTTGCTGGAGACCGCCACCTACTCATAAGTTAGCGTTTATGATTTATGAAAAAATCTTTAACTATCATCTATCGTTTCGTCGGCCTACTCTGCCCATACGGTCATCGCAACGGAGAAGGACATGGACAACGTACACATCGATGGGCAACTTGCGGCTTACGAGCGCGCAATCGATGCGCAGATCTGCGCCTACAACACTGCATTCGCTGAACTGGGCTTACGGTTTCGCTGGGATGCTCAAACGTTGAACACCCTCGCGTCGATAGAAGGCGAGAAGGCGCGGATCAGCGCGTACATCGAATCGCATCAGTCGCATCTGCTCAACGCATATAGCGCCGAGTTCCTGAGCGAAGCGATCCTGGTGATAAAGACTGCGCATACCCCCGACGTGCTGCCGACGCGCCCCGGCGCAGCCGCCGAAGCGCCTGCTGCGCCGCGCGTCCACAGACAATTTGCACGCACGTCGTATCCGACCGACGAGCCGGGTCTGCCAGCACTCGCGGGCGCGTGACCTGAGCGATGCGGGCGGCACTTGCGGATTGTCGTGGAAGAAAGATTCGGCTGGCATCCGGCAGCGACATACGCGCTGCCGGATGGGTCCACACACGGCGCCCAGGGGGACGACCGGCGCAGACCTTCATCACGAGCGCGCGTCGGTCAGTCCAGAAAGTCGCAATTCGCGCTGATGAATTCGGCGAGATTCAACGAGTGCTCGCGTACCAGCCGTTCGGCAAGCTCCGTATCGCGTTTTTCGAGCGCTTCGACGATACGCATGTGGTCGACGATCGACCGCGACGCGCGATCGCTCTGCGAAATCGTCAGACGCCGGATTGCCCTTACGTGGATGAAGATGTTCTTGATCGTGTCGAGAATGATCTGCGACTTCGACAACTCGACAATCGCCTGGTGGAATGCAATGTTGGCATTCGAATATTCGGCGATGTGCTCAGCGGGCGTGGCTTCGCGAAAATCGTCGAACATGTGCCGCAAGCGCGCGATTTCCTCGTCCGTTGCGTTCTGCGTGGCAAGGCGTGCGGCCATGCTTTCGAGCGCGGCCCACATCTGGACCATCTCGACGATTTCGCGCTTGCTCTTGCGCACGATGTAGATGCCGCGACGCGGCACGGTGCGCAGAAAACCTTCCTGTTCCAGCAGTGTCATCGCCTCGCGAACCGGCGTGCGGCTCACACCGAGCGACTCGCTCAGCGCACGGTCGTCGAGGCGAATCTCTTCACGCGTCTGATAGATGTCCGCATCGGCGATGGCCTGGCGCAGCATCGCGTAAGCGCGGTCGCGCAGGCTCGCTCCTGCGTTGATCGGCTGGAGTGACAAGGCCAGCGGCGAAGCCGCGGTCCCCGCTTGAAGTTCTGACGACATGCACCGTCCTTTATATGTTCCGACGTCGTGTTGGCACCGCCGGCTTGCCTGCGCACTCGCGCCCGGCGAATGGCTCACGTTTTGTATTTAGTATATCAATGCGGCCGTGTCTCCCGAAGCCGTCGACCTCGATGAGCCTCGGGTGCGTCATGGCTGAGCGTTGAGCCGGGGAATCCCTCAACTTGCAGGGCTGTCTCACTACTGTTCAGTTTTTGGGCACCCCTGCGTCATTGCGCAACAACCCGCGATGGTTCTCCTCTGCTCGTCTCGGCATTTTCAGAGCAGCGCCATTTCCTCGCAGGAATCCGTTGCCCGATCGAATGGCTGCAAAGAGTTCTACCTTGCGTGCTTCGCCCTTCGGCACAGAGCTTGCGTTTAAACCGTCGGCCGCTCTTCACATGCGGTCCGTCATACGCACTTCACCAAGGAGACAGTCATGCAGTGGACCACCCCTACGTACACCGACCTTCGCTTCGGCTTTGAGATCACGATGTACATCGCGACACGCTGACGTAGTAGCGCGAACGTCGCCGCTTCGTGTGCTTTAAGCGGACGTAGCGGCGTCCTGACACTTCAGGCGCGATGCCCCTTGCCAATGTGCGGGTCTATCGACAAGGCGTACCCCGTATGAACTCGCCGAACACCGACAGCAACACGAGCCAACGCCCGCGTCTGCGAACCCTATTCCGACTGCACCGGGAATTCGCGCAGGATGGCTACGTGCTCCTCTATCCCCAGGGATCGATCAACCTCAATCCGAGCGCCGGCGAAATACTCGCGCGTTGCGACGGTACGCGTGAGCTCGATGACATCATCGATGAACTGGAAGATCTGTTCAGCGCCTCTGATCTAGCCGCCGACGTCTACCGTTTTCTCGATCACGCACGCCAGCGCGGCTGGCTGGAATGACAAACAAAGCGGCGCGTGTACCCTCCCGTAAAACCCGGAAAGGCAAACGCGCCTGACAGTCCAGCCTTGAATCGCCCCTGCGCGAAGTACCCGACCGCCGGCATCCGGCAGGTACCCCGCCTTTCGCTAGTGCGACGTACCCGCGTTGAGCGGCGTCGAAGACGCGCGGGCACTGTCTGCGGTCAGCTTCGAACTGCCGGCCTGATAGCCATTCGAGTACAACAGGAACGACATGATGTCCGCGTAGTCCTGCGGTTTCATCTTGCCGGGACGATCGGCCGGCATGTTGGAAGCCATATAGCCGAACACACCGCCGATCGTCAGATGCGCATTCGCTGCAGGTGCAAAAGCTGGCCCCTTCAGCGCCGGCGCATTGACCCCCTGAAGCTCCGCGCCATGGCATTTCGCGCACGATCCCGAATAGAGACTCTTGCCATGCGCGACCTGGGCACTGTCGAACGACGGCGCTCCGGCAGGCGAGCTCGCGTCGACCTTGATAAACCCGCCTTGCTGTCGGGCTCCCGCACTCGCCAGTTGCGCGCGCAACGCACTCACGCCGCCATGTGCCGGTCCGTCTCGGTAGGCAAATGAAGACTGCGACGGTTGGCCTGCCTGCGTTGAATCGGGCAGTGCCCATTTGCGCGTAAGTTCAGCCAGGCGGCCGTCGGCGGCCATTCTGTCCAGCGCGGTATCGATGCGTTGCCGTATCGACGCGCCGTTCGCGCCGAAGGCAAACACAAGATGCCAGTCCGCGTACGGCGATGTGGTGCTTGCCACGTCCAACTGTTGCTCTGGATGCTTTGCCGTATAAGCCACCACTGCTGGATACCAGACGATCGCACTCCGTGCATGCCCTTTGACGACCGCATCGACGGTGAGCTCCGGTGTGTTCTCGATATCGAGCGCGACGTCGCGCTGCTGCACGGCGATCAACTGCGCCGGGCTCGCATACGTGGCGGCGACCACATTAGCGGCTGCTTGCGCCGCAGAGGGATTCTTCTTCGTCACGCTTACGTAGCCTGAGCGCAGATAGCCCCGAGAGAACAACAACTTGCTGCCCGAGCCATCCGCGACCGTCGAGCGCGGAAATCCCGCGATCACGTCGCAACTGTGTCGCAGCGCCTCGTTGAGTTCCTTGACCGAGACGCCGTCGTCGTCGCTGCCGTCGAAGCCGCCCGCAGCAAGCGAAGCCGCAATGCCCGCCGTCTTGAAGGCTTCGCGTGCGACGGCCCGATCGAGCGCCGTCGACGGGCTGCCGGGAAAGGTGCAGACGCGCACGCCCGCGGTCGCTACGCCTGATGCGAACGGGACGCCCGCCATGGCGAGGCTGGCCCATGTAATGAATCTGAGTCGTGTTTTCATGACATTGCTTCCGATGTAAGCCCGGCTGCCACGGCCTGGCCGCTTGCGAGACCGCGGCGCCGTGGCCATGCCGCAAGGATCAGCCGTGGTTGAGCGCGAATACGTAGAGCGTGCCGCCGCGCGGCACCTTCTCCGCCGCCTTTGCCATCGGGCCGCCCCAGATGGGATTGGCGCCGCCGTAGCCCGCGAGAATCGCGACATACTCCTTGCCGTCGATTTCGAACACCGCCGGCTGCGCGACGACCCCGCTGGCCAGCTTCGGGCTTTGCCAGAGGACCTTGCCGGTGGCTTCATCGAAGGCATAGAGGTGGCCGTCGAGCGATCCGCTAAACGCCACGCCACCCGCAGTGGTCGCGACACCGCCGTTCCACGGCAGTTTGGACCAGTGACTCCAGACCTTCTGGCCGGTGTTCACGTCGATCGCCTGCAACTCGCCGTAGCCTTTGCTGCCAGGTTCAGGCTTGATCTCGAAGCCTTCGCCGAGATACGGCAAGCCCTCCATGAAATTCACCGCCTTGCCCGACAGCGACATGCACGCGTGCAGTGTCGGCACGATAGCGAGATGCTTCTCCGGATCGTACGAAAGCGACCACCAGTTCTTGCCGCCGAGGAAGCTCGGACACGTCTCGATCGTCGTGCCCGCTTTCGGATACTTCGAGTCGTCCTGGATCGGCGCGCCTTCGCTGGTATAGCCCGTCACCGACGAAGCCTTCACGAACGGTTTTGCATAGATCAGCTTGCCGTTGGTGCGATCGATCGCGTGGAAGAAGCCGTTGCGGTCTGCGTGAATGATCGCGTCGTAGTCCTTGTCCTTGTACTTGATGTTCGCAAGGACCGGTGTATTGACGCCGTCATAGTCCCAGCTGTCGTGTTTGGTGTACTGGTAGTGCCATTTGAGATCGCCCGTTTTCGGATCGAGCGCGAGCAGGGAATCGGAATAGAGGTTGTCGCCCGGACGCAGGTCCGCAAGCCACGGCCCCGGATTGCCCACGCCCCAGTACAGCGTCTTCGATGCGGGGTCGTACGTGCCCGTGAGCCAGGCCGGCGCGCCGCCATGTTCCTGCATGCCCTTAGGCCACGTGTCGCCGTATTTCTCGTTCGCTGCGGGCACCGTGAAGCGCTTCCAGAGCACATTGCCGTTGTCGGGATTCAGCGCGGCGATAAAGCCGCGCGCACCATACTCGCCGCCTGCGCTGCCCACCACCAGCGCGCCGTCGAGGGCGAGCGGCGCGAGCGAGAATGCATAGCCGATGCCCGGCTCGAACATCTGCTTCTTCCACACGACTGCGCCGGTCTGCCCATCCAGCGCCGCGACCTCACCGCTCAGCATCGCGACATAGACGTTCTTCCCATACAGCGCCACACCGCGATTGATCACATCGCAGCAGGCGGTCTTGAACGATTCCGGGCCGAGATTGGGCTCGTATTTCCACAACTGCTTGCCCGTCGTCGCATCGAATGCGTAGACGTTGTCCTTGGGTGTGGTCACGAACAGGAAGCGCCCGTTGACGATCGGCGTTGCTTCGAATCCCTGCTGCAGGTCGGCGGGAAATTTGTAGCTCCACACCTGCTTGAGATCCTTCACGTTGGACGTGTTGACTTCCTTGAGCGGCGAATGCGCCTGGCCGTTATAGGTGCGGTAGTACGTGAGCCAGCCGGGATCCGCCTGTGCAGAGCTCAGTCGCTCGTAGGTAACGGGCGGATAGGCGTCTGCAAATACGGCCGATCCGGGCGCCAGACCGGCCGCGACGGCGACGCTCATCGCAAGCGCCCTCTTTCGCGTCGTCGAAGCTGAATGTGCTTTCATGCTTGTCTCCCTGTTGAGTAGTTGACGCGATGCCGTGCGGCGCCCTCGTCTGGTCTTTCGCAGCATGGCTGCGCACCCATCAAGGCAAATCGCGTGCCATTGGCGTCGATACGGTTTCGAGGCGGCCGGCCGTCAAAGGAAGGGGCGACGCGAGCGTTATCCAGCGACCGTAGCCGCCGTCACGGTGTTGCACCGTGATACATCGCACGCCGTTTGTGTTGCTAAAGAAGACACCTGACACGTCGCTGCGCAGTCCTCCCGAACGCCATGTGACCCGATCCGCTCAGGACGGCCTTTGCGTCGTCGGCTCGTTATCGAATGGCATGGTTCTCGCTGAGTGTGGACTCACGATGAAGCGCATCCGGGCGGCTAGCCTGTTCCACGCAACGCGTTTGCGCCACATCGCATCCGTCACACAATTACTGGAGGAGTCAGGCATGAATCACGCAGACATGCAGTTTCTCAACGTCGAATTCCCGTACAAAAAGCAGTATGGCAATTTCATCGGCGGCGAATGGGTGGCGCCCGTCGGTGGCGAATACTTCGACAACATCTCGCCGATCACCGGCGAGCCGTTCACGTCGATCCCCCGTTCACGCGAAGCCGATATCGAACTCGCGCTCGACGCCGCGCATCGCGCGAAGGTCGCCTGGGGCAAGACCTCGACCACCGATCGCGCGAACATCCTGAACCGCATCGCCGATCGCATGGAAGCGAACCTGCAGCGTATCGCCGTCGCTGAAACCATCGACAACGGCAAGCCGCTGCGTGAAACGATGGCCGCCGACATCCCGCTCGCCATCGATCACTTCCGCTACTTCGCGGGCTGTGTGCGTGCGCAGGAAGGTTCGATCTCCGAGATCGATGGCGACACGGTGGCGTATCACTTCCATGAACCGCTTGGCGTGGTCGGCCAGATCATTCCGTGGAATTTCCCGATCCTGATGGCGGTATGGAAGCTCGCGCCCGCGCTGGCCGCCGGCAACTGCGTCGTGCTCAAGCCCGCCGAGCAGACTCCGGCGTCGATTCTCGTGCTGATGGAGTTGATCCACGACCTGCTGCCGCCGGGCGTCGTGAACATCGTCAACGGCTTTGGCCTGGAAGCCGGCAAGCCGCTCGCGTCGAACAAACGCATCGCCAAGATCGCCTTCACCGGTGAAACGACGACCGGCCGGCTGATCATGCAGTACGCGAGCCAGAACATCATTCCGGTGACGCTCGAACTCGGCGGCAAGAGCCCGAACATCTTCTTCGCCGATGTGATCGACCACGACGACAGCTACTTCGACAAGGCGCTCGAAGGCTTCGCGATGTTCGCGCTGAATCAGGGTGAAGTGTGCACGTGCCCGTCACGCGTGCTGATCGACGAAAAGATCTACGACCGCTTCATGGAACGCGCGCTCAAGCGTGTTGCTGCCATCACGCAGGGGCATCCGCTCGACACGAAGACGATGATCGGCGCGCAGGCTTCACAGGAGCAGCTCGAGAAGATCCTGTCGTATGTCGATCTTGGCCGGCAGGAAGGCGCGGAATGCCTGATCGGCGGGGAGCGCAACACGCTCGCCGGTGAGCTGAGCAAGGGCTACTACGTGAAGCCGACCGTGTTCCGTGGCCACAACAGGATGCGCATCTTCCAGGAAGAGATCTTCGGACCGGTCGTTTCCGTGACGACGTTCAGGACCGAGGAAGAAGCGCTGGAGATCGCCAACGACACGCTCTACGGTCTCGGTGCCGGCGTCTGGACCCGCGACGGCACGCGCGCCTATCGCTTCGGCCGGCAGATCCAGGCAGGGCGCGTGTGGACCAACTGCTATCACGCGTATCCGGCGCACGCGGCGTTTGGCGGCTACAAGCAGTCGGGCATCGGTCGCGAGAACCACAAGATGATGCTCGACCACTACCAGCAAACGAAGAACCTCCTCGTCAGCTACAGCGAGAAGCCGCTCGGCTTCTTCTGAACCTGCTGCGTCTGCAACTGCGCACGGCCAGCGTCAGCTGGCCCGTCCAGACGGCCCGTCATGGCAGCCGTGACGCACCACGCGCGTCAGACCTGCGGCGGCGCTGCGACCGATGCCCGCATCGTCACCGTCAGTGGAAAGTCGCGGAGGATGTCCCACGATGTGCCGTAGCACTGGTTCACCAGCCAGCGAACGGCGTTCTGCGTCAGTTCGGCGGTTGGAATATGCACCGAAGTCAGCGCGGGCGCGGTGTAGGCGGCGGAATAGTCGTCGTCGTAGCCGATCACGGACACGTCGTGCGGCACCGAAACACCCGCCTGCTGCAGACGCGACAGCGCGCTCACAGCCATGGTGTCGTTGGCGCAAAAGAGACCCGTGAAGCGTCGCTTCGAATCGAGCAGCGTCTGCGCGGCGGCGTAGCCACCCTCATGCGAGAAATCCGACTCGACGAGCGACACTGAAGCGCGATCGATGCCATGCCGCGCCAGCTCGGCGAAGAAGCCGTCGATCCGCGCAACGTTGTCCGACGCCGTAAACGGCCCCGAAATCACGGCGATATCGCGATGCCCGTGCTCCATCAGCGTGCGCGCGGCAAGCGCGCCGCCGCGCTGATGGTCCGCGCAAAACGACGCCTCCGGCAACTCGTCGAACGCGCGGTTCAGGAACGCGATCTTCGGATGCATCCGATGCAGCATTACCAGATCTTCGTCATGCAGATCGTGGCTGACCACCACCACCCCGTCGCAATCGCGCGCGATCAGAAAGCGCACCGCCTCGAGCGCCAGTTCGCGCGGCGACGACTCGCCGCAGCCGGTCGCGACCACCACGTGGCGGTTGACCTCGCGCAGTTCGGTATCGGTCTGCTTCAGGATCGTGCCGTAATACGAGCCGAAAAACGTCGGCACGAAGAGGCCGATCATGCCGAGCGACTGCGTCGCCATCGCGCGGCCGATCGACGACGGTCGGAAGTTCAGCTGCTCGATCGCTGCCTGCACACGCGCGGCGGCGTCGGCCGATACCGGGCCTTTGCCGGAGATTACCCGCGAGGCCGTCGACATACCAACGCCGGCCAGTGCCGCGACGTCTTTCAGGGTGGCCACGTATTCTCCGTTGATCCAGGTGCACTCAATGCGGTGCAATACCGCTAAAGACGCGCGCCGCCCGCCTCGTCGAACAGCGACACATGCTCGCCATCGAGTGAGAACGCTGCGACTTCGTCCACTGCGATCGACATCTTGTCCTGCACGATCGACGCGATCTGGGCGCCATGATAATCGACCCACATGACGCGATGGTTGCCCATCGGCTCGACCAGCGAAACCGTTCCCTGATACGCACAACCTGCGCCAACCTTCACGTCCTCCGGACGGATGCCCAGCACGCAGGCGGCATTCACGTCGGGCAGCGTCCTGAACGGATAGTGCGACACGTCGAGTTCGAAATGCGGATGGCGAAACCACACGCCGTCTTCGCGCCGCTCCAGGTGCCCCTTCAGCAGATTCATCGGCGGCGAGCCGAGAAACGTCGCAACGAACAGGTTCACCGGCTTCGCGTAGATCTGCGCGGGCGTGCCGATCTGCTGGATCACGCCGCCGCGCATCACGGCCATGCGGGTTGCGAGGGTCATCGCTTCGACCTGGTCGTGCGTCACATAGATCATCGTTGCGCCGAGTCGCCGGTGCAGATGTTTCAACTCGCGGCGCAGTTCGGTGCGCAGCTTCGCGTCGAGGTTCGACAGCGGCTCGTCGAACAGAAACACATCGGCCTCGCGCACGATCGCGCGGCCGATCGCCACCCGTTGACGCTGTCCGCCCGACAGTTGCGCCGGCCGGCGCTTCAACAGCGGTCCGAGTTGCAGCATGTCCGCCGCCCGCGTAACACGCCGTTCGATTTCCGCTTTCGGCGTGCCGTTGATCCGCAACGCGAACGACAGATTGCGCTCGACGTTCATCGTCGGATAGAGCGCATACGACTGGAACACGAGGGCAATGCGACGATCCTTCGGATCCGCCCACGTCATATCCTGCCCGCCGATTTCGATGGTGCCGTCGCTGACGTCGATCAGGCCGGCGATGCTATGCAGGAGCGTGGACTTGCCGCATCCGGAAGGACCGAGCAGCACGAGAAATTCGCCGGGCTCGACTTCGAGATCGAGCGCTTCGATGACGGCATTCGCACCCAGCTGGATCCTGAGATTGCGGATCGATACATTCGAAACGTTGGACATGCGTTAGCCCTTGACCGCGCCGGAAGCAATGCCGCGTACAAACCAACGGCCCGAGATGAAGTAGATCGCGAGCGGCACCATCGACGTGAGGATCGTCGCTGCCATATTCACGTTGTAGAGCCGCTCGCCGGTTGTCGTGTTGATGATGTTGTTCAGTTGCACCGTCATCGGCAGGTTCTTCGTGCCGGCGAACACCAGCCCGAGTATGAAGTCGTTCCAGATACCCGTCACCTGCATGATGACCGCGACAACGATGATCGGCACCGACATCGGCAGCATCAGTTGCAGAAAGATGCGCCAGAAGCCGCCGCCGTCGATGCGCGCCGCCTTGAACAGCTCGAGCGGAATCGACGCGTAATAGTTGCGGAACAGGAGCGTCATCACCGGCATGCCGAAGATCGTATGAATCACCACGATGCCCGGCAGCGAACTGAAGAGATGTACGCTGGCAAGCACGCGCACCAGCGGATACACCATCACCTGAACCGGAATGAACGCACCCACCAGCAGGATCGCGAAGAGCGCGCCCGCGCCGCGCGGACGCCAGAACGATAGCGCGTACCCATTGATCGCGCCGATCAGGATCGACAGGATCGTACTCGGTACGACGATACGCACCGAATTCCAGAAGCCGACCTGGATACCATTGCAATCGAGCCCTGTACAGGCAGACTGCCAGGCCGTGCTCCACGGTTCAAGCGTGAGGTGCACCGGCAGCGACAGCAGGTTACCCAGGCGGATTTCGGACATCGGCTTGACCGACGTCACGAGCATCACATAGAGCGGCAGCAGAAAAAACAGTGCGGCGGTAAGCAGAAACGCGTACACGCCGATACGTGCCGGTGTGAAGCGTCTTTTGCCAGGAGAGCGAGACGTGTTCATCAGACGTCCTTTCGCAACGCGGCGCGGCTGCGGACATAGAAGAACGGGGCAAGAATCGCGAGCACGGTGGCAAGCAGCACGATCGATGCAGCCGATGCCAGCCCGATATTCGCGCGTCCGAACAGATAGTCCATGATGAACTTCGCGGGCACTTCGCTGGCGGTGCCGGGACCACCCTGCGTCATGGCAACGACAGCGTCATAGAGCTTCACGACCATCACGAACAGCAGCACGAACGCGGTCGACAGCGACGGCCCCAGCATCGGCACGACGATACTCGCGTAGACCCGCCAGCGCGGAATGCCGTCGATGCGCGCGGCTTTCCAGATCTCGTCGTCGATACCGCGCAGGCCCGCCAGCAGGAGCGCCATCACGAGCCCCGACGCCTGCCAAACCGTGGCGACGACGATCGTATAGATCACCCAGTCCTGATCGACGATCCAGTCGAAGCGCGCATGCGCGAAGCCCATCTTGAGCAGCAGCGCCTGCACGCCGAGCTGCGGGTTCAGGATCCACTGCCACACAAGGCCCGTGGCGACGAACGACATGGCATACGGATACAGGAACACCGTGCGCAACGCGCCTTCCGCTACCACGCGCTGATCGATGAAGATCGCCAGCAACAAGCCGATCACCATGCACGCGACAATGAAGCACGCGCCATAGATCACGATGTTCTGCAGCGACAGCAGCCAGCGGTCGTTGTGGAACAGCCGCACGTACTGCAGCGCGCCCGCAAAGTCGCCGGAAGGAAACGTCCGCGAATTGCTGAGCGAGACCCGTGCGGTCCACAACATCGTGCCGAGATACGCGAAGACGACCGTCAACAGCATCGGCACCATCGCGACCCAGGCGGTCAGCGGAAACCGCCTGCGTCGCGATGGGAGCGCGCGCATCGCTACGCTCATCCTTTCAGCGCGCTGGCAAACGCCTTTTGCGCATCGTCGGCCGACTGGTCCTTGTTCCAGAAGTTGGTGATCACGTCCTGCAACGCACCTTGCACGTCCGGCGGAATCAGCATTTCCGGATTAGGCAACTGGCGCGACTTGTCCTTCATGATCGCAATGCCCTCTTTCGCGCAGATGTCGAGGCTCGACGTGTCAACATCAGGGCGGATCGGAATCGAGCCCTTCTTCGCGCTGAACGCGACCTGCGCTTCCGGCGACGTCATGACGGTTGCGAGCAGGTTCTGCGCCTTGATAGCGGTGGGATTGTCCGTTTTCGGGAACACGAAGACATCGCCCGCGACCATGTACGGCGAATGCGGACCGAAGCCCGGGAAGCAGCCGAAGTCCTTGCCCGCCTCCTGCTTCGCCGCGGAGAACTCGCCCTTCGCCCAGTCGCCCATGATCTGCACGCCCGCCTTGCCCGAAATCACGAGCGCCGTCGCATCGTTCCAGTTGCGGTTAGGTGAACCCGGATCGACGTAGTTGTGCAGACGCTTGAACGTGGTCAGCGCGTTCTTGAACGCGGGCGATTTCACGGCGTTCACATCGCGGTCCCGATACACCTTCATGTACAGATCCGTGCCGCCGACATAGGTAAGCACCGCGTCGAAGGTGATCTTCTCCTGCCACGCCTGACCGCCAAGCGCGAGCGGGATCAGGCCCGCCGCCTTGAGCTTGTCGAGGTCGCCGAGGAATTCATCGAAGGTCTTGGGCTCGCCCGCAATGCCCGCTTTCTGGAACGCTGGCTTCGAATAGAAAAACCAGTTCTGCATGTGAATGTCGACCGGCGCGGCGTAATAATGCCCATTCACCTTGATGCTGTTCAGGATCGATTCCGGAAAGATGCCGTTCCAGTTCTCCTTCGCGGCCACGGCATCGACGTTGTTCAGCAGACCCTGATCGATCAGGTCGTGAAACTGCTTCGATGTGTTGAACTGCGCGGCCGTCGGTGGATCGCCGCCGACGATGCGGTTGATCGCCGTCGAGCGCGCCTGGTCGGCGCCGGCCACCGCATTGTCGACCCATAGCCCGCCGGCCTTGTTGTAGGCGTCCGCAAACTGGCGGATCGCGGCAGACTCGCCGCCCGAGGTCCACCAGTGAATCACGTTGGCCTTCAGCGGCTCAGCCGCATGCGCGACGAGGCCGTTCATCACCAGCGCGGCGACCATGCCGGTCACGACCTTTCTTTTGCTGTTCATTCCGTCTCCTCCAGGCTTCGTGCCCGTGTTTGCAGACCGATACAGGTGAAAAACCAGTGAACTCAGGAGCGTGCGTTGCGCTCTGCCAGAAACTTTGCGATCAGTTCCGCGCTGTGCTTGAGGGTGCGCTTCTGTGTGTCGTAATCAATGTGCACGACGCCAAAGCGCCGCTCATAGCCAAACGCCCATTCGAAGTTATCCATCAGCGACCACACGAAATAGCCGCGGATATCGACCCCCGCCTTGATCGCCGCATCGACGGCGGCAAGGTGGCGCCTCAGGAACGAGATACGCTGCGGATCGTCGACGCGGCCGTCGATCACCTGGTCGTCCGACGCCATGCCGTTTTCGGTGATGTAGATCGGCGGCAAGCCGGCGTAGGTGCGATTAAACCCGATCAACAGGTCACGCAGACCATCGGGATACACCTCCCAGCCCATCTGGGTGCGCTCGACACCCGCCAGCGGCACTTCAACAAAGCCGTGCGCGCCGTCGCTTTTCACATTCGTACGGAAATAATAGTTGATGCCAAGGAAATCGAGCGGCTCGGCGATCTTCCGCATGTCGCCTTCCAGCACCAGCGGATCGGTGCCGGGCCACAGTTCGAAAAGATCCTCGGGATACGCGCCTTTGAAGAGCGGATCGAGAATCCACGCGTTGTGCTGAACCTCGAACAGATGCGCTGCACGTCGATCGGCCTCGCTATCCGAATTCGCCGTGCCGCGGCCGACGTTCGCGACGATGCCCTTCTTCGACGCGGGATCGTTCGCCCTCAACACCGGGATCGCGCTGCCGTGGGCGAGCAGCAGATGATGCATCGCCTGCGTCGCGAAACGCCCGTTCGCGAGGCCCGGCGCGTGATGGCCATTGCCATAGCCGAGATACGCCGAGCACCACGGCTCATTGAGCGTCGCCCATGCATCGACCTGGCCCGCCAGTTCGCGGCTCATCAGATCGGCATAGTCGCCGAAGCGGTACACGATGTCGCGATTGAGCCAGCCGCCGCGATCTTCGAGATGCTGCGGCAGATCCCAGTGATACAGCGTGACAAAGGTCTTGAGGCCCTTCTCCTTCAGGCGGCCAAGCAGACGCTTATAGAAGTCGAGACCCTTCTGGTTCGGCCGGCCTGCTGCGTCCATCACACGCGGCCAGGCAATCGACAGCCGGTAGCCGTCGACATTCAGTGCCGACAGCAGATCGAGGTCGGATTCCCAGCGATGGTAGTGGTCGCAGGCAACGGCGCCCGTGTCACCGGCCAGCACCTTGCCAGGGGTTGCAGAGAATGTGTCCCAGATCGACGGCAGGCGGCCGTCTTCATTGACGGCGCCTTCGATCTGGTAGGCCGCCGTCGCGGCGCCGAGCAGGAAATCCTTGCGCCAGAGCGCGGAGTCGGCCGGCGGCGAAAACGGGTCGACAGGCAAAGCGGATACGTCGTTAGCCACGAATTTTCCTCACGCGAAACCGTTGAATGAGCGCTGGGTGGAAGCGCTTCCACAAGACCAGCGAACGATACCAGTGGCCCATTCGTCGCAGCAATCAGGGTTTCTCTTGATAAGGGCTGCGACGGTCGGCGAACGCGCGGCTGCCTCGAGCCAACCTGTGGTGTCGAGCTAACCGACAGCGGATCGTGCCGCACCCGAGCGGGCGATGGATCAAAAACTGGTCAAACATAAAAAAACCGGCGCTTCGCCGGTCTTCCTGCTTTCGCCGCGTAGAGGCGAATCTGCGCTCTGCCTGAGAGGCGTAGACTTTTTTCGATTACGTACGGTCGCCCGCACCGAACCACTTCTTCGTGTTTTTCATCCAGTGCCGGGGCGTCCTGTACTGAATCCGCACGGCGGAAGCCGTCTTCCTTTCCGGCGCGTCCGGCATGCCGTCATCTGTTGCGTCCTGCGCAGCGTGCGCATCCTCGGCTGCCTTGGCGGTTTCGCGCATCTTCCTGTTCGCTGCTATTTCTTCCTCGTTTACCTGGTCATCGATCATGCTTTACTCCCTCTATGAAGCGAAACCGCTTCGCGATGCGACAGGGGCCGCGTTCGGCACCTGCCAGTTCTACTGCCTCTCCAGCTCATGAACAACAGCCAGAGTCATGAACGCTGCGCGCGTCATGCGGCGCTCGCGGGCCACAGCGTCGACTTCCTTCAAAAGGGCTTCTGGCACGCTCAACTTGATCCCCACAGCGCTCGACGTCATGCAGGTGAGGTCGATGTCCACGTACACCCACATGCCGTCGTCGCCGCGCTCTTCGAAAGCGCGCAGTTGCGCGTCGTCGGTAGGCGCGGGAATCAGTTCGTCGCTATGCGCATACATTCGCTCGACAGCCTGCTTCGCGTTGCGCTCCAGTTCTTCGAACGAACTGCCCCCAGCGCCGGCGCCGGGAAAATCAGGGAAAATCGCGCGAAAAGTCGTCGCGCCGTCGCGGCTGCTATCGCGACCGTTTTCGCGAACGACATACAGCGGGTATTGCATGATTGACTCCGTTCGAGCCGAAGACCTCCAACATGCGAGCCGCGTTCGACTCGCCGGGTTCACAGTGGGGGCGCCTCGACCTTGCCGTCGATGATGTCCTTGCCGTATTGCATCGCAAGGTTCAGCGCATCGACCGATCCAGTCGGATCTGCTGCTGCAAATTGCGTGGCGTAACGCCGCGGCTCGGCGCCCGTTGACGGAATCGAGTCGATTCGCACAACAGAAGAAAACCGTCTTGGACCTTTGGCGAACGGGTCGCCATGCGGCGGAAAGAGCTGGTGTGAATAGGCACGCAGTTCGTGCCCTTTGTATTCGATGATGGGAATGGCCATGATGACGCGCTCCTGGAAGCTGACCGTCATTGAAGGTATTCGGATGCCGATGCGAAACAGGGCGGCCACATGCATCGGACATCTTTGACAGTGCGCGTAAAAGCCCCGCAAAGCAAGCGGAATCGTCACTGCGACCGGTGGTTATCCAGTGTTCTTCCAGCCTCCCATCGGGGGGCTGGAACCTCGGGCGATCACCTGCACGATTCGCAGTTCTTTCTGCTAACAGCCGGATGGTGCGCGGCAGTCGCTCATGCTTCGACAGGGACCAGATTGCGCTCACCAAACGGTGCGCCATTCGCGTAGCGAAAGGACTCATGCATCACGCCGAGCGAGCGGTTAATTGCAGAAATGACGGGTTGCATCGCGCCAATCAGCGCGTTCGATCCGAACGGCTCACCGCCTCCGACGCTGCCTGCGACTTGTGCCCACATCGCATTGCCCTGCTCGTACAGCGTGTGGCCCGCCTGGATGGCCGCCCCCTGAAATTTCGCCTCGATTTCCTGGACGTGCTGCGCATACGCCGCGCCGCGATCGACAAACTGCTGCGAGAGACCTGCGCTTGCGGTGATCGCAGATGAGGTCAGCTGCCCCGACGATAGCGAATCTTGTACTTCGTTGAGCGTCGCTTTGACTGCTGCGAGATTGAGTTGCGTCAGCTTCTGCAGACGCTCGAATGCCGCGGACTGCAAACCGAAGATGACGGAAAAGCCGCGCTGACCGAATTCGGCCGATTGTTCAGCAACTGAAGTGATGAACTCTCCCGCCGCTAAGCGTCTTGCGACGCTGTAGCGGGGGTTTCGCGGGTCACAGACTTTGACTTGGCGCGTTGCCGCGCCAGCGGTTTCGGTCTCGCCGCCACGCCCGTTCCAGGCGTGTGCGCATCGATCAGGACGACCGACGCTGCGTTTTGGTCGCGTTGTGCCGTGTGTCCGCAGTGCGTGCACAGGTGCATGCGTTGCGCCAGCGTCTTGGGCGCGATTTTCCAGCACGCGGCGCAGCGCTGCGACGGCTTTAACTGGCGCGTGTTCGAGACGTGCAGTCGCGTACCAGCCTCTACCGCTTTGTACGCAAGCATGTTATGCGCCATGCTCAACCCGGCCGACAGAATCTCGCGATTCAGTCCGGCCTTTTGTTTGACCATACGACCGGGCTTTTCCTGCGTGCCCTGGGCCGAACGGCTCAGGTTCTGTGTGCGCAGTTCTTCCGTGGCGATGACGGCGCACGACGCGACCATGCGCGACGTCGCCTTATGGAGGAACTCACGCCGAAGATTGCCGATGCGTGCACCTTGGCGACCTGCTTTCCCAGCCGCTTATAGCGAACCGATCCGCGCTTCTTGCGCGCCTGCTGACGCTGTAGGTCCGCCATGCGCGGCATCTCATTGCGCACGAATCGCGGATTGGCGATCGTCTCGCCGTTGTCGAACGTCGCCCAGTCGTTGAGTCCGAAGTCGACGCCTCGATGAGCGTCGCCCGTACGTGCGCGGGCACATGCGTGTTCCGATACGCGCAGCGTGACCGACGCGAACCACTCGCCGTTCTTACGCGTGATCGTCAGATCGTTGGCCTTGGCGCCTTCGCCGAAACGATGCCGGCCCCGAGCGCGGATCGACATCGCGTCTTTGCCGCTGCCGATGCGAATCGTTGCGCCACGCGTGCCGTTTTGCGCCAGTTTCCAGCCGGCCGGATCTGGATAGCAGAAACCTGAAAACCGCCTGCTGGCCTTAAAGCGCGGAAACCCGGGTGTCTGCCCTGCCGTGACACGGCGAAAGAACGCCTGAAACGCGAGATCCAGTTTGCGCAACGTTTGCTGCAGCGCGTGCGAACCGAGCTCGACGAGCTCCGGGCGGGCCGCCTTGACCTCGGGAAGCACGTTTTGCTGCTCGTAATAGCTGATCGACTTGCCGTGCTTCTGGTATGCGCTGATCCGCTCCTCGAGCGCCGCGTTATACAGCTCACAGTGCAAGCGGACCCAACCCGTCAGACGATCGGCCTGAGTGGCGTTCGGATACAGCTTGAAGGTGACCTTGCGGCGTTCCATGACTGCTAGACTAGCACAACTGACCCGTTAAGGCGCAAAAGTGGAAAATACCAACAGATCGAGCTCTCATGCTGTTTACAACCTTAAGCTACATATCGTTTTCGTGACGAAATACCGGCGCAAGACGCTATCGCCCGACCTGCTCGAATACCTTGAGGCGGCATTTGGTGAAATCCTCGCCGCGTGGCGTTGCAAGCTGCTGGAATTTGGCGGCGAAGCGGATCACGTGCACCTGCTGATCGACATCCATCCAGCACTGGACATATCGGTTTTGATTAACAACCTGAAGACAGCGAGCGCCAGGCGCACCCGCAACCGGTTTGCGGATCACCTGGCGCCGTTCTACCGAAAGCCATTGTTTTGGAGCCGCGCATACTTTGTCGGGAGTGTCGGCGGAGCGACGCTGGAAACGGTACGGGCGTACGTAGACGCACAAGGCACTGAGGAGCATACCCGGAAGTCGGCCGCCAAAAAGACAAAAGCCAAACCGTTCGCTTGACCCCCTCCTGATCCGGTCGGCTTCGCCTGGGGGTTCGCAAGCGAACCGGCCGGACCAGGAAGGGGAATGCGCTCACAGATGTTCAAATGGCTTTTCGCAGACATCGACGACCCATCTGGAACGGACACCGCAGCGAATTCATCGACCTCCGTTTGCAAAAATGATGCGCGACAGCAAGGCCGAATCAGCGCACACTAGGGAGGTGCTCGAACCATCTGGCGAGCGTCCACAACAACGGGAGCAGGGTCATGGCAAAAGGTCAACTAAGAAGCAATCGCGAAGCGAAAAAACCCAAGCAGCCGAAGAAGGCAACGCCCGCTTCGGGTCCGCTGAGCGCGAATCCGATCAAGGTAGCACCGCGTCTGTCCGAAACGGAGAAGAAGCGCTAGGGCTCGCTGGGCCGCATAAAAAAACGGCATCCGGGCGGCTCGGTCCGCCCGGGCATCAGGAAGGTCAATCAAAGCTCCCGCGTGTGTCGTTAGCGTTTTACGCGTCGGCCGTCTCCGTCAATTCAGTGGTTCGCTGTCCCTTCGTTCACCAGAAACTCACGCATCGTCGGGTCTTCGCACAGGCCGATTGCGCGATCGCGTGCGGCCTTTGCTTCCGTCATGCGCTGCATGCGCGTGAGCAGATGCGCCGCCAACGCCCAGTACGGTTGATAGCTCACGACAGTCTGCGCCGGAATCGCTTCGAGTAACGCCCAACCGGCGTCCGCCCCACGCGCCTGCGCGATCGCTGCCGCACGGCCGACCAGCGCCCCGATGGTCGGCGCAACACGCACGACGCCCTCGTAGAAGAGCGCAATCGCTTCCCAGTCGGTATGTCCGGTCAGCACCCGCCGCGCATGCACCGACTGAATCGCCGCCTCGAGCTGAAAGCGTCCGATGCGGCCCGCGCGGCTCGCGAGCGCCAGCAGAGACTCGGCTTCGTCGATCATCGGCTGCGACCAACGCTTCTCGTCCTGTTGCGACAGCGGCACATAACATCCGATGGCACCACGGCGTGCGTCACGGCGCGATTCGCAGTACAGCATCAGCGCAAGCAGGCCCTGCACTTCCGGTTCATCGGGCATCAGTTGCAGCAACAGGCGGCCGAGATCGGTCGCTTCGAGAGCAAGGCCATGGCGCCGCGGATCGGCACCCGCGATGTCGTCCCAACCGCTGCCGTACGCGGCGTAGATTGCTTCGAGCACCGCGTCGAGACGCGTCGGCAGTTCGCTCGCCTTCGGCAGGTCGAAGGCGATGCCCGCGTCGCGGATCCGCGTTTTCGCGCGACTGAGCCGCTGCCCCATCGCCGCGGGCTGCACCAGAAACGCCGAGGCGATCCGTGCGGCCGAGAGGCCCAGCACGGTTTGCAGCATCAGCGGCGTGCGCGCTGCTGCATCGATCGCCGGATGAGCGCAGATGAAGAGAAGTTTCAGACGCTCGTCGGGAAACTGGAGCGCATTGACGACGAGCTCCTGCGCCTCGTCGGCGATCGCGAGCAGTGTGGGAAGCGCCGCGACCTGCACGCGCGCGTGGCGAGCCGAATCAATCATCCGCCGCCGCGCGGCCGTCAGCAACCAGGCCTCGGGCCGCTCGGGCACACCGGTGCGCGGCCACGTTTCGAGTGCAGAGTGGAACGCGTCGGAAAGCGCATCTTCCGCGGCAGCCACATCGCGCGAACGCGCCGCGAGAAACGCGATGAGCCGGCTATACGAATCGCGCGCCGCCCGTTCGACGGCGCGATGCGGGTCGTTCATCGCCGGTGAATCTACGTCGCGTGACGGGCAGCTTCCGCTTCGACTGCACATCCTCCCCCGTCCGGACGCTCCAGGTTCGGGCGTACCTCAATTGCACTGCCAGGCGCCGCGGGAATGCGCGCGGCCCATTCGAGTGCGGTGTCCAGATCCGGCACGTTGATGACGAAATAGCCGCCAAGCTGTTCCTTGGTGTCGGCGTACGGGCCGTCCTGGACCCGGCGCTGATCGCCCAGCGTCACCGTGGTGGCGGTCTCCGGCGGTTGCAGGCCCGCGCCCGCGACGAACACACCGGCCTCGTGCAGCGCCTGCACGTAGAGCGGCCAGGCCGCCCAGTAAGCCTCGCGCTTTTGCGCGTCCGGTTCGGTGCGGCGAGCAAGCCCAGCATCCGTTTCATAAATCAGCATCGTGAAGTTCATGGCTGTCCTCTCAAAGGTACGAACGCATTTTGCGCTCGATACAATGACGTGCCGGCGAACGGCATTTCGACAACGTGAACAAAATATTTTGCTATTGTCGGCAACCTGATGCGACGCGCCTCCCGAGAATGCCGCCGGCTCTGCGCCCCACCCACTACCATGTGCCCTGTTTATCCGCACGCCTTGCTTGCCCGCTTCAGCCAGGCGCTGTTCACATTACGCTATGCGCGCCGGACTTTCGCGCGCCACAGCCTGTCGAGTGCATACACCGCGAGCGCAATCCAGATCGCACCAAAGCCGATCAACTGCACCTGACCGAATGGCTCGCGATGGATCACGACGCCGATCAGGAACTGCAACGTCGGGGCCGCATACTGGATCAGGCCGAACATCGACGGTGGAATGCGCCGCGCACCAGGCGCAAAGAGCAGAAGCGGGATCGCGGCGATGAGACCTGCCAGCATGAGCAACGCCTCGGTGCTCAACGAAGCGTTGGCAAAGGCGTCCGTCCCACGCGAAGCCTCGCGCTTTCGGGCATCCGGGTCGGTGTGGCGTGCGAAGCCGGCAGCCGTTTGACAAAGCGGCATCGTGAAGTTCATGGCTGTCTCTCAAAGGTACGAACGCAATTTGCGCTCAATACAATGACGTGCCGGCGAACGGCACTTCGACAACGCGAACAAAAGATTTCGCTACTTGTTGGCAACCGGACGCTACGCACCGCCTGCGAATAGCACCGGCTCCGCGCCCCGCCGGGTCACGCGCCCTGGCTATCCGCGCGCCTTTCGCATTACGCTATGCACGACGGAATTTCGCGCGCCACAGCCCGTCTAGCGAATACACCGCGAGCGCAACCCAGATCGCGCCATAGCCGATCAGCTGGACCTGACCGAATGGCTCGCGATAGATCACGACGCCGATCAGCAGCTGCAACGTCGGGGTCACATACTGGATCAGGCCGAGCATCGACAGTGGAATGCGCCGGGCGCCCGCCGCAAAAAGCAGCAGCGGGATCGCCGTGATCGGCCCTGCCAGCATGAGCAGCACCTCGACGCCCCATGAAGCGTTGACAAACGCGTTCGTCCCGCGCAAGGCGAGGAGCGCGAGATAGAGCAACGCGACAGGAAAGAGCAGCACGGTCTCGAGCGTCAGCCCTTCGAGTGCGCCGAGCTTCGCGATCTTGCGCAGGAGCCCGTAGCCCGCGAAGCTGACCGCCAGCGCAAGGCTGATCCACGGCGGCTGGCCGTTTTCCCACGTCAGCCAGAGCACGCCGGCCGCAGCTATCGCCACCGCCAGCCACTGCACGCGACGCAGGCGCTCGTTCAGGAACGCGAGGCCGAACAGCACATTGATCAGCGGATTGATGAAGTACCCGAGACTCGCCTCGACGATATGCCCCGCGTTGACAGCCCAGATGTAGATGCCCCAGTTGGTCGACAGCAGCACCGCGCTCGCCGCGAAGCGCCCGAGCAGATGCCGGTCGCGCAGCACCGGGCCGAGCCAGCGCCATTGCTGACGCACCGTCAGCACGACGAACAGGAACAGCATCGACCAGACCATCCGGTGCGCGAGCATCTCGAGCGCGGAGATCTGGTGCAGAGCCTTGAAATAGAGGGGAAACAGCCCCCAGAGCGTGAATGCGAGAAATGCGTAGACGACGCCGGGATTCATTTTTATCGGTGTGCGGGACGAGAGCGGACGTGTCTCGCAGCCATCTGCGGCCAACGAAAACAGACGGTGCGATGCCGGCCATGACGCGCGCCCAATACGCGATACCGCCGGTTTTTGCGACAATAGCGAATTTTCACCGCGCACGACCTCGAGTGTCCACCCCGGCACATCGCGTTCGACGCGGTTCGCCACCCGATCAGGCCGCCCGCGGTTCGCACGATGTCACTACCCCATATCAACCTGTTGTATTCCGCATCCGGCCTCGGCGTCGGCTTTCTCGTCGGGCTGACAGGCGTCGGCGGCGGCTCGCTGATGACACCGCTCCTCGTGCTGCTGTTCGGCATCCACCCGGCAACCGCTGTCGGCACCGACCTGCTCTACGCGGCCGCGACCAAGGCGACGGGCACGCTCGTGCATGGGCTGAAGGGCTCGATCGAGTGGCGTGTCACGCTGCGCCTCGCCTGCGGCAGCGTGCCGGCTGCAACCATCACGCTGATCCTGCTGCATCGCTATGGCATGGACAGCCCGCGTACGAGTTCGCTGATCCAGATCGTGCTCGGCGTCGCGCTGCTGATCACCGCAGTGGCGCTCGTGTTCCGGCCGCAACTTGCCGCCTTCGCGGCGCGCCACCAGCGGGCGCCTGCTCCGGTACGCACCTTCTGGCTGACCATCCTGACGGGCGCCGTGCTGGGCGCGCTGGTGTCGCTGACCTCGGTGGGAGCCGGCGCAATCGGCGTGACGGTGCTGTTGCTGCTGTACCCGACACTGCCGACGACGCGCATCGTCGGCTCCGACATCGCCCACGCGGTGCCGCTGACGCTGCTCGCGGGCGCTGGCCACTGGCTGCTGGGGTCGATCGACTGGTCGCTGCTGCTGTCGTTGCTGGTGGGCTCGCTGCCGGGCATCGCGCTCGGCAGCTATCTGTCGTCACGGGCGCCGGACGCGTTGTTGCGCAACATCCTCGCCGCCACGCTGACGCTCGTCGGCGTGAAGCTGGTGATGGCCTGATGACGATGCCTGAAGCTGGCCGGGCCGCGGCCAGCGCCGCTACTTGAAGAACCGGCAGGTCAGGTCGACCTCGAACTCCCTGACCCACTGGCCGACGCAGTCCGCGTGATAAGACTGCGCGCGACCACCGTAGCGCCGGACCGTCACAAAACGGCCGTGCGCAACGTCGGTCTCTTCGGTGAACCCCGTGATCTCGAATTGCGTCGGCGCAAAGCCGTAGCGTTCGCATGCCAGTTCGAACGCCGCCTGCTCGCCGGCCGGCAGTTCGCGGAAACCCTGTTGCTGTTCCATGTCGTTCCTCCAGCGGAGTTCGCATCAGGCGTTATCACAGTATGCCGCGAATAACAGATCTTCTGTGGCCCGACACACTCAGGACTAACGCGACACTGCGAGACCCGCTTCAAACAACGGCCGGAACTGGCGCCCCCGGCGCGTGCGCTGCCGCCCTGGCAGGGATCGCACGGCCCACCTGAACGAAGGACAGGAACACGTCTCTCACAGGTAAAAACGGGCCCCGGTTTTCACCGGGACCCGCTCGTCATCAGATTCACCATCGGCACCCGTGCCCCAGCCGCCCGCGCGAGGCTGTGTGACAAAGGCGTGACCGGCGTCGTCAGGACGCTTCAGGGCATTCCGGGCACCCTGCCCGCCACCGGCGAACTGCCGCTTACTGCTCTTTCTGCGTCAGCTTGTTCGTGACCGAAGTCACGCCAGCGACACCCTGCGCCAGCGTGCCCGCCTTTTCGATCTGGTCGGCTTCAGGCACCTTACCGGTCAGCGTCACGACGCCGCCGCGCGCCCGCACGTCCACGCTCGACACGTCGATATTGCCCTTGGCGAGCGCCTTACGCACGGCGAGGCCGAGCGAATGATCCGCCTTCTTCACACTCTTCGCGTTGGGAGCGGCCATCGTACCGCTCGCCTCCATGGCGTCGCTCGATTGCGCGTACGCATTGCACGCCACCACCACACACACGACTCCACCCAACGCCTTCAAAAAGTCGACCGATTTCATGATTTCTCCTTTTACTTCGGTTTTGGACCGCATCAACCGAGCGGCTTCGTTACGACTACCGGCGGCCCGTCGCGGCGCTCACGGGGCGCAGCTTTGCGACGGCCGACTTTGGCTTCGACACGGATTGCGAGAGGCAAGCGGGGCAGCGGCCGGCGCGAACCGCTGGGCGGAGCGCTGGCCAGCCTGCCGCGAAATCGCACAGCACGCCCGGTTCTTCTCTGAACGCCGGGTCGCGCTGCGCAATGGCTGATTGCGGCAGCGATGCCAATTTAATCCACGCGCGACAGAAGCGCAAAGGGTTTACGGGATACTGTTTCGTCACGTGAAACGAAGCGGTTGCGCAACGCGACCGCATTTCACGCCTGGGTTTCGGCGCGTTTGACGCCCGCTTGACATCCGTTTGACATCCGTTTCGCACCGGCTGCACGCTCGTTTCACGTTTTGTTACGCGTTTGTCCCGGCAGCGGCCGCCAGGCAGTGCCGTTGCGGGACGAATCTCAGGTACCATCGGCGCGAGCATGCCCCGCCCGCCCTGTCGCAGGACGTGGCGACCTTTCACCGTCTGTTGCAATCAGCCGTCAGCCGATCCGATGAAGTCTCCCAACGGCCCTCAGGGCCCTACCGATCCTAACGACTCCTCCAGCCCCGCCAGACGGAAACCACCTCGCCTCGTCGCCCGCTTCGTGGCCATTTCGTGGCGTGACCTCGCGGTGTCGTTCGGACCCATCCTGCTCATCAGCGCCGCCGCGATCTGGCTCGCCGTGCGCCTCATCCAGCCGGCGCCGCCCAGCACGCTGACCATCAGCGCGGGCCCCGAAGGCAGCACGTTCTGGAACGCCGCGCAGCAGTACAAGGCCATCCTCGCGCGCAACCGCATCACGCTCAACGTGCTGTCGTCGGAGGGCTCGCTCGACAACCTCAAGCGCCTCACCGATCCCAACTCGAAGGTCGATGTCGGCTTCGTGCAGGACGGCATCGCGCCGCCGGGCATGATCAAGGGGGTGATGTCGCTCGGCAGCGTGTCGTATATCCCGCTCGCGATCTTCTATCACGGCCCGTTCGTCGCGCGGCTGTCGGAATTCAAGGGCCAGCGCATCGCCATCGGCGCCGAAGGAAGCGGCACACACGAACTCGCACTCACGCTGCTGAAGGCGAACGGCATCACCCCGGGCGGGGCGACGAAGCTGCTGCCGCTTTCCGGCGACGACGCCGCGCAGGCGTTGATCGACGGCAAGATAGACGCGGCGTTTCTGACCGGCGACTCCGCGCAGCCGCCCGTGATGGGCAAGCTCTACCGCACGCCGAACGTGACGTTCTACAGCTTCACGCAGATCGACGCCTTCACGCGGCGCTTCCCTTACCTGACCGCGGTCACGCTGCCGATGGGCTCGTTCGACCTTGGCCGGAACCAGCCGGCGCTCGACATCCACACGGTCGCGCCGACCGCCGAACTGATCGCGCGCGATTCGCTGCATCCGGCGCTCTCCGATCTGCTGATCGAGGCGGCCCGCGAAGTGCATGGCAAGGCGACCATCCTCCAGCGCGCCGGCGAGTTCCCCGCGCCGCTCGCACACGATTTCCCGATCAGCGACGACGCCGCGCGCTATTACCAGTCGGGCAAGAGCTTTCTTTACCGTACGCTGCCGTTCTGGCTCGCGAGCCTCGCCGACCGGTTGCTCGTGCTGCTCGTCCCAATCATCGTCGTGCTGATTCCGGGCATGCGGCTGGTGCCGTCGCTGTATGCGTGGCGCGTGAAATCGCGCATCTACCGCTGGTACGGCGCGCTGATTGCGATCGAGCGGGAGGCGATGGGCGAAACGTCACCGGCGGACCGCAAGGCGCTACTGGCGCGGATCGATGCAATCGAGGACTCGGTCAACGGACTCAAGATGCCGCTCGCATACGCCGACCAGTTCTACGTGCTGCGCGAGCATATCGGCTTTGTCCGCCAGCGCCTCATTCATCCGCTCGACACGGCGACGGAGGAGACGCCGCAAGCGTCGTCTGACGCGGGGCCATCCGGGGCCGGCGGCAGCGACGACCGCACCGCTCCGCCAGCCCAGCCGGCTTGAACGACCGGCAACCTACCCATTAGGCACGCGCTGAAAAGATAAAGCGATGCAAGCGCGCTGCATTGGGGTGCGCGTTTGCGTAAGATCTAATCAGAATCGCCAGGCGAGCAGACATTGCGCCCTGGGAACAGGGAAATCAGGGAGACCCACATGACTCAGCCTATCGACCCCAGGCACCCGCTGTGGTTTTACGACGTTGGTTCGCCGTTCACGTATCTGCTGCTCGAACAGCACGACAAGTGGCCGGGGATGCCATTTGTATTTACGCCGGTGGTGCTGGCCGACCTGTACAGGCATTGGGGGCAACTCCCGGCGTCCGACGTGCCGGAGAAGCGTGTCTTCATCTACCGGCACGCGCTGTTCAGGGCGGAGCAGCTCGGCATTCCGTTCAAGATGCCACCCGCTCATCCGTTCGATACGACGAAGGTCATGCGGCTCGCCACTGCACTGAAGGCGGACGTCGCGTGCACGCTCGAGATTTTCCGCTTCATCTGGCACGACGGCCGTGATCCGACCACCGACGAAGGCTTTGCCGCGCTGTGTGAGCGCGTGGGTGCGCCGGACGGCGCTGCACTCGTCGAACTGGAGGAAACGAAGGAACAGTTGCGCCGGAACACTGCCGACGCAGCCGCGCTAGGCGTGTTCGGCGTGCCGACCTTCTGGCTCAATAAACAGCTCTTCTGGGGCGAGGACGCGTTGCCAATGGTGCTGTACTGCGCGCGCACACCCAACTGGCTGGACTCGAAGGAAGTGAAGCGGATCAGTACACTGCCGTCAGGTCTGAAGAAAGACGAGTGACGCGCGCTGCCGGCTGACGCTTCGCCAGCCAGCGCGGCTGATGTGGATGACGCGGCGCCGGGGCACGATGGGCAGCGGCCGCTCTACTCTCCCGTGATGCCGGCCATACGACGTCCGCTATGGCCGGCGCGTGGCGAAGAGGCCTAAGGTTATGGACTTCGGTCAGGGACTTTGCGCGCCTCGCGCCCGGTTCCATACGACACACTACCTGGGTTCCCTTGCCTGCTGATCTTGCCGGCCCATCTGCCTACCCGAGTATGGACGACACCGCCGCCTCTCTGGATATCTGGCTCGTGCGCGTGCTGCGCACGCTGCTCGTCGAGCGCAGCGTCACGCAAACCGCCCTGCGGCTGAACCAGACGCAGCCCGCGATCAGCACCGCCTTGCGCAGACTGCGCGAAACGCTGAACGATCCGATTCTCGTGCGGGGCAAGGCCGGCATGGTGCCGACTGAATATGGCGAGTCGCTGCTCGCTTCGGCTCAGCGGGTGCTGCGTGACGTGGATTTCGTCGCCACGCCGCACGGCGACTTCGATCCGGCGCGCTCGCGACGCACATTCCGGGTCGCGGCGCCCGACTATCTGAACGATTTCTTCATGCCGACCGTGATCGCACGTTTCCGGGAAGCGGCGCCCCATGCGCGTCTGGAAATCGACTCGCTATATCCGACGCTCGACCACACGGCCGCCCTCGACGCAGGCGAACTCGATCTGGTGATCGGCAACTGGCCCAGGCCCGATACGCGCTTTGAACGCAGCGACCTCTTCTCCGACACCGTGGTCTGTCTGATGCGCGCCAATCATCCGCTCGCGCTGGCCCCGCTCACGCGCGAAGCGTATCTGGCCGCCGCGCACCTCGCGCCCACGCCGTACACCGGCGCGAGCGCCAGCGCGATCGATCTCGGCCTCGCGAAAGCGGGGGTTGCGCGGCGCATCGTAACGACGCTGCCCTACTTCGGGCTCGTGCCACAGGTGCTGCTGCAATCGGATCTGATCTTTACGACGACACGCCGCTTCGCTACGCACTACGCGAACATCCTGCCGCTCGCGGTCGTGGAGGCGCCGATCGCGTTCCCGCGCATCAAGTGTTATCAGATGTGGCATCCGCAGCCGGACCGGCCAAGCGATGTTGGCTGGCTGCGTGGATTGATGGCGCAGGTGTCGGACGAACTGGTGACGCGCGGGACGGGGCGGGCGAGGAAGCGCGCCCTGTCGGCGAAGGCGGCCTCCGCGGTCAGTTGAGTACCGCGAAGGGCAAGCGCCGATCGGCGCTGCACGCAGGCGGCGTGCAGACGCGTGCGACCCGCATTGGGTGATAGCTCTTCGTCAAACCCCTTCCAGCGAAGCGACACAAGGCACACGCACCGCCTGTTGCGAGCGCACCTTGAAAAGTTCGGCAGACACGGCCACCGCAATCGACGTCGGCGCCTTGTCAACGATGCCGGGCACGCCGATCGGACAGGTCATCTCGCAGAGCCGCTCCGGATCGATGCCGCGTTCAATCAGCCTGCGCTCGAATTTCACGCGCTTGGTCTTCGACCCGATCATCCCGAAGTAGGTGAAGTCGCGCCGCCGCATGATGCGCGCCGCGAGCGAAAAATCGAGCGCGTGGTTGTGCGTCATCACGAGGAAGTACGCGCCTTGTGGTGCGTCGTCGACGATGGCGTCGGGCGTGTCGGTGGCTTCGATCTGCACGTTTGCCGGCACTTCGTCGGGGAACAGTTCGTCGCGTTCGTCCACCCACTGCACCACGCACGGCAGGCGCCCCAGCAACGCGACCAGCGCGTGGCCGACATGCCCCGCGCCGAACAGCACGACGTGCATCGGCGGCAGAACCGGTGCGGCCGGGCCGCGCCGGCCGATCCGGATGGGCGGGTTTGCATTCATTGCCAGCATCTTCGCGACTCCAGCTATCAGCGACGATCCGCTGTCGCGGCCCGCACTGCGTTGACGGCCTTGAGAATTTCCTCGCTGGTCGCGGGCGCGTTGAGTGCCGGATTGACCTTGTAGTCGCCGACGCTCGCCACCGCATCGCGGATCGCGAAGAACACCGAGAACGGCAGCAGCAACGGCGGCTCGCCGACCGCCTTCGAGCGATGGATGCTGTCTTCCGCATTCCGGTTCTTGAAGAGGTTGACGCGGAAGTCCGGCGGCGTGTCGTTGACGGTCGGAATCTTGTAGGTGGACGGCGCGTGCGTCATCAGTTTGCCACCCGGGTTCCACCACAGTTCTTCGGTCGTGAGCCACCCCATGCCCTGAATGAAGCCGCCTTCAACCTGGCCGACATCGAGCGCCGGATTCAGCGACGCGCCCACATCGTGCAGCGCGTCGGCGCGCAGCACGCGCATTTCGCCGGTGAGCGTGTCGATCACGACTTCCGACACGGCCGCGCCATACGAGTAATAGTAGAACGGGCGGCCCTGCAGTTTCGCCTGGTCCCAGTAGAGTTTGGGCGTCGCATAGAAGCCGTCCGACCACAACTGCACGCGCGCAAGATACGCCTTCGCGACGATCTCTTCGAAGGGCACCGCGGCATCGCCCACCACGACGCTATCGTTGGCAAAGCGCACGTTCGCGGCGCTCACCTCGCCCGCGCCGAAGCGCTCAGCGGCGAACGCTGCGAGGCGTTCGCGCAACTGGCGCGCGGCATCCTGCGCGGCCTTGCCGTTCAGGTCGGAACCCGTCGATGCAGCCGTCGCGGAGGTGTTCGCCACCTTGCTCGTGTCGGTCGCGGTGACGCGCACGCGGCTGAACGGAATGCCGAGTTCGTGCGCGACGACCTGCGCCACCTTCGTGTTCAACCCCTGGCCCATCTCGGTGCCGCCGTGATTCACGAGCACCGAGCCATCGGTGTAGATATGAACGAGCGCACCCGCCTGGTTGAAGTGCGTGACGTTGAACGCGATGCCGAACTTGACCGGCGTGAGCGCGAGGCCCTTCTTCAGCACCGTGTTGCAGGCGTTGAATTCGCGCACGGCGGCGCGGCGGGCGCGGTAGTCGCTGGTGGCTTCGAGCTCGTCGAGGAGTTCGTGGATCACGTTGTCTTCGACGGTCTGGCCATACGGCGTCAGATTGCGTTCGGTCTTGCCGTAGAGATTCCTGCGGCGCACATCGAGCGAATCGAGACCGAGCGAGCGCGCCACATCGTCGATGATGTATTCGATTGCGAAGCCGCCCTGCGGTCCGCCGAAACCGCGAAACGCAGTATTCGACTGCGTGTTCGTCTTGCCGCAGAAACCGGCGATCGACACATCCGGCAGCCAGTAGGCGTTGTCGAAGTGACAGACGGCGCGCGTCATCACCGGGCCGGACAGGTCGGCGGAAAAGCCGCAGCGCGAGGTCATGTCGACGGATACGCCGTCGATCAGGCCGTCGTCGTCGTAGCCCACTTGATACGTGTAGTGGAAGTCGTGGCGCTTGCCGGTGACCATCATGTCGTCGTCGCGGTCCGGGCGCAGCTTCACGGGGCACAGCAGCTTCCATGCAGCGAGCGCCGCGCAGCAGGCGAAGAGGCCCGATTGCGACTCCTTGCCGCCGAAGCCGCCGCCCATGCGCCGGCATTCGACCAGCACGTTATGCGACTGCACGCCGAGCAGGTGCGCGACGAGATGCTGCATTTCGCTCGGGTGCTGCGTCGAGCACCAGACATGGATGCCGTCGTCGTCCTTCGGCACCGCGTACGAGATTTGCCCTTCAAGGTAGAACTGTTCCTGTCCGCCAAGCGTCATCTCGCCGGCATCGCGATGCGCCGCGCGCGCGATTTTCGTGCCGGCGTCGCCACGCGCGAGTTTCATCGGCGGCAGCACGTACGAATTCGCGGCGCGCGCCTGCTGCGCGGTCAGGATCGCCGGCAGTTCTTCATAGACGACCTGCGCCCGGCGCGCCGCGAGCCGCGCCGTTTCGTGCGAGGTCGCAACGACAATGAACATCGGCTGACCGACGTATTGCACGACGCCGTCCGCGAGCACCGGGTCGTCGTGGATGATCGGGCCGCAGTCGTTGGCGCCGGGAATGTCGTCGGCCGTGAAAACGGCGACGACGCCGGGCGTTGCGCGCACCGCGTCGAACGACATCGACACGATCTTCGCGTGCGCCTTCGCCGACAGACCGAGCGCGGCATGCAGCGTGCCGGCGACGACCGGAATGTCATCGGTATAGGTGGCGCGGCCGCTCACATGCAGATGCGCGGATTCGTGCGGGCGCGACACATGGACCTGGGTGAAATTCGCGAGGGTGTCCTCGCGCTCTCGGGCGTCCTTCAGGAACGGTTCGGCGTGCTGGTTCATTCGAATGGGTCTCCGTATCCTCGAGGTTGTTTAGGCGCCTGCGGCTTCCACTGCGCGCACGTCGAGCGCTTCCTTCGGCAGCGGATCGTGCGGACGCGTTTCGAGCCAGAAGCGATACAGCGTGTTCTTCGCCGCGTCGAGGCGATACGTGTCCGTCGCGCGCATGTCGGAGAGCGGCGCGTAGTCGTTCGTGAGCGCGATCATCGCGGCCTGCGCGGTGGCTTCGTGCCAGTCGGCGTCTTTCAGCACGGCTTCGGCGTGCGTCGCGCGCTTCGGCGTCGCGGCCATGCCGCCAAACGCGATGCGTGGTTCACGGATCGTCTCGCCATCGGCGATAAACGAAAACGCCGCGCAGACCGCCGAGATGTCGGAGTCGAAACGCTTCGAGATCTTGTAGGTGCGGAACTGGAGATGCTTGCGGGCGGCGGTGCGCGTCGGCACCTTCAGGCCGACGACGAATTCATGCTCGGCCATATCCTTCTTCTGATAGGCGAGGTACAGCTCTTCGAGCGGCAGTTCTCGTTCAGTGTCACCGCCACGCAGCACGACGCGCGCACCGAGCGCAATCAGGCCGGGCATCGAATCGCCGATCGGTGAGCCGTTCGCGATGTTGCCGCCGAGCGTGCCCGCGTTGCGGATCGGCAGCGACGCGAAACGCTGCCACATTTCCGTAAGTTCGGGATAGTGCTTCGCGAGTTCGCCATAAGCGCTTTCGACGGTCACGCCCGCGCCGATCTCCATCCAGTCAGCCGAGGTAGCGATCCGCTGCAGCGCTCCGATCTGGCCGACGTAGACAATGTTGCCGAGATCGCGCATCTGCTTCGTCACCCACAGGCCGATGTCGGTGCTGCCCGCGAGAATGCGCGTGGCTGGCTGCGCGGACTTGATCTGCGCGAGTGTATCGACCGTGCGCGGCGCGTCGAACTGCTGGCCGGCGTGTTCGTAGTGGAAGGTGTGGTCGCGTTCGAGCGTGGCGAGCGTGCGGGCGAGCGCGGCAACGTCGACCGGCGCTTTCGGCGCGGGCGCCTCGAACATGCGCACCGCGGCATCGACGATCGGGCGGTAGCCGGTGCAGCGGCACAGGTTGCCCGTCAGCGCGTTGCTGATGTCGGCGCGCGACGGCACCGTTTTGTTCGCGCAGCTGTGTTCGTGGCCATGCTTCTCATACAGCGACCACATCGACATCACGAAGCCCGGCGTGCAGAAGCCGCATTGCGAGCCGTGACAGTCCACCATCGCCTGCTGCACCGGATGCAGCGAGCCGTCAGGCTGGCGCAGGTCTTCGACCGTGAACAGAGCGCGGCCATCGAGCGTCGGCAGGAACTGGATGCAGGCGTTGACCGCCTTGAAGTTGACGCCGCCCGCTTCATCGCGCTCGCCGATGACGACCGTGCAGGCGCCACAGTCGCCTTCGGCACAGCCTTCCTTGGTGCCGGTACAGTGCGCGTCCTCGCGCAGGTACTGCAGGACGGTACGGGTGACGGGCGCATCGCTGACTTCGCGAATCGCGTTGCGGTGGTAAAAGCGGATCGGCTGGCTCATGGTTCTTCCCGGTTTTGTGCGTCCACGGGGTCAGTGCTACGCAATGGTTCGAAAACTAACATCATCAATATTCACAACCCATAGGCTGAATCGCATGCGGGACATATCGTCTGGGCGATAAATTGCGTAAGGAATTTCCACGCGCGCTTATGCCGATTTGTCATTTTCAGACTGTTATTTGTTAATTTGTTGATTCTCTGCCAGCGACGTCGGCACGGCGGATTGCGTGCAAACTGCGCCGCCAGGCGAATTTGCGCGGCTGAAGACCCAAGACGCGTTCGGCACCTGTTTTTCTGAGTGCGAATTTATTAAGCAGCTTCTGCACGAGAACCGGTTCCATGGGAAAATCACGGCTTCCTGCCGTTTTCAAGTCTCGTTTTCCCCATGTCTGCCGACTCAGCCACATCCCGCAGCGAATTTGCGACCACGCTCCATATCATTCCGGTCGTGTTTTTCACGTTTCTTTGCTACCTGACGATCGGAATTCCGCTCGCGGTCCTGCCGGGCTACGTACACAACGACCTCGGATACAGCGCGATCCTCGCGGGACTGGCCATCAGCGTGCAGTACTTCGCAACGCTCGCGTCGCGCCCTCTCGCGGGGCGCTCGGCCGATACGCTCGGGCCGAAGAAGACCGTCTCGATCGGCCTGATCGGCTGCGGGGTGAGTGGCGTGCTGCTGCTGCTCGCCGTGCTGTGCGGACGCTGGTCCGTGGCGAGCCTGACGCTTCTGGTGCTAAGCCGGCTTGTGCTCGGCTTCGGCGAAAGCCTGTGCGGCACCGGCGCGATTCTGTGGGGCATCGGCCGGGTCGGTACGACGAATAACGCGCGGGTGATTTCGTGGAACGGCATCGCCACCTACGGCGCGCTCGCGATCGGCGCGCCGCTTGGCGTGGCGATCGTTCATGAGGTCGGATTCGAGGCGCTGGGCTTTGTGGTGGTCGCCCTGGCTGCGCTTGGCTACTACCTCGCCCGGTTGATTGCCGCGGTGCCGCTCGTACACGGCGAGCGGATGTCGTATCGCAGCGTGTTCACCCGCGTGCTACCGCATGGGATCGGGCTCGCACTCGGGTCGGCCGGCTTCGGCTCCATTGCGACCTTCATCACGCTGTTCTATGCCGCAAGGCACTGGCCCAACGCGGCACTTTCGCTGACCGTGTTCGGCACCATGTTCGTCGGCTCACGCCTCCTGTTCGCCAATACGATCAAGACGTATGGCGGGTTTCGCGTGGCGATAGCGTCGTTTTCGTTTGAATGCGCGGGCTTGCTGATGTTGTGGCTCGCGCCTGAGCCTCACTTTGCGCTTGCCGGTGCAGCGTTGACCGGCTTCGGTTTCGCGCTGGTGTTCCCCGCTCTAGGTGTCGAAGCGGTCGCGCTCGTGCCGCCGGCGAGCCGTGGGGCGGCGCTGTCGGCCTATTCCGTGTTTCTCGATCTGTCGCTGGGGATTACCGGGCCGCTCGCGGGATATATCGCCGGAGAGTTCGGGTACGGGTCGGTGTTTCTGTTTGCCGCGGTCGCCTCGGCCGCAGCCGTCGCACTTTCGACCATGCTGTATCTACGCCACACGCGGGTGCCGAATGCACCCGCTGCGACCTGACCTTCCTGCAGGCCTCGCTTAGACCCACGCGCAATAGTCAACGGACGATACGCGCGCCAGCACGGCACGCGTATCCGTTCACTTTCAGCGCGCAGCCGTTGCGCGCGATCCACCCGATAGCGACTTCTCCAGCGCCGCCACGCCCGCCGGCAGATCGACTGCCACGCCGAGATCGACCATCGTGCGGCCCAGCGCGTGAAGCGTCCTGAACAGGTTGTGCTCCCGGCACTGCTCGCCCATCTGTCCGATGCGCACGATCGGCAAGCCGAACGATCCTGAGATTTCCACCTGATGCTGCCGCGAGATGTGGCCGCAGATGTCGCCAGGACTCAGTCCCGCGGGCACCTCAATACCGACCACCGAATTCAGACGGCAATCGCGCGGTGTATAGAGTTGCAGGCCGAGCGCCGTGACGCCCTCCTGCAGAGCGACTGAGCACTTCAGATGGCGGGCGAAACGCTTCTCGAGCGTTTCCGCGCACACGAGCCGCAGCGCCTCGTGCAACGCGAGGACGCCCGACACCGGTGCCGTGTAGTGATAGCCGGCGTTGTGCCAGAAGTTTTCCGCGAGCGATGCATCGAGGCACCAGTGCGCATTCGGCTGGCTGCGGCCTTTGACGCGCGCCCAGGCGGCATCGGAAAACGCGATCAGCGACACACCGGGAATCGACGACAGGCCCTTTTGCCCACCCGTGATCACTGCATCGATACCCCAGGCGTCCATTTCGAGGGGCATCGTGCTGAGCGTGCAGACCGCATCGACGACGACGAGCGCGCCAGCTGCCTTCGCCAGCGCGGCGATGTCTTTCAGATGGTGATTCCAGACCGTGTTCGACGTTTCGCCCTGGACAATCGTGACGATTTCCGGACGCTCGCGGCGAATCGCATCGGCAACCTGTTCGAGGCTGGCCACGGAGCGGTCGGCGACGTCGAGAATGGCGACGTGTGCACCGACGCGACGGCCCATTTCGGCCATCCGTTCGCTGAAGAAACCGTTCTTGATCGCGAGTACTCGCGTGCCCGTCCAGGCGAGATTGGAGATGGCCATTTCCATCGCGGCCGAACCTGGGCCCGCGACGCCGAGCACCCATTTCGACTGAGTCTGAAAGACGTAACGCGCCATCGTTTTGACCTGGCCAATCACCTTGACCATCGTGCCACCGAGGTGATTGATGACGATCGTGTTCGCCTTGGCCACCGCGGCGGGAATCGGCACCGGGCCTGCGCCCATCATCAGCAGCGGTTCTTCGGGGAGGATCGCGTCGAGGGATTCGACGTCGGGGCAAGGGATGGTTGTTGACATAGCGAGATCAGTTGCTTTTTGCCTTGCAGGCGGCTGGTTTTGCGGGCTGCTGGCTGTGGTGGCGGGAATCGTTGATGATTCACCCATCCGGGGGTTTGCGCAAGTTTTTTGGTTTTGGTTTGGTGCCTTTCCTTGATTTGCTTGTGGTTTATTGGCGTCGCCCCTGTGCGGGGCGGCACCTACTTTTCTTTGTCTTGCCAAAGAAAAGTAGGCAAAAGAAAGGCGCCGAAGACGCGTCTTTTCCTGATGTGTCG
>NZ_JBNDKT010000050.1:0-38441 GCF_050435685.1 Paraburkholderia sp. GAS448
TCCTTCAGACGCACGGCTTCCTCAACCGCGATCTCGTCGAACGGGTTCATCGACATCTTCACATTGGCAATGTCGACGCCCGTGCCGTCCGACTTCACCCGGACTTTCACGTTGTAATCGACCACTCTCTTCACAGGCACCAGGATTTTCATGCACACGCTCCAAAGTTACGAATACGTCAACCCAACGGACATTATAACGACTGCCTTCGCGGCAACCGCGCCCGCCGGTTGTTTGCATCGAAGATAGCGCGCTTCGGCAGCGGCTCAACAATATCGAACGATCGTACTATTTTAACGACAAAAAAACCCGAACGACAAGCCCGGGTTCCTACTGACGCCCCTAATTTCGAGATTGCGCTTGATCAGCCTACGAATGCGGGCGTCGCGGCTTACCACGCCGTGATCACCGCGCCGCCGAACTTACCTTCGATAAACTGCTTCACTTCCGCGGAGTGGTACGCCGCGACGAGCTTCGCGACCCACGGTTTGTTGCGATCGGCTTCGCGGATCGCAATGATGTTTACATACGGACCGTTCGCGTCCTCGATGGCGATCGCGTCCTGCTTCGGCTTCAGGCCCGCTTCCATCGCGAAGTTCGTGTTGATCGCGGCCGCGTCGACGTCGCCGAGCGAACGCGGAATCTGCGCGGCGTCGAGCTCAACGATCTTCAGCTTCTTCGGGTTATCGACGATGTCGAGCGGTGTAGCCTTCAGGCCGGCATCGGCACGCAGCTTCAACAGACCATGCTTCTGCAGCAACAGCAATGCACGGCCGCCGTTGGTCGGATCGTTTGGCACCGCGATCTTCGCGCCCGGCTGCAGTTCGGCAAGCGACTTCACCTTCTTCGAATAGATGCCCATCGGGTAAGTCACGGTGTCCGCCACCTTGATGAGCTTATAGCCGCGGTCCTTCACCTGCGCCTGCAGATACGGGTCGTGCTGGTAGCTGTTCGCATCGAGATCGCCGCCCGCGAGCGCCGCGTTGGGCTGCACATAATCCGAGAATTCGACGATCTTGATGTTCAGGCCGTTCCTGGCCGCTACCGATTTCACGACTTCCATGATCTGCGCGTGCGGACCGCCGGTAACACCGACCTTGATCGTTTCATCGGCTTGCGCGACAGAAGCGAAGAGCGACGCGGCGCCAAGCAGGGCCGCAAACTTGAGAATCGAACGACGTTGCATGAGTGACCTTTCTCCAACCTGTTCAAGCGGGGTCCGTTGACGGAACCCTTGTTATTTATGGCTCAGACGACGCACGAGCCAATCCCCAAACGACTGCACCAGCTGCACGAAAACGATCAGGATCACGACGACCGTCAGCATGACTTCCGGCAGAAAGCGTTGATAGCCGTAGCGGATACCCAGATCGCCGAGCCCGCCACCGCCGATCGCTCCGGCCATCGCCGAATAACCGACCAGCGAAACAAAGGTGATCGTCAGCCCGGCCACCACGCCCGGCAGCGATTCCGGCAGCAGCACCTTGAAGACGATCTGGCTGGTTGTCGCGCCCATTGCCTGTGCGGCTTCGATCAGGCCGCGGTCGACTTCGCGCAGCGCCGTCTCGACGAGACGCGCGATGAACGGGGCAGCGGCGATCGTCAGCGGCACCACAGCGGCGGCCGTACCGATCGACGAGCCCACGACCAGCCGCGTGAACGGAATTACCGCGACCAGCAGGATGATGAACGGTGTCGAGCGCACTGCGTTCACGATCACGCCCATCACGCGATTCACGGCGATGTTCTGCAGGACGCCGTTGCGGTCCGTCAGATAGAGCAGCACGCCGAGCGGCAAACCCGCCGCCGCGCCGACCAGTCCTGAAATGCCCACCATCACGAGCGTTTCCCAGAACGACTGGACGAACATATCGAACATTTCACTCAACATACGACATCTCCTCGACCACCACACCTTGTTCGCGCAGATACGTGAGCGCCTGCGCGACCTTCAGCGGTTCGCCGCCCGCCAGCACCGCAAGCGAGCCAAACGCCTGCCCCTGGATTTCGTCGATCTGGCCGTGCAGGATGTTGAAGTCCAGTTCGTAGCGGCGAATCGTCTCCGACAGGATCGGCTGGTCGACACCCGAGCCCGTGAACGCGAGACGCAGCAGATGACCGCTGCCCGTCTTCAAACGCCCGGCGACGCGCGCCTTCATCGCGGGTGGCAGGTCCTGCGCGATCACGTCGCCGATCAGCGCACGCGTGACTTCATGGTGCGGCTGGAGGAACACATCGATGACCTTCCCCTCCTCGACAACGCGCCCTGCATCGAGCACGGCCACGCGATCGCAGACCTGCTTGATCACGTCCATCTGGTGCGTGATCAGCACGACTGTCAAGCCGAGTTCGCGATTGATGCGCCTGAGCAGGTCGAGAATTGCGCGGGTGGTTTCAGGGTCGAGCGCGGACGTCGCTTCATCCGACAGCAACACCTTTGGCCTGCTCGCCAGCGCCCGCGCAATGCCGACGCGCTGCTTTTGCCCGCCGCTGATCTGCGCCGGATAGCGGTCCTTCTGCGCCGACAGGCCGACGAGATCGAGCAGCGGCAACACGGCCGCCTCGATGTCGGCGCGCTTCATGCCGGCGAGTTCGAGCGGCAGCGCGACGTTCTCGTAGACGGTGCGCGACGAGAGCAGGTTGAAATGCTGGAAGATCATGCCGATCTCTCGACGCGCCTCGCGCAACTGCGCCGCGGGCAGCGTCGTGAGATCGCGGCCGTTGACGACGATGTTGCCTTCGGACGGACGGGTCAGCAGGTTGATGGTGCGCACGAGCGTACTCTTGCCCGCGCCACTGCGCCCGATAATGCCGAACACTTCGCCCGCCGGAATCGACAGATTGATGTTATGCAGCGCTTCAACCCAGCCCCGGGGACCTGCGAAACGCTGGGAAATATTGCGTAGTTCGATCATGAAAAAAACTAAACGGCGGGCTTGTCCGACGAGCGTTTTGCGCTCCGACACTCGGCCGCCGTTGCTTTTATTGGGATTTGAAGCGCGATTTTACCGCATCGTCGACATTCTCTTTAATAATCAATTCCGACTTTTTTATAACCTGAGAGAATTAGAGGCAGGCTCTCGACCGCATGGATTCCGGCTCGCGCCGGCTAGAAGCAGTGCAAGATCAGTGACGCCATTTAGGCGCGCGTTTCTCGATGAACGCCTCGACGCCTTCGAGCGCGGAATCGTCCATCATGTTGCAGGCCATCGTCTGGCCTGCCAGCTGGTAGGCCGCATCCACGCCCATTTCGAGCTGGCGATAGAAGAGCCCCTTGCCCGCGCGCACGGCTTGCGCCGGTTTCGCGCAGATGCTGGCCGCGAGCGCTGCGACTTCGGCGTCGAGATCGTCTGCGGCCACGACACGATTCACCAGACCCAGCGACTGCGCCTTGTGCGCATCGATAAATTCACCGGTGACGAGCATCTCGAACGCGGCCTTACGCGACAGATTGCGCGACAACGGCACCGACGGCGTCGCGCAAAAGAGCCCGAGATTGACGCCCGATACCGCGAAGCGCGCGGTATCGGCGGCCACGGCCAGATCGCACATCGCGACGAGCTGACAACCGGCAGCCGTCGCTACGCCCTGCACCCGCGCGATCACCGGCTGCGGTAGCCGCTGAATCGTCAGCATCATCTTCGTGCAGCGTGCGAAGAGTTCCTGGTAATACGCAAGCGACGGCGCCGCACGCATCTCCTTGAGATCGTGCCCGACGCAAAACGCACGGCCAGCGCCGGCAATCACGATCACGCGCACCTCCGTTTGCGCGAGGGACGCCAATGCAGACTGCAACGCGTCGAGCAACGGCTCCGACAGCGCGTTGAACGCGTCAGGACGGTTGAGCGTCAGACACGTGGTGCCCGGAACACCAAAGGCGTCGTGCGTGATTTCAACAAGCTCCACACCCTCATTCGCTGTCTGCGAAACCTGTGGGTTCCGATTGCTCATGACGTACCCCTTCTCTCACCGCCCTGCTTCAGATACCGGCGAGCGCGCGTACGTGCGCGACCACGCTGCGCCCCAGCGCCGACAGGTTGTACCCGCCTTCCAGCGTGCTCACAATGCGCCCTTTGGCATAGCGTTCGGCGATGTCGCGAATCAGCCCCGTCAGCCACGCGTAGTCGTCCTCGACGAGTCCCATGTTGCCGAGATCGTCCTCGCGATGCGCATCGAAGCCCGCCGACACGAACAGCATCTCCGGTTTGAATGCGTGCAGACGCGGCAGCCACATGAGGTCGACGGCTTCGCGCATGACCATGCCGGTCGTGCGCGCGGAGAGCGGCACGTTGACCATGTTGGGCGCCTGATTGTCCGCGCCCGTGAACGGATAGAACGGATGCTGAAAAAAGCTGCACATCAGTACGCGCGAATCGCCCGCGAAAGCGGCCTCGGTGCCATTGCCGTGATGCACGTCGAAGTCGATGATCGCGACGCGCTGCAGGCCGTGCACTTCCAGCGCATGTCGCGCGGCGATCGCCACGTTGTTGAAGAAGCAGAAGCCCATTGCGCGGGCCGGTTCCGCGTGGTGCCCGGGCGGCCGCACGCTGCAGAACGCGTTGTCGTAGCGACCTTCGATCACGGCATCGGTGGCCGCGACCGCCGCGCCTGCCGCGCGCAATGCCGCCTGCAAGGTATGCGGATTCATCGACGTGTCCGGATCGATCTCCGCATACCCCTTGCCTGGAGACCGGCTGCGGATGTAGTCGAGGTGCGCCTGGGTATGCACGCGCAGCAGCGCGGCCTCATCGACGAGCGGCGGCGACTCGCGTTCGATCAGCGAGTCGATACGGCTTGCGATCAGTTGATCCTCGATTGCCTGCAGGCGCGCTGGACATTCGGGATGCCATTGCCCCATTTCGTGCAGCAGACAGTCAGCGTGGGAATAGAAGCCAGTTGCCATAAGCGTGTTCTTTTGCCACACGACGCGTCGAGCGTGCGCAGCATGTCTCCTTCCATATGAGCGCACCCTGGATAGCGCGCCAGCCATCAAGTTACCACATCAGGACGCCGAAACGCGCTCTGGTCATGGTTCCGCGCATGGCCTCGGGTATACTGCGCCGAATCCCTTCGCACCGTACCCGCTCCTCTCCCTTATGACCGTCAAGCTTGCTCTGTCTGCACGAAACCGGCTGCGCGTAACGTCCTTTGCCGCCGCACTGTCCGTAGCGGTCTGCGCCTTCGCTGCGGCCAATGCCGCCGTGGCCCAGACCGCTCCCGCAAGGCCGCCGCTCATCGTCGCGCAAGGCCAGCCGCAGCAGGCCGTGCCACAGGGACAGACGTTCGAAGAGGAAATCATCCCGCAGCGCTACGCGAACAACCCGAACGTCAATGCCTTCATCGACGACATGGTCGCGCGCTACGATTTCGATCCAGCCGCACTGCACGCGCTGTTCGCGCGCGCGAGCTATTCGGCGACGGCGGTGAAGCTCGTCACGCCATCGCCGTCGCCTTCGATCAAGAACTGGCGGGCCTATCAGGCGCGCTTCCTCGATCCGGTGCGCGTCGCTGCGGGCGTGAAGTTCTGGCGCGCCAACCAGGCCACGCTGCAGCGCGCTTATGAGCAGTTCGGTGTACCGCCCGAGATGATCGTCGGCATCATCGGCGTCGAGACGATCTATGGACGCTACATGGGCAATTTCCGTGTGCTCGATTCGCTCACTACGCTGACCTTCGATTACCCGAACACGCCCAATCGCGCCGACCGCCAGGCGACGTTCCGCAAGAACCTCGAAGACTTCCTTGTCTGGACTCGCGACGCGCAACTCGATCCGAACTCGGTGCTCGGCTCGTACACGGGCGCAATCGGCATTCCACAGTTCCTGCCGAGCAGCATCGTCCAGTATGCAGTCGATTTCGAAGGCAACAAGCAGATCGATTTGCGCACGAGCCAGGCCGACGCGATCGGCAGTGTGGCGAACTATCTGAAGCAGAACGGCTGGGAGAACGGCCGGCCCGTCGTGTGGAGGATTGCGCCGGACACCGGCAGCCAGGGCGTCGCCCAGGCTGCCGCGGACGGCCAGCCAGAACCGCACTGGCCGCTCGCGCAGCTACTGCGCGCCGGGATGCTGATGAACGAGCCGGAGCTGGACGTCGCGTCGGAAGCCGGCACGCCTGTCACGGTAATCGATCTGCCGACGCCGGGCCGCGCTACCGAATACATGCTGGGCCTGAAGAACTTCTACGTGCTGACGCGTTATAACCGCAGCTTCTTCTACGCGCTCGCGGTGTATCAACTGGGCCAGAAAATCAAGGCGCAACTGGCTACCGATGCCGCCGCGGGCAGCGCACCGCCTGCAGCGCCTGATAACAACGCGGAGTAAGCAGCATGACGACGTGATCTGCAATGCAGATCACGCAGTGGGATAAAAAAAGCGCCGGCAATACCCGGCGCTTTTTCGTTTCAGCGAACGCCCCTGACGCTCAAGCCGGGAATACGCCCGTCGACAGGTAACGGTCGCCGCGATCGCACACGACGAACACGATCGTCGCGTTCTCAACCTGACGCGCGATACGCAACGCCACTTCGCAGGCGCCGGCGGAGGAGATCCCGCAGAAGATGCCCTCGACGGCGGCCATCCGCCGTGCCATCGCTTCTGATGCTGCCTGACTGACGTTCTCGACGCGGTCCACACGACTGCGATCGAAAATTTTCGGCAGATACGCTTCAGGCCATTTACGGATGCCGGGAATGCGCGAACCTTCCTCCGGCTGCGCGCCGATGATCTCGATCGCCTGGTTCTTTTCTTTCAGATACTGCGACACGCCCATGATCGTGCCGGTCGTGCCCATCGCAGAGACAAAGTGCGTGATGCGGCCTTCGGTGTCGTTCCAGATTTCCGGGCCCGTCGTCTCGTAGTGTGCGAGCGGATTGTCGGGATTGGCGAACTGGTCGAGGATGGTGCCCTTGCCTTCACGCTGCATCTGCTCGGCAAGGTCGCGCGCGTATTCCATGCCGCCCGTCACAGGCGTGAGCATGATCTGCGCACCGTACGCCGCCATGCTCTGACGACGTTCGACCGAGAGGTCTTCCGGCATGATCAGCACCATCTTGTAGCCGCGGATCGCCGCAGCCATCGCCAGCGCGATGCCTGTGTTGCCGCTCGTCGCTTCGATCAGCGTATCGCCAGGCCTGATGCGCCCACGATCTTCCGCCTTCTTGATCATCGATAGCGCCGGCCGGTCCTTCACCGAACCGGCCGGGTTGTTCCCTTCGAGCTTGCCGAGAATCACATTGTTGCGACTGCGTATTTCGTCGTCGGGAAGCCGAACGAGTTGCACGAGCGGCGTGTTACCGATCGTGTCTTCAATAGTTTTGTAAGCCATATCGAATGCGTGTAAGCGGTGCGCGGAATCCATTGATTCTAAACTACGACGCTCGCCCCTGCCGTGCACCCCTCTTGACGGTGTGGACGCACGCCGTTCCGGCTTTGCCGGTAGATCGTTCCTCTCAGGCAAAAAGCCCGCGGCACAAACCGCGGGAGCCAGTCATCCGAATGACGGCTGAAGGGGTGTCGCTTGACGCCTCAACCAGAACCGGAACCTTGCGCTGAACGCTGGGGCGGCCGCGTACGCACCCACGCGACCACCCGCGTCACGCTATTTCTTCACCACTACGGTTGAATTGTCTTTCTTTGCGCCCGTTGCTTCAGCAGGGGCCGATTTGCCCTGCGCGGATGCCGTGGTCTGCGCGCCGGCCGGTCCAACCGCGAGGCCTTCACCCTGCAGCCGCTCGAGGGTGTGCCCGCCGAGGCCTTTCACGCGCTTGCTGAGATCGGCCGCGTCCTTGAATGGACCGTGCGCGTTGCGCTCGTCGAGGATCGCCTTGGCGCGCGCCGGACCGACACCCTTGACGCCGCGCAGGGCGTCTTCGTTAGCGGTGTTCACGTCAACCGCTGCGAAGACCTGACCGAAGGCGGCGAGCATCGCCGCCGCAACAAGCAATTTTTTGAACATATGGAATCTCCCTTGAACAACCGGCCAGCGACGACCGCCAACCAGGAGACTCCAGTGTATTGACGCGCGCGAGTGCTTTATAGCTGGCCAGATAGCCAACGCACGTAGCGATCGACACCTTCCTGCACGCTCAGGAACGGAGCGTCGTAGCCGGCCGCACGCAGTCTGGTGAGATCGGCTTGCGTGAAGCACTGATACTTGCCGCGCAGCGCGTCAGGGAACGGAATGTATTCGATCAAGCCGCGCTGAACCTGCTCCGCGAGCGACAACGCCGGCTCGTTCCTCAGTGCGCGCAGCGAGTTGACGACGGTCGATGCGATGTCGTTGAAAGGCTGTGCCCGGCCGCTGCCGAGATTGAAGATGCCCGACTTCTCCGGATGGTCGAAGAAGAACAGGTTGACCTTCACCACATCTTCGACGGAGACGAAATCGCGCGTCTGCTCGCCGGCGGCGTAGCCGTTGTATTCGCCGAACAGCTTGACCTTGCCCTCGGCGCGGAACTGGTTGAAGTTGTGAAATGCGACCGATGCCATGCGCGCCTTGTGCGTCTCGCGCTGGCCGTACACGTTGAAGTAGCGGAACCCGGCGATCTGCGTTTTGGCAGTGGGCAGCACGCGGCGAATCACCTGGTCGAACAGGAACTTCGAATAGCCATAGACGTTGAGCGGCTTTTCCACTTCGCGCTCTTCGACGAAGCGGCTCGAGCCGCCGTAAGTAGCTGCCGACGATGCATATAGAAACTGCACCCCCTGGTCGAGGCACGCATCGAGCACCGCCCGGCTGTAGCGGAAGTTGTTGTCCATCATATAGCGGCCGTCGGTTTCCATCGTGTCCGAACACGCGCCTTCATGAAAGATCGCTCGCACCTTGCCGAAGTCGCCACGCGCAAAGCGCTCGACGAATTCGGTCTTGTCGACGTAGTCGTCGATTTCGCAGTCGACGAGATTCTTGAACTTGTCCGCGCGGGTCAGGTTGTCGACGGCGATGATGCGCTGTTCGCCGCGATCGTTGAGCGCCTTGACGAGGTTGCTGCCGATAAAGCCGGCTGCGCCGGTGACGATGAGGGTCATGGTCGTCCTGCGGTAAGGGAGTTCAACTGGTGCACGCCGCTCGCGTCGCGAAGAAACGCAAAGGAACGCGAAGCGGCGCGCGATATCACTGGAAGAGTTCGTCGTAGTCGACGGTGGCGGTACCGAGCTTGCCGACCACGATGCCGGCCGCGCGATTCGCCAGCGCGACCGCCTCGACGAGCGACAGTCCGGCGCCGAGCATCACGGCGAGCGTGGCGATCACGGTGTCGCCCGCGCCTGACACATCGTACACTTCGCGCGCAACGGCCGAGGCGTGCAGAACACCCTCGTCGGAGAAGAGCGTCATGCCCTCTTCCGAGCGCGTCAGGAGAAGCGCCTTGAACGCAAGCGACTCACGCAGCTTCGCCACACGGGCGTGCAGGTCTTCTTCCGATTTCCACTGGCCGACCACTTCGCGCAACTCGGCGCGGTTGGGCGTGATAAGCGTTGCGCCACGGTAGCGCTCCCAGTCGTCACCCTTAGGATCGACCAGCACTGGCTTGCCGGCCGCATGCGCTTTCGCGATCATCCGCGTGACGTGTGTGAGACCGCCCTTCGCATAATCCGACATCAGGATCACGTCGTGCGACCCAAGCAGCTGATCGAAACGGGCAAGGCCCGCCAGCAGGATCTCGTGTGCCGGGGTGTTTTCAAAATCTACTCGCAGCAGCTGCTGCTGGCGCGACAGCACGCGCAGCTTGATCGTCGTGAGCAATGCGGGATCGCGTTCGAGGTGCGCGTGCACGCCACTTTCGCCAAGCAGCTTGACGATGGTCTCGCCCGGTTCGTCATGACCGACCACGCACAGGAGCCCCGTCTGCGCACCGAGCGCCACGGCATTTCGTGCGACGTTCGCCGCGCCGCCGAGACGGTCTTCCTGCCTCTGCACATGCACGACCGGTACCGGCGCTTCGGGGGAAATGCGGTTCACGTCGCCGAACCAGTAACGGTCCAGCATCACGTCGCCGACGACCAGAACGCGCGCGGCCGCGAGCCGTGCGCGCGGCACAGCTCCGACCTCGGGGATCGGCGTTGCGATCTCAGGCATTGGCTGAGGCGCTGAGCGCAGATTCGGAAAGTTCGACATGCGGACGTCCAATCGAGTGGTAGTCGATGCCCAGTTCGGTCATCGCCTCGGGTTCGTAAAGGTTGCGGCCATCGAAGATCAACGGCGACTTTAGCACCGATTTTAGATGCACGAAATCCGGACTCTTGAACTCCTTCCACTCGGTCACGATCACCAGTGCATCGGAACCGGCGAGCGTCTCGTCCTGCGTGCTGGTGAAATGCAGACGCGCAAGCTGCTCAGGCACGTCAGCCAGATCGAGCCTGAAGACGCGACGTGCTTCGTCGACCGCGACCGGATCATACGCGCGCACGGTCGCGCCGCGGGCAAGCAGGTCCGCAATCACGCGCCGGCTCGGGGCCTCGCGCATGTCGTCGGTGTTCGGCTTGAATGAGAGACCCCACACAGCGAAGGTGCGACCAGTCAGATCGTCGCCGAGCTTCTTCGCAATCTTGCGCACGAGCACTTCCTTCTGCTCGTGGTTCACTTCCTCGACCGCTTCGAGGATGCGCAGGCCCGGGCCCGTTTCGCTTGCGGTGCGTATCAGCGCCTGTACGTCCTTCGGGAAACACGAACCGCCATAGCCGCAACCGGCGTAGAGGAAGTGGTAGCCGATGCGCGGATCCGAGCCAATACCGCGACGCACTGCTTCGATATCCGCACCGACGCGATCCGCGAGGTTCGCCATCTCGTTCATGAACGAGATACGCGTGGCCAGCATGGCGTTAGCCGCATACTTCGTGAATTCGGCCGAACGGACATCCATGTATAGCGTGCGTTCGTGATTGCGGTTGAACGGCGCGTACAGGCGCTTCATCTTTTCGCGGGCACGCATGCCGGCTTCGTCGTCGTCGCTACCGAGCACGATGCGATCCGGGCGCATGAAGTCGTCGACCGCCGCGCCTTCCTTCAGGAACTCGGGATTCGACACCACGGAAAACGCGTGTTGCGCACTGTCGGGGAGACCGCGCCTTGCGAGTTCCTCGTCGATGACGGCGCGCACGCGCTGCGCCGTCCCGACCGGCACCGTCGATTTATCGACGATCACCTTGTAGTCGGTCATGAAGCGGCCGATCTTGCGTGCAGCCTCGAGCACGTATTGCAGATCCGCGGAGCCGTCTTCGTCGGGTGGCGTACCAACCGCAATGAACTGAACCTCTCCGTGCGCGACGCTCGCTTCGACGTCGGTCGAAAACGTGATGCGGCCCGCCGCCCGGGTACGCGCGATGATTTCCTGCAGACCCGGCTCGTGGATCGGCACGCCACCGTTGTTGAGAATTTCGATCTTGTGCGGATCGACGTCGAGACAGAAAACGTCGTTGCCGATTTCGGCAAGGCACGCGCCCGTGACGAGGCCAACGTAGCCCGTGCCGATAATAGTGATTTTCATACGCGCTCCGGTAGTGTGTTCCGGTAATGGACTCGGTTCGCGAATCCGGTAGTTACGGTTCTGTGTGGTGCGTCGACAGGCCGGCGGCTGAACAGGTGCGGAGCGCCGCGCAGGGCGCATGTCGACGCAGCAGCAGTCATCAAATGCTGCAAATGCGGCGTGTGGCCCTCAGTTCGACGCGGTAATCGGCTCGACCCGGCGCGGAGCATAGGTTTCCCAACCGCTGCAGCCCGGACACTGCCAGTAGAAAAGACGCGCCCGGAAACCACAATTCTGGCATGTGTAGCGCGGCAGATTCTTGGTTCGCTGGCGGATCAGCGTGCGCATCAGTTCCAGCTCACTGCGGCGCGGCTCTTCCGCAGTCGCCTGCTGCGCCTCCAGCAGCCGCGTCATCCCCGCCAGATTCGGCGACTTTTGCATCTGCGTGCGCGCCAGGGTATGCGCCGCGTCCGACCCGCGCAGCGACGCGACATACTGATAGGCGACATCCAGCAGATCGTTGGACGGATAGCGGTCAACCCATGTCGTCAGCAGATCCGCACCTTCTTCCGCGCGACCAAGTGCCTGATACGCTTTCATCAGTTTCTCGGCGACGAGCGGCAGGTAGGCTGAATTCTGCTCCTCGACGCGTCGCCACTGGGCAATGGCCGCTTCCTGCGCGCCACCCGCAGTATCGACATCGCCGGACAGGATCGTCGCGCGCACGCTCTGCGGATTCGCCTTCAACGCCAGTTCGAGCTGCCGACGTGCTTCATCCGGACTTTTCTGCTGCAACGCTTCCTGAGCCAGCTCGCAATGGAACTGGGCGACTTCCTTCTCCAGCGAAGCCGCGCCCATCGTTTCAAGGCGTCGGGCGGTTTCGATCGACTTGTTCCAGTCCTTTTCGATCTCGTAGATCGTCAACAGCGCACGTTGCGCGCCAAGTGCGTAGTCGCCCGACTCGAGCAAGCGATACGTTTCCTCGGCGCGATCGAGCAGACCCGCCTTTAGAAAGTCCTGCCCCAATTCGAACAATGCGTGGTCGCGCGCGTTGACCGGCAGATCCGTCCGGCCCAGCAGGTTCTGGTGAACGCGAATCGCCCGGTCAGTCTCGCCGCGACGCCTGAACAGGTTACCCAGTGCAAAATGCAGTTCGATCGTTTCGGGATCGAGCTTGACGACTTCGATGAACGCATCGATGGCCTGGTCCGGCTGCTCGTTGAGCAGAAAATTCAGCCCGCGGAAATACGAGCGCGGCAGACTGGCGCTTTCGGACAGCAGCGCCTTGAGGTCGTAACGCGCCGCCATCCAGCCGAGAGCGAACGCGACGGGTATGACGAGCAGCCACCAGAAATCCAGATCCATGCGAGTTGTTCGGAAGTAAGAGGCAGGCGCCGGCGTGCACGAATACGCGCGGCAGGAAGAAAACTAGATCAGCGGAGGCAGCGGTGGTTCTTCGACAACCGCCGGCGTCTCGCGCGCGACGCGTAGCTCGCGCTTCAGGCGGCCATTTTCGAGCCGCAGCCGGAACATTACCGGCATCGACGAAGCCAGCCCGGCGAGTAACCCCACCACGAAAAACGCCAAGGCGATCATGATCAATGGCGCCTGCCAGACGAAACCACCGACGAAATTCAGCGTAGCGGGTTGCGTATTGGCGAACGCGAGCACCAGCAGCAGCACGAACACCAGAACGCGGATCAACCAGACGATAAATTTCATGTATAGGTCTCTTGACGGCAGTTGCGGGACGACGCCGGCCTGATGGCGCGTCGCGCCACGGTGTTGCCCGCGCCGAAGTGACCCGTATTGTAAATGAAGCGTTCCCCGTGAGGCGCGAACGTGGAAAAAGCGAAAGACGAAAAAAAAAGCGCCCGAAGGCGCCTTTCTGGTCTCTTTTGCCGTCTGGCACTGGCCGTCGACGACGCTGCTCAATCTCACAGATCGTCGTCCGGCGACTCTGCTTTCAACGGCTCGCCCGCACGGCCATCCACACGTTCGCGCAATTCCTTGCCTGGCTTGAAGTGCGGTACGTACTTCTCCGGTACCAGCACCTTCTCACCCGACTTCGGATTACGCCCGACGCGGGAAGGACGACGGTTCAGGCCGAAGCTGCCGAAGCCACGAATTTCGATGCGATGACCGTTGGCAAGCGCCTCCGACATCGCATCAAGCATCGTCTTCACCGCGAAATCCGCATCTTTAAGAACAAGCTGCGGAAATCGCGTAGCCAACTGGGCGACCAATTCCGATTTGGTCATACTGCAGCAGACCCCTTAAGGCTTACTGGTTCTGGCCGTCAAGCTTGGCCTTCAGCAGCGCGCCGAGGTTCGTCGTGCCAGTTGCTGCCGAACTCGTGTCGGCAGCGAGGCCGCGGATCGCTTCCTGTTGTTCGGCCGAATCCTTGGCCTTGATCGACAGGTTGATGCCGCGCGACTTGCGGTCGATGTTGATGATCATCGCATTGACCTTGTCGCCTTCCTTCAGCACGTTGCGCGCATCTTCCACGCGGTCTTGTGCGATTTCCGAAGCGCGCAGGTAGCCTTCGACGTCAGCCGACAGCGTAACCACTGCACCCTTCGCGTCCACCGACTTGACCACGCCGTCGACGATCGAACCCTTGTCGTTCATTGCAACGAAGTTGCTGAACGGGTCGCCTTCGAGCTGCTTGATACCCAGCGAAATGCGTTCCTTCTCGACATCGATGCCGAGCACGATCGCTTCCACTTCGTCGCCCTTCTTGTACTTGCGAACAGCTTCTTCGCCGGTTTCGCTCCACGACAGGTCCGACAGGTGAACCAGACCGTCGATGCCGCCAGGCAGACCGATGAAGACGCCGAAGTCGGTGATCGACTTGATTGCGCCTTGCAGCTTGTCGCCCTTCTTGAAGTTGCGGCTGAAGTCGTCCCACGGATTCGGCTTGCACTGCTTCATGCCGAGGCTGATACGGCGGCGGTCTTCGTCAATTTCGAGAACCATGACTTCGACTTCGTCGCCCAGTTGCACAACCTTCGACGGTGCAACGTTTTTGTTCGTCCAGTCCATTTCCGACACGTGAACGAGGCCTTCGATGCCCGATTCAACTTCGACGAATGCGCCGTAGTCGGTGATATTGGTGACCTTACCGAACAGGCGCGTGCCCGACGGGTAACGGCGCGAGATGCCTTCCCACGGATCGTCGCCCAGTTGCTTGATACCGAGCGAAACGCGGTTCTTTTCCTGATCGAACTTGAGGATCTTCGCGGTGACTTCCTGGCCAACCGACAGCACTTCGCTCGGGTGACGCACACGACGCCATGCGATGTCGGTGATGTGCAGCAGGCCATCGATACCGCCGAGGTCCACGAACGCGCCGTAGTCGGTGATGTTCTTGACCACGCCTTCGACGATCGCGCCTTCCTTCAGCGTTTCGAGCAGCTTCGCGCGCTCCTCGCCCTGGGTGGCTTCGATCACGGCACGGCGCGACAGCACGACGTTGTTACGCTTGCGGTCGAGCTTGATGACGCGGAATTCCAGGGTCTTGCCTTCGTACGGCGTCGTGTCCTTGACCGGACGCGTGTCGACGAGGGAGCCCGGCAGGAACGCGCGGATGCCGTTGACCATGACGGTCATGCCGCCCTTGACCTTGCCCGTGATCGTGCCGGTCACGAGTTCGTTGTTGTCGAGGGCCTTTTCCAGCGACAGCCACGAAGCCAGGCGCTTCGCCTTGTCGCGCGACAGGATGGTGTCGCCATAGCCGTTTTCCAGCGCGTCGATCGCGACGGAAACGAAGTCGCCCGCCTGCACTTCTACCTCGCCCGCGTCATTCAGAAACTCTTCGAGCGGGATGTAGGCTTCGGACTTGAGACCAGCGTTAACGACCACGAAGTTGTGGTCGACACGCACGACTTCGGCGGAGATCACTTCGCCAGCGCGCATGTCCTGCTTGGTCAGCGACTCTTCGAACAGAGCCGCAAAAGATTCGGTATTCGGGGTAGAGGTTTGCAGGTCGGACATAAAAATCAGAATTTGCATGGTGTTCGCGCTGCCAGGCTGACCGGAATGGCCAGCGAATTCGGCAAGGGAACGAATGCCATGCGGGGTTAAGGGGTTAAAACACGCTCCACGACCACCGCGGAGCACCTACGGTACAACTTCACTACAGCTTGTACATCTACTGCCTGACTTCGATCGCAATGACTTCAATCACGCCGATTTCAGTCACGCTTTGACGCTGACGCTCCGGAACCACTGAACAACCTGATCGACCGCCTGGTCGACCGATAGCGCCGAGGTATCGAGAAGCTTCGCATCCGCTGCGGGCTTGAGCGGCGCGGCCGCGCGTTGACTATCGCGTTCGTCGCGCTCACGCAAATCCCGAAGCAAGTCATCTATATTAGCAGAAAAACCTTTTTGGATCAATTGCTTATGCCGCCGGGCGGCGCGAGCCTCGACGCTGGCCGTCAAAAACACCTTCAGCACGGCGTCCTGAAAGATCACCGTCCCCATGTCGCGGCCGTCGGCGACGAGCCCCGGTTCCTTGCGAAAGGCCCGCTGACGAGCCACCAGCGCGGCCCGCACAGGTGCGTGGACGGCGATCGCGGAGGCCCGGTTGCCGATCTCCTCCTGGCGGATTTCCGCCGATACATCAACGCCGTCGAGTTGCGCAAGGCCCTCGCGGAATGTGATATGCAGGTCGTTGATCAGTTTTGCAAGCGCTTCTGCGTCGTCCGCGGGGATGTTGTAGCGCAGGCTGGCGAGTGCAGCCAGCCGGTACAGCGCGCCGCTATCCAGCAGGTGGAAGCCGAGATGCGCGGCGACCAGAGCGGCCACGGTGCCTTTGCCGGAGGCAGTCGGGCCGTCGATCGTAATGACGGGCGTCTGGTGAAAGGGACGGATCGGTTTCATCTAAAAGTCGCGCGTCGAATCGGGTAGGGTCAAATCGGGGTCAGGGTTTCGCAAGCGCGGTAAATCGCTCGAAATAGTCAGGGAAGGTCTTCCCGACGCATTTCGGATCGTTGATCCGCACGGGTACACCGCCCAGGCTGACCAGCGAGAAGCACATGGCCATCCGGTGGTCGTCGTAGGTATCGATAGCGGCGCCCGGCGTCAGCCTGGCGGGCGGCGTAACGACGAGGTAGTCTTCGCCCTCCTCCACCTTCGCGCCGACCTTGCGCAGTTCGGTCGCCATCGCGGCAATCCGGTCGGTTTCCTTGACGCGCCAGCTCGCAATGTTGCGCAGCCGCGTGGTGCCGTCGGCGAAGAGCGCGGCAACAGCGATCGTCATGGCAGCGTCCGGGATCAGGTTGAAGTCCATGTCGACCGGTTCAAGCTTGCCGTGGTCATGCCCCACGCCGCGCACCTCGATCCAGTCGTCGCCCATCGAGACATTCGCCCCCATTTTCATGAGCGCCGTCGCGAAGCCAACGTCGCCCTGAATGCTCGCCCGCCCGACGCCTTCGACGCGCAGCGGGCCACCACCCAGCGCGCCGGCAGCCAGAAAATACGATGCCGACGACGCGTCGCCCTCAACCATGATCTGGCCCGGCGATTTATAACGCTGCCCAGCCGGGACGGTGAAACGCTCCCAGCCGATGCGTTCCACCTCAATGCCGAAGCGCGCCATCAGCTTGATCGTGATGTCGATGTACGGCTTCGAGATCAGCTCGCCGGCCACTTCGACCGTCGTCACGCCGCTTTCCGTCTTGACGAGCGGCAGGGTCATCAGCAACGCCGTCAGAAATTGGCTCGAGACGTCGCCGCGCACGCGAATCGGCGCGTCGACGGCAATCTTCGCGGGACGGATCCGCAACGGCGGATAACCTTCGTTCACCTCGTAGTCAATCTTCGCGCCGATCTGCCGCAAGCCGTCGACCAGATCGCCAATCGGCCGTTCATGCATCCGCGGCACGCCGTGTACACGATAGTCGCCGCCGTTCACCGCCAACGCCGCCGTCAGCGGACGGACCGCTGTGCCGGCGTTGCCGAGAAACAGGTCGGCGGTGCGCGCAGTAAACGCGCCGCGCGTGCCGGACACGACGCAGGTGTCGCCGTCACGCTTCAGCTTCACGCCGAGTTGTTCGAGAGCGGCGAGCATCACGCGGGTATCGTCGGAATCGAGCAGGTTGGTGATCGTCGTTTCGCCCTCAGCGAGCGCAGCGAGCAGCAACACGCGGTTCGAAATGCTCTTCGAGCCGGGCAGGCGGACCGTGCCGGACGCACGGGTATAAGGTCCGAGATCGAGGTAGTCCATGAGTGTGTCCTGTTATTTCGAGGCGTCACCGGCAGGCATCTTCGCGCCGCGCTCCTGCCATTCCGTGCGCGCCACGCGCGAACGGGAGAAAACGGCTTCGAGCGCGGCGCCGTCGGCGGCTTCGATCGACGCACGCAGGCGCGCGAGCACCGCTGTATAGGCGTCGAGCTCATCGAGTAACGCAGCCCGGTTGGCCACGCAGACGTCGCGCCACATTTCAGGGCTCGACGCCGCGATCCGCGTGAAATCGCGAAACCCGCCCGCAGCAAACGAAAACTTCAGTGCGGCATCCGGCGAATTGAGAATCTGTTCAACCAGCGCGAACGACAACACGTGCGGCAAGTGGCTCACCGCGGCGAACACGCGATCATGCTGCTCCACCGACATCTCGTGCACGCAGGCACCGGTTGCCTCCCACATGGCGGCAACACGCCGGACGGCCTCCGGAGGATTCTCAGGCAACGCGCACAACACGACATTGCGACCGACGTACAGGTCGGGTAGCGCGGCATCGACGCCACTCGATTCGCGGCCCGCGATCGGGTGTCCCGGCACGAACTGCCTCACTCGCGCGCCAAGCGCCAGGCGAGCCGCCGCGACGACGTCGGACTTCGTGCTGCCAGCATCGGTCACGATAGTGGCGTCATCGAGAAACGGCGCAATACGCTCCAGCAGCGCACGGGTCTGCGCAACGGGCGCCGCCAGCAGCACGAGGTCCGCCCCGCTTAGCGCGGCGCGCAGTGCCGCGTCGTCGCCTGGCGACGCCGTGCCGTCGACCACGCGGAGCTCGAGCGCTCGCGCGGTCGACGCTGGCGAGCGACCGACACCGATCACCTCACGGGCACCCGCCACGCCGTCCCGCTCACGCAACGCGCGCGCGAGCGATCCGCCGATCAGCCCGACCCCAAAAATCACCAGCTTGTTGAAAGAGAATGCGGCCACAGCGGTCACAGAAAAAGCGCGCCTCAACAGCGCGCGTTATTGGGTCCGGCCGTTCAGGCCGATGCAGTCGCCAGCGATTTTTCGAGCGCCGCGAGGAACGCCGCGTTTTCGGCAGGCAGGCCAATCGTGACACGCAGCCACTGCGGCAAGCCATAGTTGCCGACCGGCCGCACGATCACGCCCTGTCTCAGCAATTCGACGTTGACGCGGTTGCCCGCGTCGTTCTCATTGCCGACACGCACCAGCACGAAGTTGCCGTCGGAAGCCACATATTCGAGGCCAAGCCGGTCGAACGCGTCAGTCAGAAGACGATAGCCCTGTGCATTGAGTTCAGCGCTATTTTCGAGGAACGCCTCGTCATTGAGCGCAGCGATTGCCGCGGCCTGGGCCAGTGTGTTCACATTGAACGGCTGACGCAGACGGTTCAGCAGATCAGTCAGCTCAGGCTGTGCAATCGCGAACCCGACGCGCAATCCGGCCAGACCATACGCCTTGGAGAACGTACGCGACACGAGCAGATTCGGATAACGCCGCACCCACGCGATCGAGTCGTAGCGCTTTTCCGGTGCCAGATATTCCGTATAGGCCTCGTCCAGGACGACGACGATGTCGCGCGGCACCCTGTCGAGGAACGCCTCGAGCGACGGACCATCGATGAACGTGCCGGTCGGATTATTCGGATTCGCGACGAAGATCAGACGCGTGTCCGGCGTGATGGCGACCAGCATTGCGTCCAGGTCGTGGCCGTACTTCACGGCCGGCACGATGATCGCGCGCGCGCCCAGACCTTGCGTGGCGAGCGCATAGACAGCAAACGAATACTGCGAATAGATGATCGCCTGGTTTTTCTCGACGAACGCGTGTGCCGCGATTTCGAGAATGTCGTTGCTGCCGTTGCCGAGCGTGATCCACTCGGCCGGCACGTCGTAGCGCTCAGCGAGCGCAGCCTTCAGTTCAAACGCGTTCGAATCCGGATAACGGCCCAGTTCGCTCGCCGCCTGCGCGATCGCCCGTTTCGCCGACTCAGGCATGCCGAGCGGATTTTCGTTCGACGCGAGCTTCACGATGTTCGCTTCATCGAGGCCAAACTCGCGGGCAACTTCCGAAATCGGCTTGCCGGCGACGTAAGGCGCGATTGCACGGACATAGGAAGGACCGAATTGCGCTGTCATGAGTGACTCCAGATCGACGATGCCAGTTGGCGTATGGGATTGAGCGTTGGGGGGCTTCGTATCAGCGGGCGCGCGGATACGAGCCGAGAATCTTCAGAAAGGCCGCCTTCTTCTCGAGATCGGCCAGTGCAACGGCCACTGCCGCATCGTCGCGATGGCCTTCGATATCGATGTAGAAGTAGTACTCCCACGTCCCGACGCGCGCCGGACGCGACTCGAAACGGGTCATCGACACGCCGTGCCGCGCGAGCGGCTCGAGCAGCTTGACGAGCGCGCCGGGCTCGTTCTTCACCGACAGAATCAGCGACGTCTGGTCGTAGCCGCTCACGCCAGACGGCTCCTTGCCGATCATCACGAAGCGCGTGCGGTTATGCGGGTCATCCTGGATCAGCGAGTACGCGACCTGCAAGCCGTAGTGCGTCGCGGCGCGATCGCCGGCAATGGCGGCAACGGTCGGATCTTCGGCGGCCATGCGCGCGGCTTCGGCGTTGCTGGACACGGCCTGGCGCTCAAGATGCGGTGCATGCGTCGACAACCAGCGCTGGCATTGTGCGAGCGCCTGGGCATGCGCGCAGACGCGCGTCACGCCCGTCAGCCCCCCGTTGAGCGTCAGCAGGTTGTGATGGATCGGCAGGGCAAGCTCGCCGCCGATCACAAGCTGCGTCTGCAGCAAAAGGTCCAACGTGCGCGAGACCGCGCCTTCGGTCGAATTCTCGACCGGCACCACGCCGAATTCGGCTGCGCCCGCTTCGACCGAACGGAACACTTCGTCGATCGACGGACACGGCAGACCTTCGATCGACTGACCGAAGTATTCGTGCATCGCCTGCTCGCTATAGGTACCGACCGGCCCCAGATACGCCGCGCGAATCGGCTTTTCGAGCGCGCGGCTGGCTGCCATGATTTCGCGCCAGATCGCGCTGATGTGGTCGTCGGCGAGCGGGCCATCACTCATGCCCTGTAAACGCGCGATGACCTGCTGTTCGCGTTCCGGGCGAAACACAGGTGCGTTGAAATGCTTCTTGACCTCGCCCACCTCGAGCGCGACAGCCGCGCGCTGGTTGAGGAGCGTAATCAGTTGCGCGTCGATCGCATCGATGCGATCGCGCAGCGGTTTGAGTCGTGAATTAAGTTCGTCGTCCATGCGTGAAAAACGGCCCTGCCGAAAAAACTGCGGAAAAGGATGCGCGCGCCGGACAATCAGGCACTGCGCTGTTCGAATTCCTTCATGTACTCGACGAGCGCATTAACGCCTTCGAGCGGCACCGCGTTGTAAATCGACGCCCGCATGCCGCCGACGGACTTGTGGCCCTTCAGCTGCACCAGCCCGCGCGCTTTGGCGCCGGCCAGGAAATCTTCGTTACGCGACTCGTCGGCGAGGAAAAACGGTACGTTCATCCGCGACCGCGCTTTGTGCTCGACCTTGTTCAGATAGAAGCGGCTCGCATCGATCGCGTCGTAGAGCAGCTTCGACTTTTCGAGGTTGCGTGCTTCCATGGCCGCGAGGCCGCCCTGCTTCTTGAGCCACTTGAACACGAGCCCGGCGATGTAGATCGCGTATGTGGGCGGCGTGTTGTACATCGAATTGTTCTCGGCGACGGTCTTCCATTCGAATGCTGACGGGCAGATCGCGAGCGCACGATTCAGCATGTCTTCGCGCACGACCACGACCGTGACGCCCGCCATGCCGATATTCTTCTGCGCGCCGCCGAACAGGACCCCATATTTGGCGATGTCCATCGGGCGCGACAGGATATGCGACGACGCATCCGCGACCAGCGGAATATCGCCGAGATCAGGAATTTCGAAGGTTTCGACGCCGTGGATCGTCTCGTTCGTGCACAAATGCACGTAGGCTGGATCGTCCGACAGCCGCCATTCCGCACGCGACGGCGCGCGGGTAAAGCCATCAGCCGTCTGGCCGGTCGCGGCGATGTGCGCGGTGCCGTATTTCTGCGCTTCCTTGAAGGACTTCTGCGACCACGAACCGGTAATCACGAAATCGATGCTCTGCTTCCTGCCGAGCATGTTCATCGGCACAATCGCATTTTCTCCGAGACCGCCGCCCTGCAGGAACAGGATGCGGTGGCTTGCCGGCACTACGAGGAGTTCGCGCAGGTCGACAAGCGCTTCCTCGTGGATCGACATGAATTCTTTCCCGCGATGACTCATTTCCATCACGCTCATGCCGCTACCGTTCCAGTCGAGCATTTCATCGGCCGCCTGGCGCAGCACTTCTTCGGGCATGGCCGCCGGTCCGGCGGAGAAATTAAAGACGCGCATCGTGAAAACCCCGGAAGCAGGCGCAGCGGAGAAAAAAGCCCGAATCCCGCGCCCAAAAAGAAAATGGCCGTCTGCGCGTGCGCGCAAACGGCCATTATCGCACTGACACCGGCAACCCGCCAAACCCGGGCGCCTTGATATCACTTCGCGGAAACCCCGCGGCGCCCCGTCCGGCCGGCTCGCTAATGCCGGCTAGCCCGTTCGGCTAGCTTATTACTTCGGCACCTTGACCGAAGCGACTTCCTTGTCGGCCTGGTCACGCGTTGCCTTGATCGACTGCGGCATGTACTTCTGCATCAGACCATTCACCACGTCGCGGCCCACCTGGTCTTGCACCTGGATGAACTTGCGGCCGGTCGGGCTCTTGTAGAACGTGGTCAGGTCCTTGATTTCCTGCGTGCTGTAGTACTTGGCGTACGCGTCGTACTGAGCCTGCATGGCGTCCTGGCGGAATGCGTCCGTCGCGAACACCTGGCCTGCCGAGTCAACCAGCTTCGGCACGGCGGTCTTCTGCAGCGTCGGGACGGAAGCCTGCTTCTGCTTGTCCGTCAGCGACTTGTTTTCGGTCAGTGCGTCCGACAGGATCGCCGGAACGAGTTGCTTTGCCTGCATCTGTGCGCTGTTGCCGATCGCGCCGACGAGCTTTTGCGCGTCGATCGCGTCCAGCAGTTCCTTGATCGCAGCCTGCTTCGCCGGATCTGCCGGTGCCGCCGCTGCGGCCGGGGCTTCCTGCTGGGTCTGAAGTGCCTGCGCCATCGCCAAGGTCGGTACGAAAGCTGCCAGCAACATCAACTGCTTGAATCGTTTTTGCATCATTACTCCCTAAGAGAAATTATCGAACTACCCGCCGCGTGAATCGCGCTGCTACGTTCTAACGTGCACACAGATTTCACGCGGCTTTCACTCATCACCTGCAAGCCGCGAACATGGTTCAGGCAGCTCCGCCATCTTCACCGTTCGTGTCACTATCGGCACCGTCTGCGGGACCTTCGGCGTCGCCCTCAACCTCTGCCTCGGCTTCCGCTACCTGCTGCAGGCCGGAAAGCTTCGTGCCTTCATCGAGGCTGATGAGTGTAACACCTTGCGTGGCACGCCCCATTTCGCGGATCTCCGACACACGCGTGCGGATCAGCACACCTGTATTGGTGATCAGCATGATCTGGGCTTCGGGATCGACCAGGATGGCGGCGACCACACGACCGTTGCGCTCGGACGTCTGGATGGCGATCATGCCCTTGGTACCGCGTCCGTGACGCGTGTACTCCGTGATCGGCGTGCGCTTGCCATAGCCGTTTTCGGTCGCGGTCAGCACCGATTGCTGTTCGTCGCCGGCGACAAGGAGAGCTATGACCTGCTGGCCGTCCTCGAGTTGCATGCCGCGCACGCCGCGCGCTTCGCGGCCCATCGGACGGACGTCGTTCTCATCGAAACGCACGGCCTTGCCCGAATCCGAGAACAACATGACGTCATGCTGGCCATCGGTGATGGCCGCGCCGATCAGATAATCACCTTCGTCCAGACCGACCGCAATAATACCCTTGCGCAGCGGCCGGCTAAAGGCTTCCAGCGGAGTCTTCTTTACCGTTCCTGACGAGGTCGCCATGAAGACGAACTTGTCGGCCGAGAACTCCTTCACCGGCAACACGACCGTGATCTTCTCGCCGTCCTGCAACGGGAACATGTTGACGATCGGACGGCCGCGCGAATTGCGTGAACCCTGCGGCACCTCGTACACCTTGACCCAGTACACGCGGCCGCGGTTCGAGAAGCAGAGGATATGGTCGTGCGTGTTCGCGATGAAGAGCGTGTCGATCCAGTCGTCTTCCTTCATCGACGTCGCCTGCTTGCCGCGACCTCCGCGCTTCTGGGCGCGATATTCGGACAACGGCTGCGATTTCACATAACCGGCATGTGACATGGTGACCACCATGTCCTGCGGCGTGATCAGGTCTTCGGTGTTCAGTTCGGTCGCATTCAGCTCGATTTTCGAGCGACGCGCGTCACCGAATTCGGTCTTGATCGACGTCAGTTCGTCGACGATGATGGCCGTAATGCGCTCCGGGCGGGCGAGGATGTCCAGCAGATCGGCGATCTGGGCCATCACTTCGCGGTACTCGCCGATGATCTTGTCCTGCTCCAGGCCAGTCAGGCGCTGCAGACGCATCTGCAGGATTTCCTGTGCCTGAACGTCGGACAGGCGGTACAGGCCGTCGGCCTGCATGCCGAACGCCGGATTCAGGCCATCCGGACGATACGCTTCGCGGCCGCCCGCAGACGCGTTCTCGGATTCGGCGCGCGCGAGCATTTCACGCACGAGCGACGAATCCCACGGACGCGCCATCAACTCCTGCTTCGCGATCGGCGGCGTCGGCGCGGCCTTGATGATCGCGATGAAGTCGTCGATGTTGGCGAGCGCAACCGCCAGACCTTCCAGCACGTGACCCCGTTCGCGGGCCTTGCGCAGTTCGTATACGGTGCGCCGCGTCAGCACTTCCCGCCGATGCGACAGGAAACACGTGAGCATTTCCTTCAGGTTCAGCAGCTTCGGCTGGCCGTCGACCAGCGCGACCATGTTCATGCCGAACGTGTCCTGCAGCTGCGTCGCCTTGTACAGATTGTTGAGGATGACCTCCGGCACTTCGCCGCGCTTCAGCTCGATCACGACGCGCATGCCGCTCTTGTCGGATTCGTCGCGAATATCGGAGATGCCTTCCAGCTTCTTCTCGTTGACCAGCTCGGCGATGCGCTCCAGCAGCGAACGCTTGTTCACCTGATACGGCAGTTCGTCGACGATGATCGCCATGCGCTGGCCACGGTCGATTTCCTCGAAGTGCGTCAGCGCGCGCATCACGACGCGGCCGCGGCCGGTCCGATAGCCGTCGCGCACGCCGGCGACGCCATAGATGATGCCGGCCGTCGGGAAATCCGGCGCCGGGACGATCTCGATCAGCTCGTCGATCGTCGCTTCCGGGTTCTTCAGCAGGTGGTGACAGGCGTCGACGACTTCGTTCAGGTTGTGCGGCGGAATGTTGGTCGCCATCCCGACCGCGATGCCCGACGACCCATTGATCAGCAGATTGGGAATGCGCGCCGGGAGGATCGCAGGTTCATTTTCGCTGCCATCGTAGTTGGGCTGGAAGTCGACGGTTTCCTTGTCGATGTCGGCGAGCAGTTCGTGGCCGATCTTCGCCATGCGGATTTCGGTGTACCGCATCGCCGCGGCATTGTCGCCGTCGACCGAACCGAAATTACCCTGCCCGTCGACCAGCATGTATCGCAACGAGAAGTCCTGGGCCATCCGGACGATCGTGTCGTACACCGCGGTGTCGCCGTGCGGATGGTATTTACCGATCACGTCGCCAACGATACGCGCGGACTTCTTGTAGGCGCGGTTCCAGTCGTTGTTCAGTTCATGCATCGCGTACAGCACGCGCCGGTGGACCGGCTTCAGGCCATCGCGAACATCGGGAAGCGCACGCCCCACAATCACGCTCATCGCGTAATCGAGATACGAACGGCGCATTTCCTCCTCTAGGGAGATTGGCAGAGTCTCTTTGGCGAATTGATCCATTATCCGTATCTTTTTACATGCGAAGACGGCAACAAGACCCCGACTTCGCGTAGACGCTGCAGGCGCAACGCATCACGCGATTCTAACATGCGCGGCATCCGCTCCCGACCGGGGTACGTATACCTATTAGAGGGATGGTCGGGAACGGCTCCTGCGTGGACGTACGCCGATCGGCCATGCGGTCAGTCCGGCGGCCAATCTTGAGATCAATCCGGCGGTAGATTTTTCCGGAGACACCCCTTCCGTCGGAATAAAACGAACGTGCGCAAAAGGCTTGACAGCTCTTTGTTGCGCATGCACCACAATTGGCCAGGGGCGGGAAACGGGGGAGGATTTTTTTATCGTACGAGGGGAACGATATGGCAAAATGCCAACGCACAAAGAGTTAGACACTGCTCGAAGTCTACACAGCACGTCTTTTGTTCCGCACCAATGTTATACTTCGAGCAATGTATGACTTGTGTTCGGTCAACAGGCTCGCAGTAAACCTGCGGTAATCTCAATTTCGAGAGGAGAAATATGAATAAACTTTCAAAGCTCGCGTTCATTGCAGCTACCGCAGTAATGGCTGCATCCGCTTCGGCACAATCGGTGCCGGCGTCGCGACAAGCCACGAACGACAACTGGGTGAACGGCACCGGCGAATACGTGTGGATGAACGGCACGAACGAGCTTTGCTGGCGCGATGCGTTCTGGACGCCGGCAACGGCTAACGCGAAGTGCGATGGCGCCCTGGTAGCCCAGGCTCCGACCCCGCCGGCACCGGCGCCGGTCGCTCCGGCCATCACCAGCCAAAAGGTTACGTATCAAGCTGACACGCTGTTCGACTTCGACAAGGCTGTCCTGAAGCCGGCTGGCAAGGAAAAGCTGGACGAACTCGTTTCGCGAATCCAGGCTCTGAACCTGGAAGTTGTGGTTGCGACGGGTTACACGGACCGTATCGGTTCGGTGGCCTACAACGACCGTCTGTCGATGCGCCGTGCTCAAGCTGTCAAGGCATACCTCGTCAGCAAGGGCGTCGAAGCCAACCGTATCTATACGGAAGGCAAGGGCAAGCGCAACCCGGTTACGACGGGCTGCAACCAGAAGAACCACAAGCAACTCATCGCCTGCCTCGCACCGGATCGTCGCGTGGAAGTCGAAGTTGTGGGTACGGCAAAGCAGTAAGCCACGAGTTACCGCAGTGTCAAAGCCCCGCTTCGGCGGGGCTTTTTTTATGTGCGATGCGCATTCGTGTCGCTCGCACAACTGGAAAATCCCCTTACGGGGGCCGGTCTGCGGCTCAACCGCACCACGAGTGCGCGTCATTTTGCCGCTGTCTCAGACGGCCTATATACTCAGGGTTTATCCTCGCCTACCCGTTCACCCGCTTTCCTCAAGGTCCGTAACCGACATGACCAACGCCGATCCCCACGAACTGCAGAAATTCAGCGATCTCGCCCATCGCTGGTGGGACCCGAACGCCGAATTCAAGCCGCTTCACGAACTGAATCCGGTCCGGCTCAAATGGATCGATGCGCATGCCCACCTGCCGGGTAAACGCGTGCTGGACATTGGCTGTGGCGGCGGGATCCTGTCGGAATCGATGGCCGGACTTGGCGCCGATGTGAAGGGCATCGACCTCTCACGAGAGGCTCTTGGCGTCGCCGACCTTCACAGCCTTGAAAGCGGTGTAACCGTCGATTACGAAGAGATCGCCGCGGAGCCGCTCGCCGCCCGCGAACCGGGCACTTACGACGTGGTCACCTGCATGGAAATGCTCGAGCACGTGCCCGAGCCGGCAGCCGTGGTCGCCGCATGCGCGACGCTCGTCAAGCCGGGCGGCTGGGTCTTTTTCTCGACGCTTAACCGTAATCTCAAGGCGTACCTGTTTGCGGTGATCGGCGCCGAATATATCGCGCGCATGCTGCCGAAGGGGACGCACGACTACGCGCGCTTCATCCGTCCGTCGGAACTCGCCGGCTTCGTGCGCGCCGCCGACCTGAGCACTGCCGACATCAAGGGCATCGTCTACCACCCGGTCAGCAAGCACTTCGCGCTGTCCGACGACACAAGCGTCAATTACATGCTCGCCTGCCGGCGCGACGCCTGACTGGCCCGGCCTCGTCTTCCTTCCCAAGCCCGTACCCATGAGCGACCCTACGCCCCTGCCCCAACGCGAAGACGACGAAACGTCGATCGGCCTCTGCCAGGCCGTCCTGTTTGACCTTGACGGCACGTTGGCCGACACGGCGCCTGACCTCGCCGCCGCCGTGAACAAGATGCGCCACGAGCGCGGCCTCTCGATGGTGCCGCTCGACGATCTCCGCCCGCTGGCTTCAGCGGGTGCCCGTGGCCTGATCGGCGGCGCGTTCGGTATCGGCCCTGACGATCACGAATTCGCGTCGATGCGCGAGGAATTCCTGGCGAACTATGAAGCCGACCTGTGCATCGAGACGACGCTGTTTCAAGGTATCGATGCCGTGCTGGACGAACTGGACGCACGCGGCGTCCGTTGGGGCATCGTCACCAACAAGGCGGCACGCCTGACCGAACCGCTGGTCGCCCAGCTTGCGCTGGATGAACGCGCCGGATGCGTGGTCAGCGGCGACACGACCCCACATTCGAAACCGCACCCTGCACCGCTGCTGCACGCCGCGAAGGAACTGGCGGTGCCGCCGGAGCGCATCGTCTACGTCGGAGACGATCTGCGCGATGTGCAGGCGGGTTTCGCCGCCGGCATGGTGACCGTCGCAGCGGCGTACGGCTATTGCGGCAACGATCTGCCGCCCACGAAGTGGCACGCGAAGCACGTCGTCCAGTCGACGGCCGAACTGCGGAAGCTACTGCGCGACATCGTCTGAATCACCCGGTCACCACACCGCGCCCCTGATTCCGCGCGGCGTTAGCCTCATTCCGGGTTCTATGGGATAATCTAGACTCCACATGGGGCCGACCTGGTTTCGACGTGGGTAGCAAAGCAACTCAGGGCATACCGAGGACCCGTCACCTCGTAAATCAATGGGACTTTAGTAACTGCGAACGACGAAACGTACGCACTGGCGGCTTAACCCCGCCAGCCTTGCACTAACTCACTGACGGGTTAGGGGTCGCAAGACCCGGCAAGGTCATTCACGTCAGTTAATCCCTGGTGGTGTCACGACGCCAGGGCCTAAAATCTAGTGACTCGCCGTCACGAAGCGTGTTCGTCCGCGTCGGTGCGGTTAAATCAAATGACAGGACTAAGTATGTAGAACTGGTTGTGGAGTGCTTACGGACGCGGGTTCGATTCCCGCCGGCTCCACCAGAACAAACCCTGGCAGTAGCAGCACCTTGCAGCATCTGAACAGAACGCCCCGCCCAGCTTATGCTTCGCGGGGCTTTTTGTTGCTCCGGCCTGTATCCCCCTCAGTATCCCCGTTCATTTCACTGGAGGCACCCGCAGCACGGGCTGCGCCTCCGCAGGCGCCGGCGCATTTCCGGCTGGAACCAGCAGCGTGTTCACTCGCTCCACCTCGTCGACGTTCAGCGCCGCCGTCGCTGCCTTCAGTTGCAGGAGCGCGACGACGGTCTCGTACCGCGCCCGGATCAGGTCACGACGATTCGTGTAAAAGACGTCCGACGCCCGCAGCACGTCGGTATTTGCGCGGCTGCCCACCTTGTAGCCCACCTGCGTCGCGACAAGCGCCGCGTGCGATGTTTGCATCAGCCGCGTCAGCGAGTCGATTCGCTCGACGCCCGAGTGAATACGCCACCAGCTTTCCCGTGCCGTCGCGCCCGCCTGACGGGTCGTCGACAGCAGATCGTTCTGCGCCTTCTCCTCCAGCGCAACCGCCTCGTCTACCCGCGCCTGCGTTTCTCCCCCCTCGAAAATGGGAATGGTCACCGACAGCATCGCCGTGCTGGTAGTCGTCGGACGGACGTACCCGGCTGCTGCACCCGCGGGCGTGTGACTCGCGGTCACGCTCACCACCGGAAAATTCCCGGCGCGCGCCTTCTCGATATCCAGCTTCGCGATTCGCCAGTCGATCTGCCTTGATTGCACCCGATAGTCATACGCTTCTGCCTCGGCCGCCCAGCTCTCCATGTCGTCGGGATCGAGGCGCGGCATGGTCGCTGCGCCCGACAGCCGCGAAAGCGCCGAAAAGGGCTGACCAGTCAGCTCTTCCAGGCTGAGCCGCTTGAGTCGCAGATCGTTGAGCGCATCCAGTTGCTGCAAGCCGGCCTGCTCCCGGGCTGCCTCGGCTTCGCGCAGGTCGATCACGGTCGCCTCGCCCGCCGCCTGCCTGCGACGAAGCTGATCCAGGTGAGAATCGAGTGCCTGTCTGTAATCGCTCGCTCTCGCCAGTTCGTCCTCCGCGGCCAGCTCGTCGAAGAAGGCGCGCACCGCGCGCAGAATCGCGATCTGCTGCGCGTGCGCTACTTCGACAACGCCGCGCGCTTCGACGAAATTCGCCTGTTTGTACGTCGTCCAACGGCTCCAGTCAAAAAGCGGCTGTGTGAGGCTGACCGTCCAGCCGTTCTGCCAGTACGTACTGCGGGGCCCGCCCTCCGTGACGGTGCTGTTATACGCCCGCCCCCATCCGCCCTCCAGTCGTGGAAGCAACGCCGCGCGTGCTTTGGGGACAGCCTGTTGCGCCGCTCTGGAGCCGGCACGGAAGGCGGAGAGATCCGCGTCACGGTCGAGCGTCTGTTCGACGACCGTCAACAGATCGACTGCGACTGCGCTTCCTGCAAGAGCGAAACACGCCAGCGCCAGCCAGATCGACAGCGCGTACTTATTCATGAGCGGCAACCTCGGTGCGCGTCTCATCGCGCGACATTTCCCGCACCAGCGCACCATCGACCAGCCGGTAGCGCGTATCGAATGCCGCAGCCAGCGACATGTCATGTGTAATCACCACGATCGTGCAGTCCAGCCGTTGAAGCAACGCCACGATATGGCGGACCGACACGGGGTCGAGGTTCGAAGTCGGCTCGTCGAGCAACATCAGCTCACGCTGCTGATACAACGCGCGCGCGAGCAGAAGCCGTTGCCGCTGGCCGGCAGAGATGTTGGCGATCGTGTCGCTGATCACGGTGCGCGTGCGCATCGGCAGACGCATCACGTCGGCGAGCAATCCCACATCGTCGAGCAGCGCGTGAATTCGTGCTTCGTCCGCGTTGCCTGCGAAGAGCGACACGTTTTCGGCAATCGAGCCGTGCAGGATCAGGTCGCCTTGCCGCATGTGGACCGCGTGGCGCCGGATTTCGTCGACGGTGAGGTTCGGCCACGCGATCCCGTTCAGCGTGATCTGCCCTTCCTGAAGCGGTTCGGCCGCGGCAAGCAATTTGAACAACGTGGATTTACCGCTCCCTGATGAACCGGTGATGACGATCTTGTCGCCCTTCCGGATGGTGATGCTCGCCCCCTCGAGCACGGGTTGATCAGACACGCCATAGCGGAACGTCACGTTGAGCACGTCAATCTGCTCGAACGACCGCACTTCGACGGTCTTGCGGACGTCACGCGCGGGCGTATAGCGCTCGCCTTCGCAGTCGACGATATCGCCAACCCGGGCGACCGGTACGCTCAGCATGAAGTACTCGAACGCGGCATTGATCGAGCGCGCGAAGCGTTCTGACAGCAGCGATTTATAGATCAGAAACGAATAAAACACGCCGACCGAGACAGCACCGCGCAGCATCAAGCGCGAGGCCAGCCAGGTAATGGCGATCATGTCCGCGTAGTTCACGAGTTTGAGAATTGCATCACGCGCGCTGGCAAGCCGTCCGCTTTGCACAAGCGCCGCAATATAGGCGCGGTACTTCGACATGAATATCGCCGTGCGCCTCGTTTCGCCTTGGGAGAGCTTGATCAGCGATGCCGCGCGGATCGTTTCGATGAGCGTGTCGTCGCAGCGCGCCGACTTCTCCATCACAAGCGCGTGAGTGTCGCGCATGCGTGTGAACAAAAGAAACGAGACCGCCACGTAGATCCCGAAGATCAGCAACGCGACGACGGTCAATTGCGGGCTTTGCACCAGCATCAGGGCAAGCGCCAGGGTGCCCACTACGACATCGATGCCCAGCGAAATCATGGTGCGCGTCGCGAAGAGGCTGATCTCGTCCTGCGCCTTGAACCGCGCGAACAGATCGCCGACATGACGCTTTTCAAAGTACGGAATGGGATTGCGCAGCAGATGGCTGATAAGACCTTCTGTCATGTTTGCCTGAGCGAGTCCGTGCAAAAGCTCGACCAGGTAGCTCTGTACGTACTGACTGAATGCACCAACGAAGAAAATGCCGGAGAACGTGACGATCAGCACGTTCAGCAGATTCACGTTGTCCGCGGCCACGACGTCGTCGAGCACGAGGTTGCCGAGATACGGCATCGCCAGAATCGCGAACTGGCTGCCCAGCGCGACGAACATCACCTTCAGGATCTGCGCGTCCAGTTGCGGGTTGAGCGCCCGCACGCGCGCGAGCGCCGCCGGCACGCGCGAGCGGTCGCGCATGCGCGGCATGGCAGGCGTCGGCGCGCACTCGAGCAGATAGCCGGAGACGTTGGCGACGAAGGTGTCCATTGAAACACGCCGCCGGCCGCTGGCCGGATCGATCACCTGCACATAGCCGCGACCGCACTTTTCGAAGACGACGAAATGCGCACCGCCGAAATGCAGGATCGATCCGCGTTTGACGCCGGGCAGATCGGCAACATCGAACCGGTAGGCCTGTACGGCCAGACCGAACTCGACTGCAACGTCATACAGATCCATCAGCGTGAGACCGTTCGACGAGATCGCTCTGAAGGCCTGCAGTTCGCGCACTTCGGTGGCGCGTCCGAAGTGCGACAACACCATCGCCAGACATGCGTAGCCGCATTCGGCGACTTCGTTTTGATAAATGGCGCGCATCGTCAGCCCCTCAGCATGCGGTACAACGGCGCGAGCACCCATTCGGCAATCGTTCTGCGTTCGATGACGATGCTCGCGGTCGCTCCCATGCCGGGCAGGATGTCGAAATGCCGCCGCTCGAAACTGAACTGGCTGCCAGCCAGCGTGGCCCACGCCATATAGTCGCCTTCCGGGTTGGCCGGCTCCGAGGCGCCCGTCGGCGAAATCGGCGAGCGGACCGTCGTACGCGAAATCGAATCGATACGGGCCTCATAACTGCCGAATTTTGCGTACGGGAACGCGTCGAACTTGAGCCGGATGATCTGCCCTTCGCGCACGAAACCGCGCCGCCGTGATGGAATGCGCAGCGCGGCGCGCAGTGGGCCGCCGGAGCCAGTGGCAATCACAAGCGCCACGTCGGCGGGTGCCAGCGTGCGGCCCGGCACCAGTCCGGAAAAAGTGACGACGCCCGCTTTCGGCGCGGAGATTGTCGCGTTCTGTCTGTTCTCTTCGAAGCGCATGAGGATGTCCTGCAGATCGCGCGCGTGCTTCGCCTCGAGCTGCTTCAGTTGCGCGTCGAGTTCGGTTTGTGTGCTCCGTGCAGCACCCCGTTCCGCCTGCAATTGCTGACGCCGGGCCATGCCCTGCGCGACCACGACTCTCGCCTGATGCGTATCAGCCCTCGCCTGTTCGATCCGGTCCGCGGTCACATACCCGGAGACCGATTCCAGCCGTGCCAGCTTTTGCCCGGCTTCTTTCGTCAGTTGCCGGTTCTGGGCGGTTTGCTCATCGAGCGCGGCTATTTCCGCGCGGCGGCTCTGTTCCGTCAGCCGCGACATTTGCAGTTGCGCGGCAAGTTCGGCCCGGCGCTGTTCGTATTGCAAGCCCGTCGCGCGGACCTGTTCGTCTCGCATGCGCTCGTCGAATGCCGGACGCGGCCGGCCGTCGCTCGCAAGCGACAGGTCGCGCTCGAGCCGGAAAAGCGGCGCCCCAGGCGTCACCGGTGTAGACGGGTGAACATAGACATCCGACACGAGACCACTCAGCCCCTGAATCTTGATTTCAGCGGGAGACACGATTTCGGCGCGCACATCCTGCTTGAGTTCGACTTCGCGAAAGAACGCGAAAGCGATACTAATGGTGACAAGCGCCGACGTCGCATAAGCGACCCAGCGCCACGAAATGTCGTGGAATTGCGGGAGATTGATGGGTTCCATAGCGTCGTTTGTGCCGGGTTCGAGCCGGCCCTCTCTGGCTGCCTGAACTGGCGCGCATGACCTGCCGGCGCGGCGCGCATTCGCGCGCCTATCGGACAGGCGCGAACGCGTACATCGCGGGATGGCCGACGACCAGGCAACGGGGATAGTTGTCAGTCAGCGCTGCCTCGATGTAGTGAGCCAGTTGCTGAGGTGCGCCCGGATCTGCAAGCGGCATCGGCTTCAGCAATTCGGCGCTGAAGCGCCCGTGCTCGAAGCGCAGATAGAACGGCATCAACATCGCATCGAACTGTTTACCGAGCCGAAACACGCCGTGGTGAATGCGCGCGCGGCGGCCGAACATCGAGACGCCGACGGTCTCCATCGGGAACCGGTGCATCGTGAACGGCGGCACATCGGCGAAGACCACGACGACACCGCTACGCTTCAACGCCCGGGCGACGCGCAGCCCGAGTCCGTTCCGGTTGTTGTCCTCGTATGTGTAAAGCACGCTCACGCCCGGTATCTGCGCGTGATCGTCTCCGTACAGGTCCCGCGGGACCCCCGACACAACCGCAATCGACTCCAGCCCAAGCAACGCGCGCAATTCGTCGACGACGTAGATGTTCGCGTACTGGGATACATAGTGAAACGGCGACACAATGACCGGACGTCCCGGTTCGTCGACTCGCAGTTGCCGGATGCTGTCGGCGAGGGCCGCAGCCACGGCCTGCAGATCGGGCCACGCCTCACTGCCGCGCAGCAGTCTGCCAAAGTAGATTCGCTGGTCGATGAGGCTTTCGAGCAAGGCGCCAGCAGACACGCGCCACGAGTCCAACGAACCATGCGCCAGCACATGTCGACCGGTTTCACAGCGCTCCTCGGCCCTCATGCGCATCCTGATATCAAGAAGACTCCATAGCCGCCAACCCGCCATTGCGAGTGGCTCGATCGCTCCAGGCGGCATCCGTGCGACCACGGCTCTCTTCAATCGATTCCCCTGCCGCGCGACCACGCTGCGAAGCGACGCAAGGAACAGGTGCACGGTTTTGCTCAAAAACATATTCATCGATGCGCGAAAGACGGCCCCATGCCGGGGCCGTCTCGCGACACCTAGCCGTTAAGCGACCGGCTTGGTTGCCGGCGGGTTGACCGGAGCGCTGGAACCTTTGCAGCAACCGCCTGCGACAGCGGATTGGGCCAGTTCATTGCGATCGATTTTTTGCATATTGGTTTACTCTGAATAAGAGGTTGACTGGATTTAGCCTGGGAATAATGACACTACCCAAGGCGACGTAAATCGTAGCACCCTTATTTTTCAGGATGAGATATTTTTACCTTGTTTTACGACTACCCATTCAATAAAGTCAATAACTAAATATACTCTGAAACTTCGCCTCGAATCTGCTTTTAGGAAAAGTCATATTTAATTCAAACCCGTAAATCACTATCGACAACATGGAGCAAGGAGATCTCCCGGAAGCCTCCGCCTGGGCCTGATTCCATGCCTCATCGACGACGGATGGACATCCGATGTGGAATTTACGACTTGAACAAAAATACCGTGCGAGGAGAATCCATGACGGATCGCGAGATACTATCTGACAGATAAAGACACTCGAGACAGCCGGCATCACGCCATGACGTTTGAAATCAGCATCCGGAGATATATGAGGTAAGGCCCGCACCCGATCCGCGATTAAAAAACCAACAGCAAACACGAGGCCGCGCGGAATAACCCGATGTTTCCAGCCGTTTATTTCATGCACGCGAGCCTGCGTGTCGTGTGCTTTCACACAGAACGACTCAACTCAATCGCACAACGTCCAGAACAGGAGCGACCATCATGCGCAAGACGATTCTTTTCCTCGCTGTCCTCGCCATCCAGCAGACGGCATTCGCCGAGATGCCCAAAACGGTCGGTGGCCATCTGGTCGACGAAAAAGGCATGTCCCTCTATATGTTCGACAAGGACACGACGCCCGGCAAGAGCGCCTGCACAGGTGGTTGCGCACAAGCGTGGCCCGCAGCCACAGCGGATTCGTATGACAAGCCGTCGGGCGACTGGAGCGTGATTCCGTCAGCGGACGGCAAGCAGCAGTGGGCGTACAAGGGCCATCCGCTCTATCGCTTTGCGAAAGACACGAACCCGGGAGACATGAAAGGCGACGGCTTCAAGGACGTATGGCACGTCGCGAAGCCGTAGCCCGGCAGTCACGCCGGAAAGCGCGCTTACTCATCTTCAGGGCACTGCAGGTTGCAGCCGTTCGGATCCCCGTTGTCGCCCTTGCGGCGGCGTGCCGACGGTGTGTCCTTCTGATACTTCTTCGACGGCGCCGACGCGGCGAACGGCAACTGCGGATGCTCCTGCAGGCGGAATTCGTCCTGCAGGATGCCGCCCGGCACGCCGGGGGAATTCTGTGCGAACGCGAGGGAGACGGTGCCGAGAAGCGCGCCAGCCGTAACGGCTGCTGCGCATGCGTTGAGAAGGAATTTCATGTCGATTCGGCGCGGCATGGCGCGCAGTTGAGGCTGGTGCGAAGCGTAGAGAGTATCGCAAACCGTACCGCGCTGCAGCGCCACGGGCTCGCTAACTTATTACGCGCGCTTACTCCGTCACGCTTGCCAGACCGCGGTCGAGATCGACGACTTCGCCGCAGTGCAGCGGATCATATCCTTCGAGCCGCGCGACGCCGGCGCGGAACGCGTCGCTGCGCAGCGACGCGACGACCGACGCCAGCGGCGCTCGCTCCAGCGCCTGGCGGTCGCACGCGAAGTAATAGTCTTCATCGACCACCGGAATGAAGTCGAGCCCGAAGTGATGCGCGGCCGGCTGGACACCGAACCCCACATCCGCCATCCCGCTTGCGACGAACGCGGCAATCGCGGAGTGCGTCAATTCCGCCGACGCGTAGCCGTTCACCCGGTCCGGATCGATGCCGATGCGGCGCAACGCGAGATCGAGCAGCATCCGCGTGCCGGATCCCGGCTGTCGATTGACGAAGCGGATGTCGCCGCGCGACAGGTCGCTCAAACCCGCAATCCGCTTCGGATTGCCCTTCGCGAGGAAGAGCCCCTGTTTGCGGCGCGTCAGGTGGATGAGCACGTGATGCTGCGGATCGAGCCAGCGCCGATAGACGTGCGCACAGGCTTCGCGAAAGGCCCCTCGCGGCAAATGGAAGCCCGCGAGATCGCATTCGCCCCGTGCGAGCGCAGTCACGGCTTCGGCGCTGTCTCGGTATTTGATGTCGACGGGAATGTCGCGTGCGACCAGCTCGGTCACGAGTGCCGCGACCGCATAGCCGTGCGACGCGTGAATACGCACATCGTCGGTGGGTGGCACGAGCCAGCGGTTCAGTTCGCTTGCCACTTCACTCGCGAGCGCCTGCATGTTGCCGTCGAGCCGCTCGCCACACAGACGCTGCGCCCGCAGCACTGCCTGCCCGAGTTCGGACAGCACCGAGCCGCGGCCGCGCTCCTTGGCGATCAACGCGCCGCCGAGACGCTCCTCGATCGCGCGCAGCAAACCCCATGCGTGACGGTAGGACAAACCCTTAAGCGTCGCGGCCTGCGCGATGCTGCCCGATTCGTCGACGAGCGCCAGCAACGGCACGACGTCCGTCAGGCTGGCCTCCCGACCATCCACGTCGCGCACGACCAGCTGCGCCTGGCATTCGATCCTGATCATCGGCTCATATATGTAACTAGATTTCCTATTGCAGCAGGCGAGCGAGCCGCCTATTGTTCGCTCAAGACCCATGTAAAAACGAAGCATAGATGCACACATTATGAATAACAAGTGCATATTTGACTTTGGAGGAGCCCCAGCTTGGACAATACAAAAGTCGCTGATCCGGAACAGCTCGTGCAACGCCACGCGCGCCCGGGCATGTCGCTGCTAGCGATCCTTCACGCGATCCAGGACGAAGCCGGCTTCGTGCCACCGGACGTGGTCGCCCCGCTCGCGCGGGCGACCGGTCTGTCGCGGGCCGAAGTGCATGGCGTGATCACCTACTACCATCATTTCCGCACGCAGCCCGCTGCCCGCGTGACGGTCCAGCTATGTCGCGCAGAAGCGTGCCGCAGCATGGGCACCGAGGCGCTGGCGCAGCACATCGAAACGCACACCGGTTGCCGCTTCGATGAACCTCACGGTCATGCGGACGCAGTCGGCCTCGAATCGGTGTATTGCCTTGGGCAGTGCGCGTTGTCGCCGGCCATGATGATCAACGACACGCTGCACGCAAAAGTCACGCCGCAAAAATTCGACGCGCTGCTCGCCGCAGCCATGAAACGTGTGGAGGAAACGGCATGACGCGCATCTACGTCCCTCGCGATTCTTCCGCGCTCGCGCTCGGCGCCGACGCACTCGCTGATGCGATCGTCAACGAAGCCGCCCGCCGCGGCCTCCCGATCGAACTGGTTCGCAACGGCTCGCGCGGCCTGCTGTGGCTCGAGCCGCTCGTCGAAGTCGAAACGCCCGCGGGCCGCATCGGCTACGCGAACGTCGAAGACACGGATGTCGCAGCGCTCTTCGACGCCGGCTTTATCGAAGGCAAAGACCACGCACGCAGCGTCGGCGTGGTCGATGAAATTCCGTATCTGAAGAAACAGCAGCGGCTGACATTCGCCCGCATCGGCATCACCGATCCGCTTTCGATCGACGACTACGTCGCGCATGGCGGCATCGAAGGCTTGAAGCAGGCACTTGCCACCGACGGCGCCGCCGC
>NZ_JBNDKT010000051.1:0-37711 GCF_050435685.1 Paraburkholderia sp. GAS448
ACGCTGCTGCATGAAATGCAGAAGCGCGACGCGAAGAAAGGTCTGGCGTCGCTGTGTATCGGCGGCGGTATGGGCGTCGCGCTCGCAGTCGAGCGTATCTGATCCTTCGTATAACTCATAGTCAAACGGTGCGCCTGAGCGGTGTCTGATTGCCCTCGGGCGCACTGGATTTCATTCGCGCAATACCAGTAGCCAATAAAAACCCGCGCAGTTCAATCAATGCTGACCCACCACCTCGCGGGGTTCTCGAGGCGGCGATGCATTGAGGCAAACCAATGGCGGGTTGTGCGGGACGGCCATTGGATATTCATGATCCTCGCAGATACTACGATCACGGATGGAAAGCATGACGAAACGAATCGCTGTAGTAACAGGCGGAATGGGCGGCCTTGGAGAAGCGATCAGTACGAAACTGCATGACGCTGGTTATGTTGTGGTGGTAACGCATTCGCCGAATAACACTGGCGTTGCCGCATGGCTGTCGAGCATGGAAACCCAGGGCCGGAACTTTCGCGCGTATCCCGTCGATGTCGCTGATTACGACTCGTGCCAGCATTGCGTGGCCAAAATTCAGGTCGAGGTCGGCCCTGTGGACATTCTGGTGAACAATGCCGGCATCACGCAGGACATGACGCTCAGGAAGATGGACAAGGTCAACTGGGACGCAGTCGTTCGGACCAATCTGGATTCGGTCTTCAATATGACCAAGCCGTTGTGCGAAGAGATGGTCGCACGTGGCTGGGGACGCATCATCAATATTTCTTCGGTCAATGGGTCGAAGGGTTCCGTCGGCCAGACCAACTACGCGGCAGCCAAGGCCGGCATGCACGGCTTTACGAAGTCGCTGGCGCTTGAAGTGGCGCGCAAGGGCGTGACCGTCAACACGATATCGCCAGGCTATCTCGCCACCAAAATGGTCACTGCAATTCCGCAGGAGATTCTGGACACAAAGATCCTGCCGCAGATTCCGGTCGGCCGGCTCGGTCAGCCGGACGAAGTCGCTGCGCTTGTCCGCTATCTGTGCTCGGACGACGCAGGTTTCGTGACCGGTTCCAATATCGCCATCAATGGCGGCCAGCACATGCATTGATGCGGCAGATTCAGACGCAGTAGCGCCATCGCCACAATCGGTCGTTCGATTGTGGCGATTGTGCTTTAGAGGCGCTTTTTTTCACCGGCGGAGTTCTCGACGGGCAGGGCGCTTGCGCGCCTTCTTCGGCTGGCATCGGTCTGCAGGCCCGCCAGGAGAGCCCTTCATACGTGTTCGTGTCCACCCGGATGTCGTTTTATATCACAATGAAATATAATGATGACAACATGTTCTTTCGTCGCGGGAGGGTTTCACCGTAAGGTGTGGCCTCGTCTATTGCGACGTCGCCCACTTTCTATCCCGTTCAGATCTTGTCCCGCTCTGCTGTAATCCGTTGGCTTTCCAGCTTCGCTCCCGGTCCGATTGCCGTTCGATGGCCGGAACGCTTGCGTTCGTGTGTCGGCGCGCTTATCGGCATCGCGTTCACCGGCGGGGCAATGCATGTCCTTCTGGGGACCGACGTGAATATTCCGCTCCTTGTCGCTCCGATGGGCGCCTCGGCCGTGCTGCTGTTCGGCGTGCCTGCCAGCCCGCTTGCGCAGCCGTGGTCCATCATCGGCGGCAACCTCGTCTCTGCAACCGTCGGTGTCGCATGCGCAAGCTGGATCGCCGATCCGGTGACAGCCGCCGCGCTGGCGATCGCACTGGCGATCTGTGCGATGTTTGCGTTGCGCTGTGTCCATCCGCCGTCCGGCGCGGTCGCGCTGACCGCCGTCCTCGGTGGCCCAGCCGTGCACGCGCTCGGCTATCGGTTCGTCGCGGAGCCGATAGCGATGCAGTCGGCGGCGCTCGTGTGCTCGGCGATCGTCTACCATGCTGTCACCGGCCACCGTTACCCGCACGCTGCGCGGCGCAAGGTCGACCAGGATGCGGCGGCATCGGTTGCAGTGGCGAAAGATGGCTTCACCCATGCTGACCTCGAAGCCGTGCTGAGGCAGCGCGGGGAATTGCTCGACATCGATCCCGACGACCTGGAATCGTTGCTGCGCGATGTCCAGTTGCAGGCCTATGCCCGCACGTTCAGTGAATTGACCTGCGCGGACATCATGTCTCGCGCGGTGGTGGCCGTATCGGTCGCCACCCGGGCGTCAGCTGCGTGGAACCTGTTGAAACGGCACGGCGTCAAGGCACTGCCGGTCACTGACGAGACGCAGCACGTCATCGGCATCGTGACGCGCGCCGATCTTCTCGATACCCCGACGTTCAGAAAAATCTCCGTTCTATGGTCTCTGCGGCAACGATGGTTCAGGCGCAGAAGGGACCCGGTCCGCGTCGTGGGCACCTTGATGAACCCCTCGGTGCATGCTGTCGATGCGGCGACGCCGATCGCCGAACTGGTGCCGTTGTTTGCGCACTACGGGCACCATCATATTCCGGTGCTGGACGCCGGAAGACGACTGGTCGGGATGATCACCCAGGCTGATCTGATCGCGGGGCTTTATCGTCAGACATCCGCCCAGCAACGAAGCGCGGCGTAGTAGCTCTTGCCCGATTTAATTTGTAGTTGCGACCATTAATATCATGGAGTGATATATTTATCGCTTTACTGTTTCGACAGAGCTCCCATGAAGACACTCACTCGCGGCTTGACCAAGGCGGACTTTGAGCAACTGTCCGAATTCCGCTACCAGATGCGGCGTTTCGAGCGCTTTTCCGAACAGGCCGCCCAGGGCGAAGGCATTACGCCTTTGCAATACCTGCTGCTCCTGCACATCAAGGGCTATCCGGAGCGCGACTGGGCGACCATCGGCGAACTCGCCGAACGGCTCCAGGCGCAGCACCATGGAGTGGTCGCGCTGGTGTCCCGCTGCGAGGCCCTTGACCTTGTGCGGCGCAAGATCAGCGAAGCCGACCGCCGCCAGGTCGAGGTGCATTTGTTGAAAGCGGGCGAGCAGGTGCTCGCGCGCCTCGCCGAGATGCACCGCGCCGAACTGCGGTCACTCGAAGGTGCTTTCAATGTTCCACAGATCGACTTATGAGAAGACATGAGTTTCGACACCCATAAACGCGATTTTTCGGCCAACGCACGGCTGCCAGGTATTGCTGCGCTTGCCGCAGGAATCGGGGCGCTCAGCACGCTTGCGGCCTTCGTGCTGCTGTCGCTGATTCACCTGTTCACGAACCTGTTCTTTTTCGGCACGCTTTCTTTCGCGGACCGGTCTCCGGCCCACAATACGCTAGGCGTCTGGGTCATTCTCGTGCCGGTCGCTGGCGGACTGATCGTGGGACTCATGGCGCGCTACGGTTCGGAGAAGATCCGCGGGCATGGCATTCCTGAGGCGATCGAAGCGATCCTGTTCGGCAAGAGCCGCATGTCGCCGAAGGTCGCCATACTGAAACCGCTGTCGTCCGGCATCGTGATTGGGAGCGGTGGCCCGTTCGGCGCCGAAGGCCCGATCATCATGACAGGCGGCGCGCTCGGTTCGCTGATTGCGCAATGCGTGAAGGTGACGTCGGCGGAGCGCAAGACCTTGCTGGTTGCAGGCGCGGCAGCAGGGATGACCGCCGTCTTCGGTACACCTGTGGCTGCCGTGCTGCTCGCGGTCGAACTTTTGCTGTTCGAATGGAGACCGCGCAGCTTCCTGCCCGTCGCATTGGCCTGCGCGGTCGCGGGCTTTGCCCGCGCGGCGTTCTTCGGCACGGGCCCGCTGCTTCCGCTGGAGACGGCGCCGCCTGATGCCATGTCGCTCGTGTCGTGCATCATCGCCGGGCTGCTGAGCGGGGCGCTCGCTTCTGGCCTGTCGGCTGCGCTTTACAAGACCGAAGATCTGTTCGGCAAGCTGCCCATCCACTGGATGTGGTGGCCCGCGCTTGGCGGTCTTGTGGTCGGCATCGGCGGATTCATCGAACCCCGCGCGCTGGGCGTCGGCTATGACGTGATCGGCGATCTGCTGCACCAGCACATCGTGTTGCAGGTCGCTGCTGCCATCCTGATCGTGAAGGCCATCATCTGGGTCGTGGCGTTAGGCTCGGGCACGTCCGGCGGTGTGCTTGCACCGCTCCTCATGCTGGGGGCCGGGCTCGGAACGGTGCTCGCGCACGTGCTGCCGGGCGGCGAACCGGCGTTGTGGCCGCTCGTGTGTATGGCTGCGACCCTTGGCGCAACCCTCGGCGCTCCCCTGACCGCGATCGTTTTTGCCTTCGGCCTGACGCACGACAGCAATGCCTTGTTGCCGCTTCTGGCCGCGACACTCGTTGCGCACGGCTTTGCGACGGTGGTGATGCGGCGCTCCATCATGACGGAAAAGATCGCCCGTCGCGGTTATCACATCTACCGCGAATACGGTGTGGACCCGCTCGAGCGTCACTACGTCGACGAGGTCATGACGCGCGGGGTGCAAACCATCGACGCCCGCATGTCCGTGCGTGATGCGCTGGCGACGTTCTTCGGCGCGGCTCAGACACATCGCGCCTATCCGGCCGTACACGAGGGCGTATTGACCGCTATCGTCGATCGTGCGGCACTCGAGCGCTTACGTGGCGACGGGACCAACCCTGAGCTCGACGCACCGCTCATCGACGCGTTGCACGGAAGTGTGCCGGTGCTTGCGTTGCCCGGCGAAACCTGCCGGCTCGTTGCGACCCGGCTTGCGGTACATGGTCTCGAGCGCCTGCCCGTGGTTGCCGACCGCGACACGATGCGTCTGGTGGGCATCGTGTCGAGAAGCGATCTGGTCAAACCGTCGCTCGCGTACTTCGAGGAAGAACACAAGAGAGAGCGTTTCCGGCGCGTGAAGCTCACCCGGAGTACGAAGCGCTTCCCGCCAGTGCGCCGGGCCGGCTGATCGACCGCTTACAGGGAGATCGCCGCGCCGAAGGCGGCCGATGCTGACTGGCGTGGGACGGAGAACCGGGACTCGATCTCATCGTCGTTGGGCATCGCAGCATTGGCCTGCCTGCGCGTGGGTGAGCCGGTTCGCCGTCAGGCGCTCTGTTCCTGACCCGCTCGCTGCCTGATCCAGTTCACTGCCCATTGCTTTGCCGCTCTGACAGCATCGATTTCCGTCAACGCGCGTTCTGCGGCCGGGGAAGGGCCACGTGCGAGTACATGATGATGTCCTACCGCTACGATCGTCGCCACACAACCAAAGCCGTCGTCGGGTAATTGCACCGGTTCGCACAAGAGGCAATACGGACCATAAATGAAGGAGACGGATTTCACAGGACGAGCCCCCATTACGTTAGTCGTGTTCTCAGACCCGACACCGTGAAAGCCCATGTCGGGGAAACGAAACGTCAATCCCCGAACCAAAACGCGTTCACGGCAATCTGCATTATATGTAACAACGTGATATAAGCCGTTACGTTTGCGTGTCACGACGAGAGAAATTTTCAGGGGCAGATAAGGCCGCTTCGAAGTGGCCATCAAACCTTGAAGCACGCGATCAGATCGGTAGCCTTACGCGCGGATTTCTTGCGCGTGCTGTTCTGCAACATCTCCGCGTTGGCGCGAGCGTGTGGCAACTCGATGGGTCCCGCTGACCCGTTCCGTGCATGGTGGTTCGTCGTCGACCGAGGTTGTAAAATCGAAAGCAGACGCAATATGCCTCTCCACGATGCGAAGCGGTGCGGTGGGGCGATGAATTCTGGAGAACCCCGTGGCGATATCCCATCTTTCATCCGGCGAAACAATGAGCGTGCTCCCGCTGCGCGAGAGTCTCGAGCAGACTCAAACCACGGCGTTGTTCAGGGAAGCGCAACTCGAAGTCATGCGGCTTGTTCTGCCGGCCGGTAAAGGGATGCCCGAGCACGCAGTGAACGGTCCGATAACGGTGCAGTGCATCGAAGGCGAAGTGAACTTCAGCTTCGAGAACACCCAGCGGCTCATGCGCGCAGGCGATCTGCTTTACCTCGCGGCCGGAGTCCCCCACAAGCTGACCGCGATCAGAAATGCGTCGGTACTTGTCACGATCGTTCTGCAGGAACCCTCTGCGTCGCCGGTATGAACGATTCCCTGCCGTCGATGGATGCCGCATGATCCGCATGTCAAAACCAGGCGTTCGCAAGTGAACAGACCCGCGTATCCGACCCTCGACGCGCTTCTCGCCGACGTGCGAGCCTGTCGTGCTTGTGCAGAGGTTTTGCCGCTCGGTCCAAGGCCCATCGTGCGCGCGGCGGTCGACGCCCGTATTCTCATCGTCGGTCAGGCGCCCGGGGCGCGGGTACATGCCACGGGCATTCCGTGGAACGACGCCAGCGGTGAGCGTCTGCGAACATGGCTCGGCGTCGATGTGACGTCGTTTTACGACGAGTCGCAGTTCGCGATCATTCCAATGGGCTTCTGCTATCCAGGGCGAGGCAGCAGCGGCGACAAGCCGCCGCGCCGCGAGTGCGCGCAATTGTGGCTCGACAGCCTGCTGGAAAAGCTTCCAGAAATCGAGGTGACGCTATTGATCGGGCAATATGCGCAGCGTCATTTTCTCGGCAACCGCCGCAAATCGTCGTTGACCGAAACAGTCAGGGCATGGGCCGACTATGCGCCAGCCTTCATTCCCTTGCCGCATCCATCGCCGCGCAATCAGGCATGGTTCAAGCACCACCCGTGGTTTGAAAGTGAAGTGCTGCCGACGCTTCGCGCAAGAGTCGAATCGATCACGGCACGTATGGCAGATCACGTCTGGTGAGCCGTATCGAAGCGTCGGTTTGAACGGAGCAGGCAATGCCGCACACGAACCGCAAGAGTCTGAAAATTTTCATCCGACGGGCGTATGACGATCCGACGCAGGAGGATGGTTACCGCGTGCTCGTCGACCGGGTCTGGCCACGGGGACGCAGCAAGGAGACGCTCAAGCTTGACGAGTGGGTGCGCGAACTTGCGCCGGGCACGGAACTGCGCAAATGGTTCGGGCATGATCCGCAACGATGGGAAGCGTTCCAGCAACGCTACCGCAGCGAACTGGATAGCGAAGAGATGCAGGCGCGGATGCGACAACTTCTGAGCGATGCGGGCGGACAGCCGATCACGCTCGTGTATGGCGCGAGGGATGAAGAGCATAACCAGGCCATCGTGTTACGCGACGTGCTTTTGCGTCTCTCTGGAGGATGACCCCAGGTTTGCCTGATTCGCACACAGTGTTCAGGAACAGCCAGGCACACAACGCGCCTGGGCCTGCTCCGCGCTTTTCTATGCCGCTACCCACACCTCGCCATTCTCCACACGGGTCGCGAACGCGCTGACCGAGTGCTCCGGGTCTTCGAGACACTCACCTGTACGCAGGTCGAAATGATGCTTGTAGATGGGCGAGGCCACGACGATGCGTTCGCCGAGGTTCCCCACGAGGCCGCGCGACAGGACCGCCGCCTGCGACACGGGATCGTAGTTGTTGATCGCAAACACGCGGCCGTCGCCATCGTCGATATGGAATACGGCGACCTGCCCGCCGTTGACGAGCGCACAAACGCCTGTGTTGGGCACGATGTCGTCGAGTTTGCACACGGAAATCCACGAATCCTGGATGCGGTCATCGTTCATGATGATGTCCTCAAGAGTGTTCAGGCAGTCTCGGCGACCACCGGGATGGGAAACTGTCGGCTCTGCCGCTCGCCGGGCGTGGCCGGGCGAATCTGGCCGCGCTCCTCGACGAACGTGACGGTATCGTCGCGTGCTTCGCTGTTGACGAAATGACGGAAGCGCCGGCGTGTCTCCGGATCGGTCACCGCCTTCTTCCATTCGCATTCGTAGGTGTCGACGACAAGCTGCATCTCCGCTTCCAGTTCAGCGGCAAGCTCGAGCCTGTCGTTCACCACGACGTCGATCAGATAGTCGAGACCGCCTTCAAGGTTGTCGCGCCATACGCTGGTGCGCTGCAGGCGGTCGGCGGTACGGATATAGAACATCAGGAAGCGGTCGATGTAGCGAAGCAGCGTTGCCTTGTCGAGATCGGAGGCCAGTAGCTCGGCGTGGCGAGGCTTCATGCCGCCGTTGCCGCACACATACAGGTTCCATCCCTTTTCGGTTGCGATAATGCCGATATCCTTGCCTTGCGCTTCCGCGCATTCGCGGGTGCAGCCCGAGACCCCGAACTTCAGCTTGTGCGGTGCGCGCAGGCCTTTGTAGCGGTTCTCGATTTCGATCGCGAGGCCGACGGAGTCACCCACGCCATAGCGGCACCACGTCGAACCGACGCACGACTTCACGGTGCGCACCGACTTGCCGTACGCGTGACCGGATTCGAAACCCGCGGCGATCAGTTCTTCCCAGATCAGCGGCAGTTGCTCGACGCGCGCGCCGAACAGATCGACACGCTGGCCGCCCGTGATCTTGGTGTACAGGCCGTATTTCTTCGCGACCTGGCCGACCGCGATCAGCCCCTCCGGCGTGACCTCGCCGCCTGGCATCCGTGGCACGACCGAATAGGTGCCGTCGCGCTGGATGTTGGCGAGATAGTAGTCGTTCGAATCCTGCAGGGCGGCGTGCTCTTTCTTCAGCACGAATTCGTTCCAGCACGGTGCGGCAGGTGTCGTCGATCGCGATGCCGCCGCGCGGGCCGACTTCGAGATCACATGCGCGTGCGATCTCGTCGCGCGGGCGGATGCCAGCGGAAAACACGATCATGTCGGTGTCGAGATGAGTGCCGTCGGCGAACTGCATCCGGTGCGCGCCCGACTCGCCATCGACGATCGCCAGCGTGTTCTTGCCGGTGTGAACCTGGACACCCAGTTCCTCGATCTTGCCGCGCAGTACCCGCGCACCGCCTTCGTCCACCTGTACCGCCATCAGGCGCGGCGCAAATTCGACGACATGCGTCGCGAGCCCCATGTCGCGCAGCGCCTTGGCGCATTCGAGTCCGAGCAGACCGCCACCGACCACCACCCCGGTCTTCGCGCGGGCGCCGCATGCCTGCATCGCTTCGAGATCCTCAATGGTGCGATAGACGAAACAGTCCTGACGATCGCGTCCCGGCACCGGCGGCACGAACGGCGAGGAGCCCGTGGCAAACACCAGCTTGTCATAGGAAAGCGTCTCACCTGTCGAGAGGGTCACGGTGTGCGCCGCCCGGTCGATCGCCACGGCCTTCGCATCGAGTTTGAGCACCACATTGTCGCGATCGAAGAAGCCTGGTTCGACAAGCGACAGATCCTGCGCGGACTTGCCGGAAAAGAATTCGGACAGGTGAACGCGGTCGTAGGCCGGGCGCGGCTCTTCGCACAGCACAGTCACGTGCAGTGCGTTCGCGGGGTTGTCCGCGAGGCATTCGAGAAGCTTGTGGCCAACCATCCCGTGGCCGATCACGATGATGTTCATGACAGGGGTTTCATCCGTTTCGAGTGCTGTTCGCGACATCATTTCCGCCCGGCAAATAAAAAGGCGTCCCGCGGACCCGGTCGGAAGAGACCAGATTCGGGGGACGCCGTTGTCCAGAAGCCCGTGTAAAAGCGACGACTTTTGCTGCATTCCAACCGGACCGACTTTGGTCCGGCGTGTCGAAATATGCAAAGGACATGCCAGGCCGCAGGAAGTGCGGCGGACGCGCCATGCGCGGGCAGGGGCGGCTATCGACGGGCCCCGTCGGTTTGCGGCCGCCTGATTCATGCTGATGCGACAGGGCACAACGATGGTGCGACGCAGCACATTCTCCGTGCAGCGTGCAGGGCGATCGCTGGGCGTGCTGCCCGTAACAGGGCGGAGACGGCAGATGATGGCCGGGATGTTTCGCGTGACGCCAACGTGGGCGGCACGAGGCGATCTACGCCGCAGCGCGGGCCTACGGTTCATGGCGGCATCCGGCCGCTATCAACGTCGTTGTGGCGAACCTCTTGTGGTCGGCGGTGCCCTCACGATCTGGCCTGGATATTGCCTTTGTCCGAACGTCCGGCAACGATGCCGGCGTACATGGATGTAAATCACCCGTGCCGCATCGGGCACGGACAACTTCAGGACAACGGCGTCCCCTCGTTCAACCAGACGAGCGGATGCCGTTTTTTATTGAGCGGCGCGTTCACTCGACCGACCGGAAAAGGGAATCACGATGGAAATGGGCAAGGTCACTCTACTCAGCGCGGGTCCTGGTGACCTGGACGTCCTCACGATCAGGGCCACAAAGCTGCTGGCCACGGCCGATGTCGTGCTGCTCGACGATCTGGTCAATCCAGAGATCGTCTCGTTCGCGCCGCAGGCCCGCGTGATACGGGTGGGCAAGCGCGGCGGCTGCAAGTCGACACCACAGGCCTTCATTCAGCGCTTGATGTTGCGCTACGCACGCGCCGGCCGCCACGTGGTACGCGTGAAAGGCGGTGACGCACTGCTGTTCGGACGCGCAGGGGAGGAACTGACGGCGCTCCGGTGCGCGCAGATCCCTGTCGAAATCGTCAACGGCATTTCGTCCGGATTCGCGGCGGCAGCGGGCCTTGGCATTTCGCTGACGCATCGCGATCATTGCCAGGGCGTGACGTTTGTCACGGCTCACCTGCGCGACGACAGCGAGCCGGACTGGGCGGCACTCGCCGCGACGGGCACGACGCTCGCCATCTACATGGGCATGAGCCGCATCGAGGGTCTGTGCGCTGCGCTGATGTCGGCCCTGCCAGGCTCCACACCTGCCGCCGTGGTTCAACTGGCCGGCACCGCGGACGAGCGGCACGTACTGGCGAGACTCGACACGATCGCCACGACCGCACGCGCAGCGGGCCTTGGCAGCCCGGCCGTCATTCTTGTCGGCAACGCGGTCGGCGAGGCGGCCGGGTTCGCAGCGGATCCGGCCATTGAGGATACGATGCGCGAATTGCCAACCCAGTCCAACGTCGCGCGCTACGTACCACAGGCGGTCCTGCGCAGCGCCTGAGTCGCACCTCCCATCGCGGAACGCGCGTTGAGCAGGACGATAGGGCCATGGCGGCAGCGCGAGGCGTCGCGGCTTCTACGACGGCGATTATTTGCCCGCGCCGGTCTCATTGACGCAACTGAGCAAAAGCTTGCTGCCTGGGGCGGTTCCAGGGCTCATCGTGGCGTTGTGAAATTCAGTGTCGTTGCACCGCCATTCGACAAACAGGTCCGTCCGGCATCGCGCAGCCGGTCGGGCGGAAGCCGGCCTTGCGAGGGTGTACGGGCAGGTCCCGCGCCGATCGCACGCGCGTGCGAAGTCGCGAGTCGCATTGCCACGCGGTGCTCCGCAGTTCCCGCCATCGGTCGCAGACACGATCGTGATCGTGCGCGTCTCTCCGGCTGCGCCAGCCGCGAGAGCCATCAAGAGCACGGTCAGCGGGACGCGGCGGATATGCCCGACAAGGGCCGATAACCTGCCGCCTGGATAGCCGGTTTCCATGTTCACCGCGCCTCCCTGGGCAACAGCGTACATCCAGATCGCACCCGAGGTTCACGCAGCTCAGCCTGCCGGGCATGGTCGGGACGCTCGTCGGCGCCCGACCTGCCGGATATCGGTTATCGCGTCGCAGACACCATAACTGGAGGCGCTGCTCGAACTGCCGCTCGAGCACGTCCGCCATTTTTCGCAGGATGTCGGGCAATAGCAGTTGCGCGTCGAACGATCCAGCGATCGAATACCCGGACCCGGACTCGCCACCAATGATGACGACGGCGGCACATCTTGCATCCGTCGACTGCCGGACGTTGTCGCAAACACGGTCGAACAGCCCGGCCGAGTCACCGTCGGCCATGACCTCTGGAACATGCCTGTATGTCATCCGGTCCTCCGTGAGCCACGCCGCTGGTGTGTCAGGTTCGCTCTCCTTCAGCAGGAGTCGGCCGCTCCGGATCCACACGCACGGGCAGACGACAAAGCCTGGCGCCGGATCGCCCGTCGCGAAGCATGTGTTTCGCGACGGATGACGACCTCGACCGGACGCTGGAGCGAAAGCCGCCGTTCCAGTCGTGCGGGCCGTGAGGGTTCTGTCACCTCGTCCTTGCCAAGATACGCGTACCGGCCGTTTTGCGCACCATTGAGCATGACATCGTCGGAAAGGAAGCGCGCGATCAGGCAGGTAGCCAGCGCGCCAAAGCCGAACGCACCGATCGAAGCCGCGATGATGAATTGCATGTCGAGTCCTGTCGGGTTTCCGCCAATTGTGAGGGTAGGTGCTTATATAGTCCAAGACGGGTTTGGAATAGAGTCGATAAGAAAAGCTTATGGAAAGATTTTGATACTTCGTCATATCCGCTATCTGCTTGCGGTGGCCGAGCATCGCAACTTCACGCGTGCGGCCGATAGCCTGCATATTTCGCAGCCCGCGCTTTCGCAGCAGATTCGCCAGTTGGAGAACGACCTCGGTGGCGAGCTGTTCGACCGGAGTGGCCGCGCGGTGCGGCTCACGGATTTTGGAAGCGCCTACATCGAATATGCGCGCCGCGCGCTATTGGACCTCGAGGCGGGGCAGCGTGCCTTGCACGATGTCCGGGACCTGTCGCGCGGACAGCTAAGGCTCGCTTTCACGCCGACCTTCACCGAATACCTGGTGGCGCCGGTGATCGATCAGTTCCATTCGGCGTATCCCCACATCGAGATCGAGATGACAGAAATGTCGCTGGACGCCATCGAAAGTGGCCTGGGCGGCGATCGCGTCGATCTGGCGATCGGATTTACGGATATCCGCTCGGACGATATCGAGGTGGAAGCGTTGTTTCCGGAACGGATGACGCTGGTCGTGAGTGCCAGTCATCCCGTCGCGGCAGAGCGCACGCCCATTGCGTCCTCGCGACTGGCAACCTTGCCTCTGGCGCTGCTCAGCGGGCAGTTCGTGTCCCGCTTCTACGTCGACGCCTACTTTGCGTCGCAGGGAATCAAGCCCAACGTGGCAATACAGGCGAACTCGATCAGCGCGGTGCTCAAGATCGTGAGCAGAGGGAAGGTTGCGACGCTCCTTCCCAGTGTCATGCAATACGAGCATCGAGATCTGAAATACATAGCGCTTGAGCCGGCCATTCCGGCGCGAACCGTGGCGCTGCTCAGGCGCAAAGGCGCGTACCGGACCGCGGCTGCCACGGCGTTTACCGCAATGCTGAAGGAGATGCTGGAGGAGGGCGCGTTGTCGTCGCTGTCGGCTTTTGCTCGTTGAGTGGGCCGCACAGTGCGGCTGCAGGCTCGCTACCCGGTGTGACCACGAACGTGCACCTGTCACCTCGGCGTCGCCTGTCACCACGAGCCGCGCCCGGCCTGCCGGTTTCGATCACAGTGCGGCATCGCGGCAGGCATTGAACCCGATAGAAGCTCATGCCCGCGACACGATCCGCACACCCGCTATGACGTCGAGGCGTCTTCGCGATTCTTGTGCTGCGACGCCAGCGACTCCTGCTGGGCAGTGGGCACCGGGTCATAGTGGCTGAGCTGGATGCTGTAATTGCCGTGGCCCCCCGCGATGGCGTTCAGGCGCGATTGATAGTCGTTGAGTTCGGATAGCGGCACCTGTCCTGCGACGACCACGGCATTTCCGGCGACCGGCCGAGCACCGTGGACCTGCCCGCGCCTCGTGGACAGGTCGCCGATGATGTCGCCCATCGTCGGTTCCGGCGTCATCACCTCGATATCCACGATAGGCTCGAGCACGATAGGCTGCGCCTTGAGCACGGCATCGATGAAGGCCTTGCGCCCGGCGGTGACGAAAGCCACTTCCTTGGAATCGACCGAGTGGCTCTTGCCGTCGAAGACGGTGACGCGCACGTCCTGCATCGGGAAACCGGCCAGCGGCCCGTTCTCGATCACCTGCAGGATGCCCTTTTCGACGGCGGGAATGAACTGGCCGGGAATGGCGCCGCCCTTGACGGCGTCGACGAACTCGAACCCGCCGCCGCGCGGCAGCGGCTCGACGCGCAGCATCACTTCACCGAACTGCCCGGCGCCGCCAGTCTGCTTCTTGTGGCGGCAATGCCCCTCGGCCCGGCCACCGATCGTCTCCCGATAGGCAATCTTCGGAGGTCGCGTCACGACATCGAGCTTGTACTGGTCGGCCAGGCGCTCCAGCATGTAGCGCAGGTGCAATTCACCCAGACCTCGCACGACGGTCTCGTTGGTGCCGACCGGGTGTTCGACCCGCAGGCACGGGTCTTCCGCGGTCAGCTTTTGCAGGATCTCCCAGAGGCGCTGTTCGTTGCCCCGGCGTGCCGGCTCGATCGCGAGGCCGTAAATGGACGTAGGGAAGTCGAGCGGGGTCAGATGGATGTTGCCGTCCTCGGGTGCATCGTGCAACACGGCATCGAAGCCGATCTCGTCGACCTTGGCCACGGCGCAGATATCGCCGGGACCGGCTCGCTGGACCTCCACGTGTTCCTTGCCCTGCAGCAACAACAGATGCGCGACCCTGAACGGCTGCCGCCTGTCGCCGATATAGAGCTGGCTATCGCGCACAATCGTGCCCTGATGGATGCGAAACACGGCCATCTTGCCGATATAGGGGTCCATCACGATCTTGAAGGTGTGCGCGAGGACGTGCCTGTCGGCGACGGGTTCGGCGCTCACGACTTCCCGGCGGTTGTCGACATCGCGATAGAAGAGGGGCGGATTGCCTTCCAGCGGATTGGGCAGGAGCCGGACGAACACGTCGAGCAGTTCCGCGATGCCCGTGCCGTTGGCCGCAGACGTGAAGCAGATCGGGACCAGGTGACCTTCGCGCAGCGCCCGCTCGAAGGGCTCGTGCAACTGCTCCGGGCTGATGGCCTCGCCCTGTTCCAGGTAAAGCTCCATCAAGGCCGGATCGATCTCGATCACCTGATCGATCAAGGCATCGTGCACCGCCGCAACAGACAGGAAATCGGCATCGCCGGCCGGGTTGAAGAAGCAGTCCACCACTTGACGGCCTTGCTGCGCGGGCAGGTTGATGGGCAGGCATCCCTTGCCGAAGATCTCCTGGATTTGCGTCAACAGCCCCGGAAGGTCGACCTTTTCGCCGTCGATGCCGTTCACGATGATCATTCTGCACAGCTTGCGTTCGGCCGCCCAGGCCATCATGCGCCGGGTGGTCATTTCGATGCCGGTCTGCGCATTGATGACGATGGCGGCCGTCTCGACAGCGGGCAGGGCGCTGATCGAGGGCCCGGAGAAGTCTGGATAGCCGGGCGTATCGAGCAGATAAATGCGCGTATCGCGGTAATGCAGGTGGGCGACGGCGGAGTTGAGCGAGTGCTGATATTTACGCTCCAGCGGGTCGAAATCGCAGACGGTGGTGCCACGTTCCACGCTGCCGGGCGCGTGGAGCGCGCCGCCCTGATACAGCAGCGCTTCGGCAAGCGATGTCTTGCCGCATCCGGCATGCCCGACGAGGGCAATCGTACGGATGGCTTCGGGGCTGTAACCCATGGTCACCCTCGCGCAGTAATGGATGTGGGGCCATTATTGGTGAAAATGAACCCATGTGCCATACCGGAATGATTCGTACGACTTGTGATGTCGCGTCGACGAGGGACAGGTCGGGCATGCCGACAGCCCGATTTATCGCGATTCACAGGGCTCCTGTGCGAATGGGGCCGATCGAAAGCGATGACCGTGACCGATCGATTTCCCCGTTTCGTCTCGACCTGTCGCGCAACTTCGTCAGCGACCCGGCACGGCCTTCGGTGCTAATCTGGTGACGGCGACTTGCCCGGTCATTGGGAGAACGCGATGTCATCCGTCCCATCCAGCAAACCCGTCGCGCCATCTGCGCCGCAAAACAAGCCGTCCCCTGGTGCAGTGCCGCAAACCAGCTCACCGGTTCCTGACGCGGATAAGGCCGAGCCGGTACCGCATGAGCGCCCGCCAGTCCGCTCGGACGATAACTGACTGACTTACCCGCAAGGCTGCTGCAAGCCGGCACTCATCGACCTCGTTGCGCGTTTGAGTCGCTGCGAGCAGCGGCCAGGGGGCGGGAAGCGGGCGGTATCGCCGGATACCGCGACTTTCCGCAACGCAGCGAGCGTGACGGAAATGAGGCGCAGGATTCTGTTCGCCGTCGTGATCGCCCTGGCGTCCGGAGAGTGCATGTCTGCGGACGTGGCGAGTGCGTGTTCTCCGGCGTTGTCCGAGGTCGATGTCGAACATGGCTTCAGGGTGCAGGTTGACTGCGGACTGCCCACTCGAACCGTCAGCGGCCTTTCCAACGCTTTGACCCGCGCGGCGAAGGGCGCCGCACTCTCCGATGCCCAGAGAGTCTCGCTCGCAAGGGCGGCCAACGTGATGCTGGGTTCGATACAGGTGCCATCGGACGGCATGCAGCACAAGACCGATGTGGCGCTGGCCAACATCGAACCGCTCATCGAAAGTCTCGCCGTGAAGCTCAGGGCGCAGCCCGACACGGATCTGGTTGCCGCGGCGCACACATGGAACGCGCGCTACAGGGATCTCCAGCACAGGGCATCGATCAAGCGAAGTTCGAATCCTTTGGAGTCGCAGATCGGCGACGCGATAGATCGTTTCGATCTGGAGCGGGCCTCGACGCTGATGTCCAGCCTGCTCGCCGAACAACAGACGACGACGAAGGCGGTCGCCGCCCGCTGCTACGACGCTGCGGAAATCGAGGCGCTGCGCTTCAGGCCACAGAGTGCGCTGCCGTATCTGGAAAAGGCCTACGCGCTGCAACCCGAAGACACAGACATTGCAAAGGCATTTGCCGACACCCTGCTGGAGCAACGCGAGCCTGAACGGGCGGAGCCGGTTTATCGCATGCTGCGGTCGCGTTACGAGGCGCTGGCGCGCGAAAAGCCCGCCACCTACCAGCCCGAAGTCGCGCGCACTTTCGACAGGCTAGGCAACGTCTACGTTGCATTGCAGCGACCGAAGGAGGCGGAGGCTGCCTGGCTGCGGGCGCTGGAGATCTACTGGGCACTGGCGCGGGAAAGCCCGGCGACCTACGGACCTGCCGTTGCGGAAACGTTCGACAACCTGGGTGCCCTGTACCGCGACACGCGGCGCATGAAAGAGGCAACCGATGCCTACAGCGAAGCTCTGGACATCGATCGGGCGCTGGCCTCTCGCGATCCCGCCACGTACCGGCCCGACATGGCGACGACCCTCAACGACCTCGCCATCCTCTACGGTGCCGCACAGCGCACGGGCGAGGCGGAAAAGGCGTATCTGGAGGCGTTGGACATCCAGCGAGCCCTCGTGCACGACAACGCCGCCGCGTGGCGTCCTGCGCTCGCCCGTACGCTCAACAACCTCGGAAATCTCTACAGCGCGATGCAACGGCTTCAGGACGCGGAGCATGCCTATCAGGAAGCGCTGGCGATCCGCCAGCAGCTCGTCCGCGCGAGCCCCGCGCTCTACCAGCCGGATGTGGCGCGCACGCTCAGCAATCTCGGCGTGCTCTACCGTGTCACGCAACGCCCGAAGCAGGCGCAGCAGACCTACCAGGAGGCCTTGCAGATCTATCGCGCGCTCGCGCGGGAAAGCCCCGCTGTCTACCTGCCGGACGAAGCGCGGACACTGAACAATCTGGGCGTCCTCTACAGCCACACGCAGCGGCCGCGTGAGGCCGAAGATGCCTACCGGCAAGCGCTGGACCTTTACCGAACCCTCTCGCAAGATAACCCGGTGGCCTACCGGCAGGACGAAGCGCGCACACTCGCTAACCTGAGCGGGCTTTACAGCCAGACCCAACGGCCGCGTGAGGCGGAGGAGGCAAAGCGCGAAGCAACCCGGCTGCTCGATACCACGCGAGTGCCGTAGATCAGGCGACAATGCGTCGACGCCGTGGCGCATCTTCACGCACTATCGGATGTAGACTGAAACCGGACCAGTTGCCGGGTTGCCACGCCGGATGTCCCTACCATGCGCGGGCCCGCGATCCACACATCGGAGGCGTAAATGGCAACGATCATTACCCCAAAGAACGACGGCCCGTACCATATCAAGGGCGACTTCAGGATCACCACCCAGAGCGGAAAAGAGATCGAACCGGGCAAGGACGAAGTCTGGTTGTGTCGATGCGGCCAATCGCAGAACAAGCCATTCTGCGATGGTTCGCACAGGAAGGCCGAGTTCAGGAACAACCTGGACGACACACCGCAGCAAGCTCAAACGCCCTGACGCATCCCCGGTCGCTAATGTGCCTTATGCGCTGTTTTTCGAAGCGCTTCCCGGTACACGCACCCATCCCTCCATCAGCACACGGGCGCTGCGGCTCATGATGGCTTTGGTCACGGTCCATGCGCCGTTGGCCTCGCTCGCCTGCGCGCCCACCCGCAAGGTGCCGGACGGATGGCCAAAGCGCACCGCATCGCGTGCGCCGCCGCCAGCGGCGAGATTCACCAGCGTGCCCGGTATCGCGGCGGCAGTGCCAATGGCGACGGCGGCCGTGCCCATCATCGCGTGATGCAGCTTGCCCATCGACATCGCGCGCACGAGCAGGTCGACGTCAGCGGCGCCGACGCGCTTGCCGCTCGATGCAACGTAATCGGCCGGCCTTGCGACGAAGGCGACCTTCGGCGTGTGCTGCCGGGTCGCGATCTCGTCGAGGTTCCGGATGAGGCCCATGCGCAGTGCGCCGTGGGCGCGAATGGTCTCGAACCTGGCGAGCGCGCTGGGATCGCTATTGATCGCGTCCTGCAGCTCGGTGCCTGTGTAGCCGATTGCCTCGGCGTTCACGAAGATGGTCGGAATGCCGGCATTGATCATCGTCGCCTTCAGCGTGCCGACGCCCGGAACGTCGAGGTCGTCGACCAGATTGCCGGTGGGAAACATGGCGCCGTCCGCGCCTTCTTCCTCGGCGGCCGGATCCATGAACTCGAGTTGCACTTCGGCGGCAGGGAAGGTGACGCCGTCGAGTTCGAAGTCACCGTTTTCCTGCACGGAGCCATTCGTGATCGGCACGTGCGCGATGATGGTCTTGCCGATATTCGCCTGCCAGATGCGCACGATGGCGACACCGTTTTCCGGAATGCGGCCGGCATCGACCAGTCCGCCACTGATGGCAAACGGCCCGACGGCGGCGGAGAGATTGCCGCAATTGCCGCTCCAGTCGACAAAAGCGCGGTCGATGGACACCTGACCGAAGAGGTAGTCGACGTCATGACCGGGCCTGCTGCTTTTCGCAATGATGACCGTCTTGCTGGTGCTCGAAGTCGCGCCACCCATGCCGTCGATCTGCTTGCCATAAGGGTCCGGGCTGCCGATGACGCGCATCAACAGCGCGTCGCGTGCCGCACCCGGCACCTGGGCGGCTTCGGGTAAATCCTGCAGGCGGAAGAACACGCCTTTGCTGGTTCCGCCACGCATGTAGGTGGCGGGAATCTTGATCTGGGGTGCGTGGGCCATAAATTTGTTGTCCTGTTAGGACCGGGCGATACGTCGCCATACCGCCCGGATACGATCAGTGAACGCTGGCTGCAGCGCGTGACTACAGCGCATGCATCACGCAGCCTTCGACGATTCGAGGAAGTCCTGCGCGAAGCGCTGCAGCACGCCGCCCGCTTCGTAGATCGACACTTCTTCCGCGGTGTCGAGGCGGCAGGTCACCGGCACTTCGACGCGCTCGCCGTTCCTGCGATGAATCACAAGCGTGAGATCGGTGCGAGGCTTGCGCTCGCCGATCACATCGAAGGTCTCCGTGCCGTCGATCGCGAGCGTCAGGCGGTTCACGCCAGGCTTGAACTCCAGCGGCAGCACGCCCATACCCACCAGGTTGGTGCGGTGAATGCGCTCGAACCCTTCGGCGACGATTGCTTCCGCGCCGGCGAGACGCACGCCCTTGGCGGCCCAGTCACGCGAAGAACCCTGGCCGTAGTCCGCGCCGGCAATCACGATCAGCGGCTGCTTGCGCTCCATATAGGTTTCGATGGCCTCCCACATGCGGGTCACCTTGCCCTCCGGCTCGATGCGGGCGAGCGAACCCGCCTTCACCTGGCCGTTTTCCAGCACCATCTCGTTCTTCAGCGTGGGGTTGGCGAAGGTGGCGCGCTGGGCGGTCAGGTGATCGCCCCGGTGGGTCGCGTAGGAGTTGAAGTCTTCTTCCGGCAGGCCCATTTTCGCCAGGTACTCGCCGGACGCGCTATCGGCCAGGATGGCGTTGGACGGCGACAGGTGGTCGGTGGTGATGTTGTCACCCAGCACCGCCAGGGGACGCATGCCACTGAGCGAGCGAACGCCTGCGAGCGCGCCTTCCCAGTACGGCGGGCGGCGAATGTAGGTGCTCATCGGGCGCCAGTCGTACAGCGGGTCCGCCTTCACGCCGCTGTCGGCGGACACGGCGAACATCGGCTCGTACACCTTGCGGAACTGCTCCGGTTTCACGCTGGACGCGACGACGGCGTCGATTTCCTCGTCGGTCGGCCAGATGTCCTTCAGGGTGACCGGGTTGCCATCGGCATCGATTCCCAGGACGTCCTTCTCGATATCGAAGCGGATGGTGCCGGCAATGGCGTAAGCCACCACCAGCGGCGGCGAGGCGAGGAACGCCTGCTTTGCATACGGATGGATACGGCCGTCGAAGTTGCGGTTGCCGGACAGCACCGCCGTGGCGTAGAGGTCGCGGTCCACGATTTCTTTCTGGATCAGCGGGTCCAGCGCACCGGACATGCCGTTGCACGAGGTGCAGGCATAGGCCACGACGCCGAAGCCCAGCTGTTCCAGTTCCGGCAGCAGCCCGGCTTCTTCCAGATACAGCGTGACGGCCTTTGAGCCCGGCGCAAGCGAGGTCTTCGCCCACGGCTTGCGGGTGAGCCCGCGCCGGTTCGCGTTGCGGGCGATGAGGCCCGCGGCAATCATGTTGCGCGGGTTGTTGGTGTTCGTGCAGCTGGTGATGGCGGCGATGATCACCGCGCCGTCCGGCATCAGGCCGGGCTCGTTCTCGACCTTGCCGCTGATGCCGCGCGCAGCCAGTTCGGACACGGGCAGGCGGCGGTGCGGATTCGACGGCCCAGCCAGCGTGCGCACCACGCTCGACAGATCGAACTTCAGCACACGCTCGTATTCGGCGTGCCTGAGGCTCTCGCCCCAGAGGCCGGTTGCCTTCGCATAGATCTCGACCAGCTTGACCAGTTCGTCGTCCCGCCCGGTGAGCTTGAGGTACTTGATGGTCTGCTCGTCGATGTAGAACATCGCGGCGGTAGCGCCGAATTCTGGCGCCATGTTGGCGATGGTGGCGCGATCGCCAAGGGTCAGGTTGGCCGTTCCTTCGCCAAAGAATTCCAGGTACGCCCCGACGACTTTTTCCTTGCGCAGGAACTCGGTCAGGGACAGCACCACGTCGGTGGCCGTTATGCCCGGGCCGGGCTTGCCCGTCAGCTCCACGCCGACGATATCCGGCAGACGCATCCAGGAGGCCCGGCCCAGCATCACGCTTTCGGCTTCCAGGCCGCCTACGCCGATGGCGATCACGCCGAGCGCGTCCACCATCGGCGTGTGCGAGTCGGTGCCGACGAGCGTGTCCGGGAAGGCCACGCCGTCTTTCACCTGTACCACCGGGCTCATGCGCTCGAGGTTGATCTGATGCAGGATGCCGTTGCCGGGCGGAATCACGTCGACGTTCCTGAACGCCTTCTTGGTCCAGTTGATGAAGTCGAAGCGGTCTTCGTTGCGACGGTCCTCGATGGCACGGTTTTTTGCGAACGCGTCAGGGTCGAAGCCGCCGCATTCGACGGCCAGCGAATGGTCCACCACGAGCTGCGTCGGCACGACCGGGTTGACCATGGCCGGGTCGCCTCCCTGGGCAGCGATGGCATCGCGCAGGCCGGCGAGGTCGACGAGGGCGGTCTGGCCAAGAATGTCATGGCACACGACGCGCGCCGGAAACCACGGGAAATCCAGCTCGCGCCTGCGTTCGATGATCTGCCCGAGCGAAGCGGTCAGCGAGGCCGGGTCGCAGCGGCGCACGAGGTTCTCGGCCAGCACGCGCGAGGTGTACGGCAGCTTGTCATAGGCGCCGGGCTGGATCGCGTCGACCGCGGCGCGCGTATCGAAGAAGTCCAGCTGGGTGCCTGGGAGGGGTTTTCGGTTGGCAGTATTCATGACTTGGGGACTAAGACAGTAATGATCAGGGCGGTGGTCGTGGCCGGGGTTTGCACAGGCAGTGGCTCCCTTTGCCCGATCTGCGCTTCCCGATCGGCACGAACATCAGGTTTTCGGGCACGGCGCGGGTGCCGTCGGCGTGTCGCCGGCCAGGAGCGCGCATCGAGTCCGCAATCTGGCGTGTCGATCAGACCGTTTCAGGTCGTTTCAGGCCGTCTCGAGCAGTTTAGCGCGCGAGCGTGCCGTCGATCTGCTGTTTCAGCAACCGGGCGCCGAATTCGACGGGAACGCTATCTGGATCGGGCTGGCCGCTGTCGTGCAAAAAGCGACCCTGGCTCGCGGGTAGCCCGAGCCAGGGCCTAACTCCATCGCAGCGCTCTCGTTGCTCGCGATGGAGATGAAACAGGGGCCATTCAGCGACGCTTCGCGAGCGGCACGAACGGTAGATCGTCCGGGCCCGTGTAGTTCGCGCTCGGTCGGATGATCTTGTTGTCGACGCGCTGCTCGATGATGTGCGCGGCCCAGCCGGACGTGCGTGAGATGACGAAGAGCGGCGTGAACATCGCGGTCGGCACGCCCATCATGTGATACGACACGGCGCTGAACCAGTCGAGGTTCGGGAACATCTTCTTCGCGTCCCACATCACGGATTCGAGGCGCTCGGCGATATCGAACATCTTCGTGTTCGATGCTTCTTTCGAGAGGCTCTTCGCGACTTCCTTGATCACCTTGTTGCGCGGATCGGAAATCGTGTAGACCGGGTGACCGAAACCGATCACCACTTCCTTGTTCTCGACGCGGCGGCGGATGTCGGCTTCGGCCTCATCGGGCGTCTGGTAGCGCGACTGGATCTCGAACGCGGCTTCGTTGGCGCCGCCGTGCTTCGGGCCGCGCAGCGCACCGATCGCGCCGGTGATCGCCGAATAGATGTCCGAGCCCGTGCCCGCGATCACGCGGCCGGTGAACGTCGACGCGTTGAATTCGTGTTCGGCGTACAGGTTCAGCGACGTGTGCATCGCGTCGACCCACGACTTCGACGGTTCGACACCGTGCAGCAGATGCAGGAAGTGGCCGCCAATCGAATCGTCGTCGGTTTCGACTTCGATGCGCCGGCCGTTGTGCGAGTAGTGATACCAGTAGAGCAGCATCGAGCCGAGCGAGGCCATCAGCCGGTCGGCGATATCGCGCGCGCCGGGCAGGCTGTGGTCGTCTTTCTCGGGCAGCACGGTGCCGAGCACGGAGACGCCGGTGCGCATCACATCCATCGGATGCGCCGACGCCGGGATCCATTCGAGCGCGGCTTTCAGGTTCGCGGGCAGGCCGCGCAGTGCCTTCAGCTTCCGCTTGTAGGCGGTGAGTTCGGCCTGCGTCGGCAGCTTTTCGTGTACGAGCAGATAGGCGATCTCTTCGAATTCGCAGGTCGTCGCGATATCGAGAATGTCGTAGCCACGATAGTGCAGGTCGTTGCCGGTCTTGCCGACCGTGCACAGGGCCGTATTGCCCGCCGTCACGCCCGACAGCGCCACGGATTTCTTCGGTTTGAATGCGCCGGTGGCCGGCGTGTTGTTGTCTGCTTCGCTCATGATGTCGTCTCCAACTGCGGGAATTACTTTTTCGCGGCGAACAGCGCGTCGAGCTTGTCTTCGTACGCGTGATAGCCAAGATATTGATAGAGGTCGGCGCGCGATTGCATCGTTTCGACGGCCGCTTTCTGCGTGCCGTCGCGCATCACCGTCTGATAGAAATTGAGCGCCGCCGCGTTCATCGCGCGATAGGCGCCGCAGCAGTACAACGCGATATCGACGTTCGCGTCCCGCAGTTCGTCCACTGTGAAGAAGGGCGTCGAGCCGAATTCGGTCAGGTTCGCGAGGATCGGCACCTTGACCGCGGCCTTGAAGCGGCGATAGTCGTCGAGCGACTTCATGGCCTCGGGGAAGATCATGTCCGCCCCGGCTTCGACATAGGCCACCGCGCGTTCGATGGCGGCATCGATGCCTTCGGCCGCGGCGGCGTCGGTGCGCGCCATGATCACGAACTGGTCGTCCGTGCGGGCATCGACGGCGGCTTTCACGCGGTCGACCATTTCGTCGGTGGGCACGACTTCCTTGCCCGGGCGGTGGCCGCAACGCTTCTGGCCCACCTGGTCTTCGAGATGCACGGCGGCAACGCCCGCCTTGATGAACGAGCGGACCGTGCGCGCGATATTGAACGCGCCGCCCCAGCCGGTATCGATATCGACGAGCAGCGGCAGATTCGTGGCGTCCGTGATGCGGCGCGCGTCGGTCAGCACGTCGTCCATCGTGCTGATGCCGAGATCGGGAATGCCGAGCGAATTGGCGGCAACGCCGCCGCCCGACAGATACACGGCCTTGAAGCCGACGGCCTCGGCCATTTTCGCGGCATAGGCGGTGATGGCGCCGACCACCTGCAAAGGCTGTCCTTCGGCCACCGCGACGCGAAACTTCGCGCCGGCACTGGCGGGCTGTTGTCTGGCTGTAGTCAATTGCGTCTCCTGTAGTAACGAGTCTTCATACTGCAAAAAGCGGGCCAGTCATGGTGACGGGGCTAAGTGACTGATTTGGCGGGGGATCGGGGAACCAGGCGGATTCGTGAAATTTCAAAAATGAAATTTTCTATTTCGTATTTGAGATGATATGGGCATAATAGGTGGATTCGATGATCCAGGCAGCGAGCCGCTATCCCTTGAGCACCCAACCAACAGACCCCAGTCAGCGCCCCCGTATCTGGGCGGTCGGCATCAGCCGTCTGCGCGACCTGTTTTTCGACATTTCGGGCGAGTACGACGGGCGCGCCAACCTGCGCGTCGTGTCGGTCGGCTTCGAGGAGGCGGTGCGCGAGATCGTCGCGGCGGGTGAGGCGCGCCCTGATGTGGTCGTCGCGGGCGGCTCGAACGGCGCGTATCTGAAGACACGCGCCACGGTGCCTGTCGTGCAGATCAACCCGACCGGTTTCGACGTGATGCACGCGCTGGCGCGGGCGCGACGCGACGCGGCGTCGGTGGCCCTCGTCACGCATGGCGAAACGCCTGAAGAAGTCCGGCGCTTCACTGCTGCGTATGGCATCGATGTCGTGTTCGCTTCTTATCAGTCCGCTCAGGACGCCGAGAGTTGTGTGCTCGATCTGCGTGATCGGGGCGTGGAAGCGGTCGTCGGACCGGGGCTTGTGACCGATCTTGCCGCTCGCGCCGGCATGGCGGCGGTGTTTCTTTATTCGCGCGCCTCGGTGCGTGCCGCGTTCGATACGGCGCTCGACGTCGCCCAGGCGACCCGCGGCGAAGCGGTGCGCCGTCAACGGCTCGACAATCTGCTGCAACACATGCGCGATGGCGTCGTCGCGCTCGATGCGCAAGGGCGGGTCGAAGCGATCAACCAGCGTCTCGCCACCGTGCTTGGCATCGACACGGCGAACGCCGTGGGCCGGCCGCTCATCGAACTCGCGCCCGATATCGCCGACGCATTGCCGGACGCCGACGGCGATGCGCCCGGGTCGGTACGCGGTGTGAGCTATGTCGTGCATCGCGGGCCGCTGGCGGGCAACGGCGCGGCGGCGGGCACCGTGCTGACGTTTCAGGAGTCGCGCGCGGTCGAGCGCCTCGACCGTACGTTGCGCTCGAGACAGCGTGCGCAGCAGTTCACCGCGCGTTACCGGCTCGACGATCTGGTCGGCGAATGCGCGCAGATCGAGCGGGTGCGCACGCTCGTGCGGCGCTATGCGAAATCGGACGCGACGGTGCTGATCCTCGGCGAAAGCGGGACCGGCAAGGAGATGGTCGCGCAGAGCATGCATCACCTGAGCGCGCGGCGCGACTTCGCTTTTGTCGCGATCAATTGCGGCGCGTTTCCCGAGGCCTTGCTCGAAAGCGAGCTGTTCGGCTATGAAGAGGGGGCGTTTACCGGTGCGCGCAAGGGCGGCAAGGCGGGGCTGATCGAAGCGGCCCATCGCGGTACGCTCTTTCTCGATGAAATCGGCGAGATGCCATTGCCGCTGCAAAGCCGTCTGCTGCGTGTGCTGCAGGAGCGCGAAGTGGTGCGGCTCGGCTCGACGGAGCCGACACGGGTCGATATACGCGTCGTCGCTGCGACACATCGTGCGCTGACCGAGGGCGTCGAGGCAGGTACCTTTCGCGCCGATCTGTTTTATCGGCTCAACATCCTGAGCATCGCGCTGCCGCCGCTGCGCGAGCGGCCGGCCGATCTGATGCCGCTTGCCAGCGAACTGCTGCTGCAGGCAGCAAGACGCGAGTCACGGCTCGCGGCGCGCATCCGCAATGCGAATGATGCTGCCCGCGTGCTTGACGGCATCAGCGATCCATTGCGCCGCTACACGTGGCCAGGCAATGTGCGTGAATTGCAGAACGTGATCGAACGGATCGCCGTCGAACTGGCGGATGTGGACACGGACGATGGAGGCGACGGCGCGCTCACTCGCGACGTGCTGCGCACGATCGCGCCGGAATTGTTCGAGCCGTTTGCACGCGGGCAGAAGGAAGCGCTGACGTTGCGCGAGCGTAGCCGTCACGTCGAGGCGGACGAAATCCGTGCCGCGCTGGCCGCGTGCAGCGGCGATCGCGACGCGGTCTGCAAGGCGCTTGGTATCAGCAAGACCACGCTATGGCGCAAGCTGAACGCGGCGCACCAGACGCAGTAGGGCGAACGCACGGACCCGATGCCATTGTCGAAAACAAATCCACGGAGTGAATGCAATGCGCCGACGCTTCCTGATCGCCGTCCCGCTGCTGATGTCGGGCGGACTGGCGCTTGCCGCCGATGTCGATTGCAGGAATCCGCTGGATCAGGCGAGCATGAACGTCTGCGCCGAGCGGGACTTTAAAGTCTCCGACAGGAAACTCAACGAAACGTATCGCGCGCTGTCCGCCAAAACCAGCTAGGCCGGGTGCGACAAGCTCCAGAAAGCGCAGCGGGCATGGGTGAGCTGGCGCGACGCCCAGTGCCGCTTCAACACGCCTGGCAGCGCCGACGGCAGTGTCCATCCGATGGCCTGCACGCGATGCCTCGACCAGTTGACGCAGACCCAGACGAAGCTTCTCGATGGGCAACTGCATTGCCCGGAAGGCGATACGTCCTGTGGCGGACAATAGCGCCTCCCTGGCGAATCTTTCAGAAAAATTACGTCGTTGCGCCCACAACCGAAGAACCCGTCAGGTCGGCAGCCGGAATTTCGCGACAGCCCCTGATAGAATGCCGGGGCCGCAACGTGTTGGATTGCAGATGAAATTGCTTGATGCATTGGTCGAACAGCGTATCGCCGCCGCAGCCGCTCGCGGCGCGTTCGACGATTTGCCGGGTGCCGACCTGCCGCTGGATCTCGATGACGACGTGCTCGTCCCCGAGGAGGTGCGCGTGGCCAACCGGATACTGAAGAATGCCGGCTTCGTGCCGCCGGCAGTCGAACAGCTGCGGGCGCTGCGCGACCTGCAGAACGAACTGAATGCCGTCAGCGACCGCGCCACGCGCTGCCGCCTTCAGGCAAAGATGCTGGCGCTCGACATGGCGCTTGAATCGCTGCGTGGCGGCCCGATGGTCGTGCCGCGCGAATATTGCCGGCGCATCGCCGAGCGGCTTTCGGAGCGCACCGCCGGCGCGGACACAGGCGCAGGCGAGGCAGGACAGCAGTGAACGCGCCTCCTTCCGGCTTGTCCGTCACCGAGCGCGAACGGCGTTTCATGCTGCTCGCGCAGGCTGCCGCGGAACAGGCGAGAGCGGCGGGCGAAGTGCCGGTCGGCGCGGTGCTCGTGCGTGGCGACGAAGTGATCGCCAGCGGATTCAATCACCCGATCGGCGCGCACGATCCCTCCGCGCATGCCGAGATGGCGGCACTGAGGGCCGCCGCACAAAAGCTCGGAAACTATCGCCTGCCGGGCTGCGAACTCTATGTCACACTCGAACCGTGCCTGATGTGCGCCGGCGCGATCATGCATGCGCGGATCGCGCGCGTCGTATTCGGCGCACGAGACCCGAAGACAGGTGCGTGCGGCAGCGTCGTCGATGCCTTCGCCAATCCGCAGTTGAACCATCACACGACCGTGGTCGGAGGCGTGCTCGAAGACGAATGCGGGGCGGCGCTCAAAGCCTTCTTCGCGGACCGGCGGCGCGCCAGCCGGGAAGCGCGCGCGGCTGCTGCGGGCGCCGCGTCCGAAGCGCCGGGATTGCCAGCGTCGCACGCATCTGAACCTCGATAATCAGACCGTCCGGACCTACTGCTTATGATCGCGCATCGCACCATCGAACTGATCGCGCCTTCGGGCTACCCTCACGATCCAACCGTCATTCATCGCGCGCTGGGGCGCCTGCACGCTCAGGGGCACCGCGTCACGGGTGTGCTCGCAACCGAGCGGCGCTACCAGCGCTTCGCGGGCACCGATGGCGAGCGCGCGGCCGAACTGAACCACCTCGCGGATCCGTCGAAGCCGTTGCCGGATATCGTGCTGGCCGTCCGGGGCGGTTACGGCGCCGTGCGCATTCTGCACGGGCTCGACTACGAGGGCTTGCAGCGGCGCCTGACGGATAGGCCCGTGGCGTTTGTCGGCCACAGTGACTTCACGGCGATCCAGATGGCTTTGCTGGCGCGCGCCGGCCTGAAGACGTTCGGCGGCCCGATGCTGATGAGCGATTTCGGCGCCGATGAGTTGAGCGACTTCACGATGAAGCATTTCTGGGAAGCGCTGACGACCCCGACCTTCACACTGACGATCCGTGTGCCCCAGGCGCAGTCCGCCAATGTCAGCGGCGTGCTGTGGGGCGGCAACCTGGCGGTGATGGCGTCGCTCGTCGGCACACCGTACATGCCACCCGTGGAAAACGGCATCCTCTTTCTCGAAGACGTCAACGAACAGCCTTTCCGTATCGAACGGATGATCTATCAACTCCATCTGGCGGGCATTCTCGCGCGTCAGCAGGCAATCATCCTGGGAGATTTTTCCGGCAGCAAGGTGTATGACTACGACAACGGTTACGACCTGCGCGCGGTGATCGACCAGGTCCGTTCGGTGGTGGGGATTCCGGTGATCACGGGAATCCCGTTCGGTCATGTCGAAGATATGGTGACGTTGCCGGTGGGTGCCGATGCGCACCTCGAGGCCGACGCGCACGGTTTCCGGTTGACCGTGTCAGGACATCTGCATCTGAGTTGAGGTGGGCAGGGTGGAGCGGGCCTTGCCCGCTTTATTTTTAGCCGACATAACGCAACTAACGGTCGGCCATTTCGCGCGACTACAGATTCCGATACGCTGCGGTTTATCCAGTGTTTGTTGACAAAATGTCCGGCAACTGACGACACCGTTTCTCCTCTTTGAATGCGCCACAGGCGTGTCAGAAGCCCATCCAGTCGGCCGTCGACGTCACGACACCATGCTCGCCCGCTTCCGATTGTCGAAATTCACGATAAAAATTGTTGACAATTTTTATGTCCATCCTAAGATGACCTTCATAACGACACGCCCATCATGTCCGAGAAACCTTCCGCCTCATCGACGAGCACCAAACCCGAAGCGATTGCCGAGCGCATCCGCGCCGCGATCCTCGAGCACCGGCTTTCGCCGGGCGCCAAGCTGACCGAAGCGCAGCTATGCGAAGTGTTCGGCGTGAAGCGCGGCCCGATCCGTCAGGCGCTTGCCCAGCTTGCGACCGACCGGCTCGTCGATCTCGAGCCGAATCGCGGCGCGTTCGTGGCGAGTCCGTCGCTGCAGGAAGTCCACGAGGTGTTCGAGATGCGCCGCATCATCGAACTTGCCGTGGTCGAGAAGATCTGCGCCGGCCCCGGTACCCGTCGGCTGAAGAGCATCGGCGGCATGATCGGGCGTGAGCGCAAGGCGTTTGAGACGCGCGATTTTCCGGCATGGATCCGTCTGTCGGGCGAGTTTCATACGGAGCTGGCTTCGCTGACCGGCAACACGGTGTTGTGTGAGTGCCTGGGCGGACTTGTCGCGCGTTCCACGCTGATCTCGGCGTTGTACGAATCGCTCGGACGCAGCCCGTGTTCGTTCGAGGATCACGAAGCCATTCTTGCCGCGCTCGACGCCGGCAACGCAAAGGAGGCCGCGGCGCTGATGTCGCGCCACCTGCAAAGCGTCGAACTGAAAATGCTCGACCGGCCTGCGCACGGCGCGGCCGATCTGCACGAAGTATTCGCCGCGCGCACAGGCAAATCCGCGCCGGCCTGAAGCATGGCATCAGGGCGCTCACGACTGTTGCGCGCCGCACTGAATGTGAACTGACACTGAATCGAATGCTCGCGATTGCGGACCCGCTATGAAGCGGGGACGCAGCCACAAAGCGGCCTGCCATCGGGTGGCGCCGTATCCGCGACAACGTTCCGGCAAGAGCCCGCGGCTCTCGTCCCGGGCGACAACCACAAGTACGTAAGTACGGAGACAACCGCGGCGCCTGCATGTAACGGCACTTTCGGCTGGGTCGATCCCCGACCGGCACGCCTGCCATGTGGGATGCAGATATGCATCGTTCTAGCGTTCGACGGTTTCCCTTCAAGGAGGAGTCATGGCTCAGTTCAGTGCAACACCGGGCAATCCCGCCATTCCCGCATTCGACGAAAGCGCCGCTGTCGGCAACCCGTCGTTGCCGGCCGGCTACAGCGAGCGCCTTTACAACGAAGATCTCGCGCCGCTGCATCAACAGACGTGGAGCGCGTACAACATCTTCGCGTTCTGGATGTCGGACGTGCACAGCGTCGGCGGCTATGTGTTCGCAGGGAGTCTTTTCGCGCTCGGTCTGACGAGCTGGCAGGTGCTGATTGCGCTCCTCGTCGGCATCGGCATCGTCAACGTGCTGTGCAACCTGATCGCGAAGCCAAGCCAGCTGAACGGCGTGCCGTATCCGGTCGCGTGCCGCGCGACTTTCGGTGTGCTCGGTGCGAATGTGCCGGCTGTGATTCGCGGGCTGATCGCCGTGGCGTGGTATGGCATCCAGACCTATCTGGCGTCGAGTGCGCTCGTCATCGTCGTGCTCAAATTCATGCCGCAGCTGATGCCGTATGCGGACGTCCATCATCACGGCTTCATGGGGCTGTCGACGGTCGGCTGGGCCGGCTTCATGCTGCTCTGGGTGCTTCAGGCGCTGGTGTTCTGGCACGGCATGGAGACGATCAAGAAGTTCATCGACTTCGCGGGCCCCGCCGTGTACGTGGTGATGTTCATCCTCGCCGGCTACATGGTGTGGCGCGCAGGCTGGCGCAACATCGGCATCAATCTCGGCGGCGTGAAGTATCACGGGCTCCAGGTGGTGCCGGTGATGATCACGGCGATCTCGCTGGTCGTGTCGTATTTCTCGGGGCCGATGCTGAATTTCGGCGACTTCTCGCGCTACGGCAAGAGCTTTCGCAGCGTGAAGCGCGGCAACTTCTGGGGCCTGCCGGTCAACTTCCTTGCGTTCTCGCTGGTGACGGTCATCACGACGGCCGCGACGCTGCCCGTGTTCGGCGAACTGATCACCGATCCGGTCGAAACCGTTGGCCGCATCGACTATCCGCTGGCCGTGATTCTCGGTGCGCTCACGTTCACCATCGCAACGATCGGCATCAACATCGTGGCGAACTTCGTGTCGCCGGCCTTCGACTTTTCGAATGTCGCGCCGCGTCTCATCAGCTGGCGTGCAGGCGGTATGCTGGCGGCGGTGGCTTCGATCTTCATCACGCCGTGGAACCTCTTCAACAACCCCGCAGTGATCCACTACACGCTCGATGTGCTCGGCAGTTTCATCGGACCGTTGTATGGTGTGCTGATCGTCGATTTCTATCTCGTGAAGCGTCAGAATATCGTGCAGGACGATCTGTACACGATGTCCGAACGCGGCGCGTACTGGTATCGCAACGGCGTCAACTACAGGGCCGTCGCCGCGTTGCTGCCGGCTGCCGCGATTGCCGTCATCTGCGTGATGGTGCCCTCGCTGAACGGCATGGCCAATTTCTCATGGTTCATCGGTGCGCTGCTCGGCGCCGGGTTCTATCGCGCACTTGTGCGCAAGTGACAGCGCAAGGAGTCGATATGCGTATCAAGCTGATCAACCCCAACACGACACAACGGATGACCGACGCGATGGGGCGTTGCGCGCGCAACGTCGTCGCGCCCGGCACCGAGCTGATCGCGGTCAGCCCGGCCATGGGGCCGCCTTCGATCGAAGGCTATTACGACGAAGCGCTCGCGACGCCGGGCCTGCTCGCCGAGGTTGCCGCAGGTGAACGCGAAGGCTGCGACGGCTACGTGATCGCATGTTTCGGCGACCCTGGCCTGTATGCGGCACGCGAGCTGGCGCGCGGACCGGTCATCGGCATTGCCGAAGCCGCGATGCACGCAGCCAGTGTGCTGGCGCCGGGCTTTTCAGTGGTCACGACGCTGTCGCGGACCTGCGGCATGGCCTGGCACCTCGCCGAGCGGTACGGGATGAAGCGCTTCTGTCGCAACGTCCGCGCCACCGATGTCGCCGTGCTCGAACTCGACCGTCCCGGCTCGGCGGCGCGCCGGATCATCCTCGACGAATGCCGCCGGGCGCTCGACGAGGACGGCTCCGACGCCATCGTGCTCGGTTGCGCGGGAATGGCCGAACTGTGCGCGGAAATCGAGGATGCGCTGGGCGCGCCCGTGGTCGAGGGCGTGACGGCGGCGGTGAAATGGGTCGAGGCGCTGGTTTCGCTACGTCTTGGCACCGCGAAGCGCGGCGATTACGCGCGGCCGCTGGCGAAGCGCTACGACGGTGCGTTCGAGCGATTCAGCCCGACAGACGAAAGCGACGGCGCACCGAAGACGGCGGTTCCCGGCGGCGGCCTGGCGGTCACCGAAGCGGGCCGGCCAGGGGTAAACGCTGGCGCTGCGGGCACCGAAACGCTGCCTGTGGCGACGACGCATATACATTCCGTCTGACTTGCACTATCTGCCCGGGTGTATGGGCGCACCCGGGTGTTTTCGCTACACTGGCCTGGTCCTGGAATCGGCCCGGCATGGCGACGATCAGACGGCTTTCCGGCCGTTCTCCGCTGCCGCCAGCGCGAGTTCCAGCCTGTCATCCGGTCACCCAGCAGCTTTCGTCAAATCATGTCATTCGATTCGAACTATCCACGCGATCTGATCGGCTACGGCCGCCATCCGGTGCAGGCGAACTGGCCAGGACGCGCCCGCGTCGCCGTGCAGTTCGTGCTCAACTATGAAGAGGGCGGCGAGAACTGTGTCCTGCATGGCGACCCGGGCTCGGAGCAGTTCCTGTCGGAGATTGTCGGCGCGGCTGCTTTTCCGGCGCGCCACATGAGCATGGAGTCGATCTACGAATACGGCTCGCGCGCGGGCGTCTGGCGCATCCTGCGCGAGTTCGAGAAGCGCGCTTTGCCGCTGACCGTTTTTGGTGTCGGCATGGCCATCGAGCGCAATCCCGAAGTCGCGCGCGCGTTCGTCGAACTGGGCCACGAGATCGCGTGTCATGGCTATCGCTGGATCCACTATCAGGACATGGCGCCGGAGAAGGAAGCCGAGCACATGCGCCTCGGCATGGAAGCGATCGAGCGTGTGACCGGCCAGCGTCCGCTCGGCTGGTACACCGGGCGCGACAGCCCGAATACGCATCGTCTGGTCGCCGAATATGGCGGCTTCCTGTACGACTCCGACTACTACGGCGACGATCTGCCGTTCTGGATGGACGTCGAGGTGACGGGCGGCGCGAAGTCGCCGCAACTGATCGTGCCGTACACGCTCGATACCAACGACATGCGTTTCGCGAGCCCGCAAGGCTTCAATACGGCGGATCATTTCTTCACCTATCTGCGCGACGCGTTCGACGTGCTTTACGAAGAAGGCGACGAGGCGCCGAAGATGCTGTCGATCGGCATGCACTGCCGTCTGCTCGGACGGCCTGGGCGCTTCCGCGCGCTGCAACGTTTTCTCGACCATATCGAACAGCACGATCGCGTCTGGGTGACGCGCCGTGTCGACATCGCGCGGCACTGGCGCGAACACCATCCCTATCAACAGGATAACCGCGGGGCAGCGGCATGAAGGCCATGCAATACACCCTGGATCAACTGAACCACATTTCGGCCGACGCGTTCGTCGCGGCGCTGTCGGGCATTTTCGAGCATTCGCCGTGGGTCGCCGAAGTGGCCGCTGCACAGCGGCCTTACGCGAGCATCGACGCGCTGCATCACACGATGTCGAACATCGTCGAAACGGCAGGCGAAGAAAAGCAGCTGGCGCTGATCAACGCCCACCCGGAACTGGCCGGCAAGGCGGCGGTGCGCGGCGAACTCACGGCCGAGTCGACGCGCGAGCAGAGCGGCGCAGGCCTTGCTCAATGCACGCAGGAAGAATTCGACAAGCTGTTGCGCCTGAATGAAGCCTATCGCGGGAAGTTCGGCTTTCCGTTCATTCTCGCGGTGCGCGGCTACGATCGCCACGGCATCATCGCGAACTTCGAGGCACGCGTGAATAACAGCCGCGCGGACGAACTGCGCGCGAGCCTCGACCAGATCTACCGCATCGCACGCTTCAGGCTCGACGACCTGATCGACGCGTAAGCCGTCAAGGGGTTCGACGTCGCGTCGCCGGCAATCAAGCGTTTTTGCACTAACCGCTACACAGACATAAAGGAAGACAGCAATGGCACTCCCGATTCTCGATCCCAACGCGCCCGAATTCACGCGCCGCTATGTGAACCTCGCGGATCCGCGTCTGGGCGCACAGGCGCTCGAAACCAGCGACGATTTCTTCGCGCCGAAGGAGCGCATGCTGAATCCGGAGCCGGCCGTTTTCATTCCCGGCAAGTACGACGATCACGGCAAGTGGATGGACGGCTGGGAAACGCGCCGCAAGCGCACGACCGGCTACGACTGGTGCATCGTGAAGCTGGCGCGCCCGGGCGTGATCAAGGGCCTCGACATCGATACGAGCCATTTCACCGGCAACTTCCCGCCGGCGGCCTCCGTCGAGGCAGCGCGGGTGGTGGACAGCGCGCCGTCCCAGTCGACCCAATGGACCGAAATCGTCCCGTCGATGTCGCTGCAGGGCAATAGTCATCACTACGTCGACGTCGCCGATGCGAATGCGTTCACGCATCTGCGCATCAACATCTATCCTGATGGCGGCGTCGCGCGTCTGCGCGTGTACGGCCAGCCGCAGGTGGACTGGGCGGGCGCAAGCCGCACCGAACAGTTCGATCTGGCGGCGATGGAAAACGGCGCGTATCTCGTGGCCGCCAACAACCAGCACTTCGGCGCCGCGTCGACGATCCTGATGCCGGGCCGCGGCGTGAACATGGGCGACGGCTGGGAAACGCGCCGCCGTCGTGAGCCGGGCAACGACTGGGCGATCGTGGCGCTTGCGCAACCGGGCGTCATCAGGAAGATCGAAGTCGACACGGCGCACTTCAAGGGCAACTATCCCGACCGCTGCTCGATTCAGGCCGCGTATGTGACGGGCGGCACGGACAGCTCGCTCATCACGCAGGCGATGTTCTGGCCGGTCCTGCTCGGCGAGCAGAAGCTGCAGATGGACAAACAGCATGACTTCGAAAGCGAAGTCGCGGCGCTCGGGCCGGTCACGCACGTGCGCTTCAATATCATTCCGGACGGCGGTGTATCGCGTCTGCGTCTGTGGGGCACGCTCGCATAATGAAAACGCTCGCCATCGAACCGTTGACGCGCGCCGCGTTCGCCCCTTTCGGCGACGTGATCGAACTCGAAGGCGCAAAGCAGATTCCGATCAATCTCGGCACGACGATCCGCTATCACGATCTCGCGCATGTCGATGTGACGGACGAGGGCGGTCGCACGCTCGTCAATCTGTTTCGCGGGCAGCCGCGCGCGCTGCCATTCGAAGTGAAGATGCTCGAACGGCATCCGCTCGGCAGCCAGGCTTTTGTGCCGCTGAACGACAAGCCGTATCTGGTGGTGGTGGCGCCGGCCGGCGAACTGGATCCGTCGAGGATCCGCGCGTTCGTCACGAGCGGGTGGCAGGGCGTGAATTACGCGAAGGGCGTCTGGCACCATCCGCTGATCGCGCTGGGCGACGTGAGCGATTTCATCGTGGTCGATCGCGGCGGCGAGGGTCTCAATCTCAACGAGCAGGATCTGGCGGAACCGGTGTGGCTGACGGAAGATGCATTGAGCGCGGTCGCGGTTTGACCGGCTGGTTGTCTCGCGGGAAGCAACAAAACGCCCACAGCAGGTTGCTGTGGGCGTTTTGCTTTATGCAGCGTCCGGATCAATCTTCACCTGGGCATTTCTTCGTCGTCTCGCATCTTGCTGCTCTTCACGAACATCGGTGCATTTCAACTACACCCCCCAGGCAGCCACACAAAGTACGTGTGCGTGCGAGGCGAGGTGGCGCTTGAACCTCACCGCCCGACGGGCAAAGAAAAACGGGGTACCCGCATTTCGCGGTTGATTTCGTCTTGTGCGGTGCAATGCACGCCATGAGAGATCAATGGCTGCGGATGGCGTCGCAGATCGGGCCAGTTTCGGTCACTCGACGTGGCCCCGTAAATCCACGACAATTGAAATCGAAATCTGAATCCGTTCGTCCGGCTGTCGACTCAATATCGAATTCCTTGCATGTACTCATCGACGTTTATCTTCGCTACAAAGCAGTTCGACGACGAATTTCATCGGCTTGATCGAACGATCGCGGAAGCCGCCAGGACAATACCGGGCTACATCGGTGAGGAGGTGTGGGAAAACGCTTCCACTGGTTTGACCTCTAACGTGTATTACTGGGAATCGCTTGATGCGCTTCAAACGTTGATTCAGCATCCCGCGCACATCGAGGCGAAAGCGGCGCAGTCAAATTGGTTGGCGGGCTATCAGGTGATTATTTCCGAGGTCATCCGAACGTATGGAGACCGCCTTCTGTCCCCCGTTCTCGGTTCGTCAGTACAAGGCTGATATACCGCACGGGGTAGCGGACGTCACGAAGGACGGGCTGTACTGCTGCCGCATGGGCATTCTTGTTCCGCGAACGTCCGCAGCGGAGAAATTCGAAGCTCTGCAGTGGGTCGCGTTATGCCATTTGCATGAGGCGCGCCCCCGAGGAGATTGTCGAACTCAGCCGTGGGGCGCTGGTCGGCCAGGAACAGTCATCCAGTGCCGTCTTCTAATTCGTGGAAAATTTTCGCTATCATCGGCCGTGTGTATTTCTCGACGGGGTCCTCTCCGGCTCGGCCAACTTCGCCCGCGTCGAAGGCTAAATAGACTTCGTTAAAGAATGTGGGCCAAGCGTCTTCTCCGTGCGAGGCAAAATCGTCATACGCGAAACCGACTACAGCGACCGCTACCGCGTCACAAAACCAGAAGGGGAGTCGGCCCTCGTGAAACCCAACTGCGAGCTGGCGAGCTATCGCGTTTTATGCCTCGCGCCTCGTCGATCCGACAATCTCGGTCCAGCGTTCGAAGTCGTGTGCTGGAAGCAAACACCCTGGACCTGTCTGGTCGTAGCGAGACTGCAAGTGCCTTATAAAGTCTGCTTGCGGATCTTGTGGAACCGGGCTCATGCGGGCGGCTTTCGTTTGTAGTGGACAACAGAGTATAAGCGACCATACGACAGCAATTTGAATGGCCGCTTACGGCAATTTCGTAGGTCGCTTCCGGGTCGGGTATCGCCCATCGGTGCAGGTAGTTTCCCAGGAAAACTCGATGACATTGTCAACGATATCACGCTGCAGACGGGCCCGATGACCGGATGGCAATACGCCGGTGGTGGACAGCCAGCGCTGCCTCGCCGCCGCTC
>NZ_JBNDKT010000052.1:0-36971 GCF_050435685.1 Paraburkholderia sp. GAS448
TGCCACTTCGAGAAAATCGTGGCTGTTCAGCGACACGGTTGATGGCGCAAAGGCCAGCGCCACGATCTACAGCCTGGTCCTCACATGCCGGGCCTGCGACGTCGAGCCGTACGACTATCTGCTGCATGTACTCACGGAACTGCCGCAGCGTGCGCCGGATGCAGACGTGACCGACCTGCTGCCGTTCAATTATGCGCGGCAACAACAGGCCAAGGCACAGACCGGCTGACGCACCGAACGCGCGTCGGTCATCATGACTGCGCGCGCTCCCATCACCCCGATGCTGACATCGCCGGTCGATCTTAACCGCCGCGGTGCGGCTACGCTCGGCCGTCACTTGCAAATGATTATCGATTTGGTGGGCTAAATTCACCGCTTACGGTTGAGTGCTTGCAGTGCACGTGCCGCCAGATGCGCATACATAGTACCAACGCGGTAGCGCACTGTTCGCGCATGCGCTGCCGCAGTCCGTAGTGAACATGCCGACGCCCAGGATGCCGTTGGCTCGCAGTGCGCTGGAGGTCATCATCGGCGGTCCTGATCGGCTGCAATCTGTCGGCACGGTCGGGACGGAAGGATCGGCAATGATATGGATCGGGAGTGTCGAGGCAAGTTCGCCGGCCATGCGGACGTCCGCGTTGCGTACTGCGCCCCAGACGTAGCCCGTCCCGAAGACTGCACATTGCCCGGTCGTGCCGGTACCGGATTGCACAGCCGGCAATGTCACGTCCGCAGGCAACGCTGACGACAGGATCCGCAGCCCCTGCGACCCTGTGTCAACCTGCACGTTGTCGATGGTCGCGCAGTGGTCAGTGCCCGGCTCGCAAACGGTGACGCTGGTCATCAGCATATTGCGTGTCAGTGTCGGCGTCGTGCCGACCGTCACCGGCTGGACGTTCGGAATCGTCGACTGCTGGACCGTTGTGTCTGCCGGTGTCGACGCAGGCGTGTTCGCTGGCGCGCTGGCACCACTGGGGGAGGAGGGCGGAGTAACCGACGCTATCGGACTGTTGCCACTGCCTCCCCCTCCGCAACCGGCGAGTGCGGTACACAGGATTAGTGCGCCGAGGAACTTCTTTGGCATGACAGACCTCCGTTAGCGCAGATCGTCGGGGAACACACCGGCCGGTAGCGCGCCTGGCAGCCAGGCTCGTCCCGCGTAGCTGCGCATCTGTCCGCCGGATTCGACGATGACGTCGGGCCGCGTGACCCGCGACGCGTGCAAATTGCGTGGGGTTGTGGCATCGGGTGTGGTGCCGACGCGATACGAGTCGTAGTACTTGCCCAGCAGGGTCTGCAGGTCTGGCATGGTCGGGCCTTGCCACGTGTACCCGAACACCTGGCCGCTGGTCGACGCGTATTCGTTGATAGTCGTGCCGCCATCGTCTATCGTCGACCGGACGCGGAAAAGACCGGTTTGCTCGACCGGCTGGATTGTCTTGTTTGCAGGTTGCGTGAACGTTGCCGTACCGCCCAGTTCGGCGTGAGCGACCTGAAACATTGCCGTTGCACACAGCGCGATCGACGCGCAGGCGATGCGGCGAAAGGTGGCGTTGATCATTGGGTTCATCCCCGGAAAGTCGTGAAATTTTTAGAGATTTCTATTTCAAGATATCACTTTGGTTTCCTGACTAATGAGATGTCACGTGGGGGATCATGGTGATCATCTCAAAAACATGGCGGGCGGTAAGGCGAAAACTTCTTGTAAAACAAGAAGTTCGGGCTGCGCTGGCCACGGCCACCATCAGGGTGGAAATGTTGACCAAATGTTAAATTTCCACCGGCTGCGACAAGTACGCGTACCGCCCTGACCTTGTTTCCGAGCTATTGACGGAGGCGGAAGTGCGGGAAGTCGGCGCCGTCGCGACACCGGGTGGCCGGCGATTCATCGAGCTGGAGAATTGGCCGTTTCGACTTATGGAATCGTGCCGGGACAAACGTATCGCTGCATGCGAAAAACGGTCGCCGACCGCGCTGCCACGCGCTTTACGTCTGGCGATCCGCCCCCTGTTCCCGGCACCGGAACGCCCTCGGTGTTTATCCGAAAGCCCGCTTTTTGCACATCACGGCGCGGGACCGGTAAAATGTTGGGTTGATCCACGGAAACTTGCCGTGGCGTAGCGGAAGGATTCCCCGAACATGACTGATCTTCGTCTTACCTCGCGGTTCGCAGTATTGCTGGTGGCAGGCGGTCTCGTCGCCGGTTGTGGTACATCGTCGCCGACTCAGGTCGATTACAAGAGCGACTCGAAATCGAAGCAAGTGTCACTCGCTGTGCCGCCAAACCTGATCGACGAGACGTCCGACCAGCGTTCCCTGCCTCCGCAGGGCGGCGAAACCTCGCTGTCGACCCTCAAGCAGGTGCAGGCCGCCGCGCCAAACCTGGACACGGTGGTGCCGCCCGTCTCCGGTATGCACCTCCAGCGCGACGGTAGCGAAACCTGGCTGGTGATCGACAATAGGGCGCCGGATCAGGTCTGGCCGCAGATCCGCCGTTTCTGGCAGGAACAGGGCTTCCTGCTGGTTGTCGAGCAGCGCGACAAGGGCGTGATGGAGACCGACTGGAACGAAACCCACGCGCAGATCAGCCAGGGCCTCATTCGCGATACGCTGTCGAAGACGATGGGCAACTCCTACGTCACGTCGGAGCGCAACAAGTACCGTACGCGCCTGGAAGTGGCGCCGAACGGTGGAACCTATGTGTTCGTGAGCCAGAAGGGTATGCGCGAAGCGCTGACCGGTGCGAACAACGATTCGAGCGAATGGCGGCCGAAGCCGAATGACCCGGCGCTCGAAGCCGAATATCTGAAGCGCTTGATGGCGTCGTTGGCGCTGACTGATTCGCGCGGCAAGGCCGGCGACACCCAGAGTGCCACGCTTTCTCCGGCGGGCGCGCAGACGGCTCCGGCCGCCGCTGCGGGCGGATCGAGCGCGAAGTCAGCGGCCGCTGCGACCGCAGCGCAGAATGTCGCGCTGGCCGCACAGGTGCCGCCGTCCTCGGATACCAGCGAGTCGGGTGGGCAATACTCGGCGACCGAGTTGACGCTTGACGAGCCCTATGACCGCGCCTGGCTGCGCGTTGGTCTTGCGCTGGATCGCAGCAACTTCACCGTTGACGATCGCGACCGGACGCGCGGCCTGTATTTCGTGCGTTACGTCGATCCGAAGGACATGAGTTCCGCGGAACAGGGATTCTGGAGTCAGGTGTTCCACGGCAAGAAGGAGAAGGTGGCGAAGCAGTACCGCGTGAACGTTCGGGCCGTGACGCCGAACCAGACACGTGTGGCCATCATCGACGACAAAGGCCTGGTCGATTCGTCGGGTCCGGCGAAGCAGATCATGGCGCTGGTGGTGGATCAGCTGCATTAAGGTTGCGCTTGCGCTGACATAAACCCGCCTGGTTAGACCTCAGGCGGGTTTTTTTACGCCCGGGTCGAGGCGATCGAATCCCGCGAAACGGCGCTTCCGATGCGGCCGCCGGGTAAGGTCACGTGACGGCGTAACACTACCCTGCGCAGTCTCGTAAATTTTTCGGCGTCGCGACAAAATGATTCAAAATCAATCGCATACTGCCGGGATTTCCACTGGCTCAGAGGCTGTATTTCTCTGCTCGAAGCCAGACGGCTCTGCTCGATGCCGCGCTAAGCACGTTTAACCTGCTTCCCTCGGCGGCCCAAACCCCGGAATCCGTCTGATGACACCCGTAGCGAGCGCCGTTCCGACCAGAATCACCGCGCACCCTTCGGCCATGCCGAGCGACACCTGTTCATCCAGAAAAAGCGCGCCCCACAGGATCCCGAAAATCGGAATCACGAACGTGACGGTGATGGCGCGCGCAGGTCCGGCGACCGCGATCAGATGGAAGAACAGCATGTACGCCACGCCGGTGCAGCCAATGCCGAGCGCGATCACGGCACCCCACGCGTGCAGCGAGATCGGCGCAGCGGGCCACGTCGCGATCGCAATCGGCACGAGCAGGATGGTGGCGCCCGTCATCGTGCCCGTCGCGACGGTAAGCGAGTCGACGCCCGTCAGATGTCGCTTCGTGTAGCTTGCCGCGATGCCATAAAGCAAGGTTGCGCCAAGTGCTGCCGCGGCGGCGAGTGCCGTGGTTGCGGGTGTTGCGCTCGAGCCTTGCGGTGTGGCGATCTGGTCCCACACGAGCATCAGCACGCCGAGAAAGCCGATCACCATGCCGAGGCTGCGCAGTGCGGTCAGCCGGTCCTTCAGCCAGAGGAATGCAACCAGCGCGCCCCACAGCGGCGTGGTCGCATTGATGACCGACGTGACGCCGGCTGACAGCGTCAATTCCGCATACGCGAACAGACAGAACGGTGCAGCGGAATTCAGCACGCCGACCACCAGCAGCGGCCAGGCACGTGTGCGCATCGTGCTGAACGCTTCGCGTGCAGGCCGTCGCGCGAGCAGCACAACGAAGAGGAACAGCGCGCCGATGCCGACGCGAAGCGCCATCAACGGCGCCACGCCAAAGTCGGTCACACCGACACGGATGAACAGAAACGACGCGCCCCAGAGGGCCGCGAGGATGAGCAGTTGTATGAGATTTCTGAGTGTCATCGAAGAGATGTCGCGCACAGTTGGGTCGCGACTCGCAGGCATGTTAGCACTGCGCTTTGGCGTGACGTTTCAGGCCCGGATGAAATAGCAAGAAACGGGAGGAGACGCGTTTCCTTTACCAGGTAAACAACAGGCAAATACAGGCAAATACGGGCAGACGCGGGACATCGCGCCTGCCATCCGCCCGGAAAGCGCCGTCAAAAATGCGGAATCATCCAGGTCAGCACGTTCTGCTGCAACCAGACCAGGATGCCGAGCAGGACTGTCAGAAAGATCGAGTGCTTGAAGGTCTTCGCAAACACGACGCCTTCCTTGCCCTTGAGCTCGGTCGTCGCGACGCCGGTCGCGATGTTCTGCGGCGAGATCATCTTGCCCATCACGCCGCCGGACGAATTGGTCGCCGCCATCAGCACCGGGTTCAGGTTCAGCTGCTTCGCGGCCACGACCTGCAGGTTGCCGAAGAGGGCATTACCGGAGGTATCGCTGCCCGAGAGGAACACGGCCACCCAGCCAAGGAAGGCCGACACCAGCGGGAAGAACGCGCCCACGGACGCCACGCCCAGGCCCAGCGTGTAGTTGATCCCCGAATAGTTCATCAGGTACGCAAGACCGACGATCGTTGCGACGGTCAGAATCGCGATGCGCGTCTGCACCCACGTATCGGCGATCGCGTTGCCGAATTCCTGCACGGACAGGCGCACGACGAACGCGGTAATGATCGCCGCGACGAGGATCGCGGTGCCGGTCGCAAGCGGCTGGAAGTCCCACACGGCTGCATACGGCACGTTATAGAGCGTGATGAAAACCGCCTTGTCGAGGCCGGGCCACGGCACCTTGACGTCGCCGATCTGGAACACCTTGGCAATCGTCCAGATGATCACGACAGCCGCCACGATCAGCCACGGATACCAGCCCTCCGCACCGCTGACCTTGCCGCGTACCTCGTTCACGCGATCCACGTTGATGGCGAACTTCGGATCGACAGCGGGCTTCCACACGCGCAGAAACGCGATCGTGAGAATCAGCGAGACCAGCGACGCCAGCACGTCGGTCAGGCTGTAGCTGATGAAGTTGGAGGTGACGAACTGCGTCAGCGCGAAACTTGCGCCCGACACGAGCAACACCGGCCAGACGCGCATCATGTTGCGAAAACCTGCATAAATGGCGATCACATAGAACGGCAGCAGCAACGCGAAAAACGGCAACTGGCGGCCGACCATTTTGGCGAGGGCGTCGGTGGGCAGGTGTGTGACTGCGCCGAGCACCGTGATTGGCACGCCAAGCGCACCGAACGCGACCGGTGCGGTATTGAAGATCAGCGTGAACGTCAGCGCCTCGAGCGTCGGGAAGCCAAGCAGAATCAGCAGCGAACTGGTAATCGCGATCGGCGTGCCGAAGCCGGAGATCCCTTCGAGCAACGCGCCGAATGAAAAGCCGATTACGACGAGCACGATGCGCCGGTCGTTGGGCAGGTTGTCGATCATCCACATGCGGAACGCGGCGAAGCGGCCGGACTTGAGCGCGATGTTGTACAGCAGGATTGCAGTAAAAACGATCCACATGACGGGCCAGCACGCGAATACCGCGCCGGCGGCGACCGAATTGAAGGCGAGTCCGACCGGGAACTGCCAGACGAGAATCGCCACGACGAGGCCGACGATCAGTCCGGCCAGTGACGCCTGCCAGGCGGGCCGCCGCGCCCAGCCAAGCAGTACGAGCACGACCACGATGGGCAGGGCGGCAACGATAAATGATGGCAACAGCGCGTTGCCGACGGGGGTCAGTAGCTGGTGGAACATCACGTCTCCTTAGTTGTTGTACGAACCGGCGCGGAGACTGTTCGTCGGATGACGCGTCGGTTGGGCAGGACGGATGGCGGAGGCAACCTGCGCAGGCACGTTGCCGGATCGCGTAATTAAACAGGTAATTCGTGAAGCAACCGCCAGCTTAAAGCCCATAACGACGCCGTCAAGACGGGAAACTACGGGAGACCCTCCATTCCGCGCAATTGTCCTGGTTCGGCATTGCGCGATGCGCTGTAGACGAGGCGCGCGGCTGATCGTCGACCTTGATCAGTGGTGCCAGTGTCCGCCGTGTCCGCCGTGGCCGCCCCAGTAGCCAAAGCCAAAGCCGATCGATAGCGCGGGCCCATAGTAAGCGGGATAAGCCGGATAAGGCGCGTAGACGGGATAGGGCTGGTAATACGGATAGGCTGGGTAGGCTGGTACGGCATAGGCCGGTGGCGGGGCCGCTGCGACCAGCGCGGGCTGCGTATAACCCTGCGCGTACTGCTGGTCGGACGTGGAAGGCCCCGTGGCCGTGCCGGCAGGCGCGACCGGGACTGCCTGCTGGGTGGCGGAGCCAGGGACGGTGGCGTAGTAGGTGCCGCCCGGATAGGAGCCGTAGGGATAATAGCCGTACGGGTAGTAACAGCCGGTCAGCGACAGGATGGCGATCGCGCTGGCGAGAGGGGCAGCCGCAGAGACGGGTTTCATGACGCGCTCCAGGTTCATCGCGACGCCGGGTTCAGACGCAGCGTCTTCTATGAGCTTACGCTGACGCCGTCAGACTCGGGTTGCAAACCCGTAACGGCATATTTCACTGATTTGCGCTTGCCGTCTTGCGCTCTTCCTTGCATGGAGCCACCTTACTTGCCAACCTGATTGCCGATCACGCCGCCGACTGCCGCGCCACCGAGGGTCGACAGCGCACTGCCGCCGAGCACCGCACCGGCCGCGCCGCCAACACCCGCGCCGATAGCCGTATCGCGCTGACGCGTCGTCATGCCATCACATGCGGCAAGACTCGCAACCGCCGCCACCAGCGCCGCAATCGCTCCGATTCGTTGAACTGTCTTCATGGTACCGACTCCCTTCGGATGATGATGATGAATGGGGACGCATTCCGCGTGCCTGATTTCACTGAGGATATCGTCTGAAGCCGTGTCCGTTTGTGTGCGCTTGTCAGGGATCTGTTGGTTTCGTAATCAATTGTTTCGATGCTTCACAAATCGTGGATCGAAGACAGTCCGCACCCTGAAAAGCACGCAAAAAAGCCCGCCGAAGCGGGCTTCCTTACTGCCTGGAGAAACGCCAGGGCGCACATCCGGCGCTTATTGCCGCTGATAAATCTCGGCGCCTTTCTTCATGAACTCGACGGCCTTCACTTCCATGCCTTTCTTCAAGGCCTCGTCGTCGGATACGCCTTGCTGCGCAGCGAATTCACGCACGTCCTGCGTGATCTTCATCGAGCAGAAGTGCGGGCCGCACATCGAACAGAAGTGCGCGACCTTCGCCGAATCCTTCGGCAGCGTTTCGTCGTGGAACTCGCGCGCCTTGTCCGGATCGAGGCCGAGGTTGAACTGGTCTTCCCAGCGGAATTCGAAGCGTGCCTTCGAGAGCGCGTTGTCACGCACCTGCGCGCCCGGATGGCCCTTCGCCAGATCGGCCGCGTGCGCGGCAAGCTTGTACGTGATGATGCCGGTCTTCACATCGTCCTTGTTCGGCAGCCCAAGGTGCTCCTTCGGCGTCACGTAGCAGAGCATCGCCGTGCCGAACCAGCCGATCATCGCCGCGCCGATGCCCGACGTGATGTGGTCGTAGCCGGGGGCGATATCGGTGGTCAGCGGTCCGAGGGTGTAGAAGGGCGCCTCGTCGCACCATTGCAGCTGGAGATCCATGTTCTCCTTGATGAGCTGCATCGGCACGTGGCCCGGACCTTCGATCATCGTCTGCACGTCGTGCTTCCAGGCGATCTGCGTAAGTTCGCCGAGGGTCTTCAGTTCGCCGAGCTGCGCTTCGTCGTTGGCATCGTAGATCGAGCCGGGACGCAGGCCATCGCCCAACGAGAAGCTCACGTCGTACGCCTTCATGATTTCGCAGATGTCTTCGAAATGCTCGTACAGGAAGCTTTCCTTGTGGTGCGCGAGACACCACTTGGCCATGATCGAGCCGCCGCGCGACACGATGCCCGTCATGCGCTTTGCCGTCAGCGGCACGTATTGCAGACGCACGCCTGCGTGGATCGTGAAGTAGTCGACGCCTTGCTCGGCCTGTTCGATCAGTGTGTCGCGGAAGATTTCCCACGTCAGGTCTTCGGCCTTGCCGTTGACCTTTTCGAGCGCCTGATAGATCGGCACCGTGCCGATCGGCACCGGGCTGTTGCGGATGATCCACTCGCGCGTTTCGTGAATGTGCTTGCCGGTCGACAGATCCATCACCGTATCGCCGCCCCAGCGGATCGCCCACGTCATCTTGTCGACTTCTTCGCCAATCGACGAGGTCACGGCCGAGTTGCCGATATTCGCGTTGACCTTCACGAGGAAGTTGCGGCCGATGATCATCGGCTCGCTTTCCGGGTGATTGATGTTGTTCGGGATGATCGCGCGGCCGCGTGCGACTTCTTCGCGCACGAACTCCGGCGTGATTTCCTTCAGCGCGTCAGGCCCGAACGCGCTTGCGCCGAACGCCTGGCCCGGATGCTGGCGGCCCATCATGTCGGCGAGCTTGTTGCCGTTCGGGCCGCTCTTCTTCAGGGTTTCCAGATACTGGGCACGGCGCTGGTTCTCGCGAATCGCGATGTATTCCATTTCCGGCGTGATGATGCCCTGACGCGCGTAGTGCATCTGCGACACGTTCGCGCCGGCCTTCGCGCGGCGCGGCGTGCGATGCAGGCCGGGGAAACGCAGCTCGGCGGTCGCGGCATCGGCGGCGCGCTCGCGGCCGTAATCGCTCGTGAGGCCCTCGAGCGCTTCCGTGTCGCCGCGTGCCTCGATCCAGCGCTGACGGAGCGCCGGCAGGCCCGCGCGGATGTCGATCTGAGCGTCCGGATCCGTGTACGGGCCCGACGTGTCGTAGACATAGACGGGCGGGTTCTTTTCGCCACCGAAGCTGTCCGGCGTATCCGACTGCGTGATTTCGCGCATCGGCACGCGAATATCGGGTTGCGAACCGGTTACGTAGACCTTGCGGGAATTCGGCAGCGGAGCGACGGCAGCGGCATCGACGTGTGCGTCGGCGGAAAGGAACTTCGGATTGGCGTTCATGCGTTTCTCCTGATGTGGGGCAGCTGTGTTGCCGCTAAGCAGGAGATCGAGAAGGAAGTGGTCGGATTCGCTGTGGGGTGTTGCAGTGGTGAAGCCGCGAAATCCGTACGCTTCCCTGCGCTGGCATTATCCAGATCAGGTTCAAAGGGTATATCTCACCCGCGAAGCACACCGTTGTTCGATGCGCCACGCAGGACCCCCGCGTTAGCAGCGCACACGATACACCTGCCGAGGGGGGCATTGCAACCCATCCTGACGATCAGGCGCCCACTGACATGTCAGAGCGTGAAATCGTCGGCCGCTTCGGGCTGAAACAGGATCTGCAGGACCTTCAGCACTTTTTCGTCGCCGCCCGGCGGCATGAAGCGGATGCGCTCGCCGCGCTTCGCGCCGAGCAGCGCGAGGCCCGCCGGCGAGAAAACATTCAACTGACCATTGCTGAAGTCCGCGCCCGGCGGATAGACGACGGTCCAGGTCATTTCTTCGCCCGTCTGCTCGTCGGCGAGCGTGACCTGCGAATTCATCGTGACGACATTCGCGGCGATATCGCGTGGCGCAACGATGACCGCGCGCGCGAGCAGGTTGTCCAGCATGGTTTGATATTTCGCCTCGGCGCCGGGGCTTGCCGCGTGTTTTTCGAGGCGTACGACATCCAGTTCCGTGAGGTAGCAGGTTTTCTGTTTCATAAGGGTTCTCCAGTTTCGATCTGCGCGATCAGGGCGGCTGAGATCGGCCCGGAGCCTGGCCGACCTGGCTCCGGTGAGGAGGCTTCGTTCAGGCCAGGCGCCGGGCGATGGAAAGCGGGGCGAAGAGGGAATGCGCGGATCGGACCGACTGCCCGGCACGCGCGCAATCGACCCCGCCGTCAGGGCGCGGGCGCATCAGGGCGTGGCAGGACTTACACATGAGAATTGGGCGTCGGTATCAGGAGAGGTGAAATGGGCAAATCGACGAGACGATCATAGCACGCGATATCCGCCCGTCCGGCTGCCTCCGGACAGCGGCCGCGCACGGCCCGACGCGCGCGATCGGCGAGGCATGCCACTCACCGGGTAAACGTTTCGTAATAAAGATTCGGCCATGCAGTCGGCGGTTCTCGCCATGCACTAGCATGGAAGAACAGACCCGCTCGAGATCGCGCGGTCCGCCGCGTCGCATCGTGCCACACCACGCAACCCGATGCGTTTCCCGCAGAGGCGTCAGGTGCATCAGCCGTCTCTACGGCGTTCGTTCCGGCCACTTATTGTGCGCTGCGGAAGCCGCGTTGTGCAGGATCGCCCCTTCGTCGCGGGAGTCACGGACATCGCGGAACTCGCGAAAGTCATACGCATCCGCGGTGCTCGAAGTATTTGCGCTTGTGCGCGATTCTCTCCAGTGCGGTCTGCCCGAAATTTTTTTGGGGCGGCTGTCATAACGCCCGATACCACGCGACAAACGTGCAGATTTCCCAACGGAGCCTGCCATGCGAACCCCCACCAGCCAATCCAGCGCGTTTAGCGACGTGCGCCGTTCGCGTGGCATTCGCGGTCTTGCGGTGGTGATCGCACTCGCGACGAGCGGTGTGGGACAGGCGGCAACGTCGATGTGCACGGCGCATAGTCCCGCGCACCGTGTCGCGCTTGTCGAGCTGTACAGCAGCGAAGGCTGCAGCAGCTGTCCGCCGGCCGACCGCTGGCTTGGCCAGTGGAAGGATGGCAGCGCGTCGAACGGCGTCGTGCCGCTGGAGTTGCACGTCGACTACTGGAACAGCCTTGGCTGGACCGACCGCTTCTCGCAGCACCGTTTCACCGAGCGTCAACAGAGCCTCACCGACCGCGCCGGCGGTCACGTGATCTACACGCCGGAAGTGTTCGTGTCGGGGCGTGAGCTGCGCAGCTGGGCACGGCCCGACAGCTTCGAAACGCGTGTGCAGAACCTGATGTCGGAGCCGGCTCAGGCCGACGTCGCGATCGAACTCGCACCGCGTGCCCAGGGCACGGCAGGCGGGCTGGATGTCGACGCGCGATTCACCGCGCATGCCACGGCCAAAGACACGCTGAACGCCTACGTCGCCGTCTACGAAAACGATCTGACCTCGCAGGTGCGAGCCGGCGAGAACAGTGGAGCAACGCTGCACCATGAGCGCGTCGTGCGGCAATGGATCGGCCCGGTGCCGCTTGTCGCGGGCAGCGCGCGTATTCATCAGGACGTCGCCGTGAGCAGTGAAGATGACAAAGCAATCGCAAGCGGCAACACGCCGGTCAGCCGGTTCGGCGTCGTCGCGTTCGTGGAGAGCGCCTCGACCGGCGATGTGCTGCAGGTGGCCGACCTGGCCGCGTGCCGCTAACGGCGTTCTTGTATGTGGAGAATTCGATGAACACATCCCGTATGCATGTCGATACGGCGCCGCGGCCCGCGGCGCCTGCCGGCCTGATTCATCCTGTCTGGGTGCGCGTGACGCACTGGTTGAACGCGCTCGCGGCCATCACGATGATGCTGTCGGGCTGGCGCATCTACGACGCGTCGCCGATCTTCAGGAACTTCATGTTCCCGCCTTCGATCACGCTCGGCGGATGGCTCGGCGGCGCGCTGCAGTGGCACTTCGCCGCGATGTGGCTGCTGGTGTTCAACGGCCTCGTGTATCTCGCGCTCAATCTCGTCAGCGGCCGTTTCTTCCGCAAGTTCCTGCCGCTGTCGCCGCGCGCGATCCTGAAGGATTTCCTCGCCGCGCTGACCGGCAAGCTGTCGCACGCCGATCTGCGGCAGTACAACGCGGTGCAGAAATTCGCTTACCTGTTCATCGTCTGCGACCTGATCGTACTGGTGCTGTCGGGACTCGCCATCTGGAAATCGGTGCAGTTTCCACTGCTGCGCGAACTCATGGGCGGCTACGACAACGCGCGCGTCGTGCACTTCGTCGCGATGTCGTTTCTGGCGGCCTTCATCGCCGTGCATCTCGTGATGGTCGCGCTGGTGCCGCGCTCGCTCGTCGCGATGCTGCGCGGACGCTAGGAGATCCATCATGACCCTCAACCGGAAAGGCGCGAAGCCTGCCATGAAGCTCGATCGCGAATCGATCCTGGTCGACGCCCGCCGCGAACTCGCGATGCCGTCACGACGCCTGTTCGGCAAACGCCTCCTGACGCTCGGTGGTCTCACGATGCTCACGGGCTGCTCGCTGACCGACAACGACTCGGTGAACAGATTCCTTGCTGCGGTCTCGCGTCTGAACGACCGCGCGCAGGCTTTCATTTTCGATCCGAAGCAGCTGGCGCCTACCTACAGCGAAGCGCAGATCACGCGGCCGTTCCCGTTCAACGCGTTTTACGGAGTCGACGAAGTGCCCGAGGTGGATGCGTCCGACTACAAGCTGCAGGTGGGCGGTCTCGTCACAGGTCAGCGCACGTGGACGCTGCCCGAGCTGTACGCGCTGCCTCACGCGGAGCAGATCACGCGACACATCTGCGTGGAAGGGTGGAGCGCGATCGGTCGCTGGGGCGGCACGCCGTTCAGCGAGTTTCTGCGGCGCGTGGGCGCGGACACGTCGGCGAAATACGTCGGCTTCAAATGCGCCGACGACTACTACGAAAGCATCGATATGCCGACCGCGCTGCATCCGCAAACGCTGCTCACGTTCGAATACGACGGCGAGCGCCTGCCGGCGAAATACGGCTTCCCGATGAAGCTGCGGATGCCGACCAAGCTCGGCTACAAGAATCCGAAGCACATCATGGAGATTTTTGTCACCAACACGTTCCCGGGCGGCTATTGGGTCGACCAGGGCTACAACTGGTTCGGAGGCTCCTGACGCACGCGAGTCGGGCATGACCCCGGGCGGCAGAAGCTTTGGAAGTACCCGGCACAGGCCGGTTTTATCGATCGACAACACACGGAGTGATCTCATGAAACAACTCGCAATCGCAGCGCTGGCCGTCGTATTCCTTGCAGGCGGCACCTCGGCGTTCGCGCAGGAAGCAAGCGGCGCGATGTCGAACGGCGCCATGTCGCATGACACGATGTCCAAGGATTCGATGTCGAAAGACACCATGAAAGAAGACAGCATGAAGAAAGACAAGATGAAGAAGGGCAATGACGCGATGGGCATGAAGCACGAGGCGTCGGGCGCGATGGCCAACTAACGGCTGGCGCATCGGGTCGGGAAAGCCGGGGCATGGCCCCGGCTTTTTCATATGCGTTGCGAATATTTACGTTTGCTTTCACAGCCGCGGGGCTGCCTTATTGCATAATGCTGCCGGCGCGCAGCCAGACCGTGGCGTGCATTGCCGGATTTGCGCCCGCAAACGTTCTCCCTTGTTCCTCGCCGTTCGACCACCATGCCGTTCTGTCTCGCCCGCCCCGCCGCACCGATCGTGCGGCGCACGCCGTTGCCCGTCGTCCCTTATGGTTCATGTGCGGGTTCGTGTGCGGCATCCCACCGGGCGCTGGCGGGTCGCACGCATGCTGTCTAGGTTTCCCGATTCTTTCCCGTTCCGCCTGCCGCAGTCCCGACACGGCCGGGTCGCGCTCGCGTTGACCGTCGTCTATATCGTCTGGGGCTCGACCTATCTGGCGGTGCACGTCGCGTTGGGCTCGTTTCCGCCGCTCATGCTGTCCGGGCTGCGCAATCTGTTTGCCGGTATTGGCCTCTTCGTTTTCGCGACGCGGCGTCGGCCGGCCTGGCCCACGGCCGAAGAAGTACGAAACGCCGGGCTGGTAGGCACCATGCTCGTCGGGCTGTCGAGCGGCATGCTCGCCTTCGGCATGCGGACCGTAGGCACCGGCACGGCCGCCGTGATGGTCGCCACCGTGCCGCTCTTCGCGACGGTGATTGCCGCCGTCGCAGGCCGCCGGATCGGCAGGGGCGAGTGGTTTGCCGTCGGGCTTGGCCTTGTCGGGATCGGGATTCTCAGCCACGGCGACGCGTCGGCCAATTCGGCCGACGGCAGTCTCGCCATTCTCTGCGGTGCGCTCTTCTGGGCAGGCGGCGCGCATCTGGCCGGACGCCTGAAGCTGCCGTCCGACCTGTTTCTGTCGACCTCACTGCAGATCGGCCTTGGCGGCGCGATGTCGACGGTCGTCGCGTGGGTGTCGGGCGAGCGCATGCTCGATGTGCACTTCCCGCCGATGGTAGCGTTCCTGTATCTGATGCTCGTCGGCACCATGGCGGCCTACGTGGCGTACGGCTACCTGATCCGGCACACGAGCCCGATTATCGCGAGCAGCTGCATGTACGTGAACCCGGTGGTCGCGGTGGCGCTTGGCGCGCTGCTGCTCGGCGAGCCTGTCACGCGCTCGACCGTGATCGCGACCGCCGTGATTCTGGCGAGCGTCGGGCTGTCGTTCTGGTTCGACTACCGGCGGCGCGGGCGCGCATAAGCGTCGGCGGCGAAGGGCTCATCGACACCACCTTTGCCGCCGTGCTGACGAACCATCCGCTGCCGGCGTATTCGACGCGGCCCGGCTCGGCGCCAGGCCATCGCCCGATCAGGCAGGAAATCAGGGCGCCACCGGCACCCGTTGACGGCCGCGCGAATGAGTCCAGGCGGCCAGCGCGGCAAACAGAAAACCGGCCATCGATACACCAACCCACCCGAACGCATGCCACGCGATCGCGCCAACCGCCGATCCTGCTGCGCCGCCGATGAAATAGCACACCATGTAGACGGTATTCACCCGGCTGCGTGCGTCGGGCTTGAGGGCGTAGATGCGCGACTGGTTGGAAATCTGCGCGGCCTGCACGCCGACATCGAGCACGATCACGCCGACCACCAGCCCGGCAATGCTCGCTCCCGACAAGCCGAAGATCACGAACGACAGCGCGACGAGCCCAATGGCCAGCGAGATGATCGCGCGTGGCCCACGCCGGTCTGCGAACTTGCCGGCGAGCGGCGCGGCCAGCGCGCCCGCCGCGCCGACGATGCCGAAGAGGCCAGCCGCCTGCGGCCCGAGATGAAAGGGCGGTCCCGCGAGCAGCAGGGTCAGCACCGACCAGAAGATGCTGAACGCGGCGAAGAGCGCGGCGCCGGTCAGCGAGGCTTCGCGCAGGCCGCGATGCTCGACGGTCAGATGCCACATCGAAGCCAGCAGATCGCCGTAGCCGAGCGTCGAAGTCGGTTTGCTCTGCGGCAGGCGCATCACGATCACGACGGCGAGCGCAAGCAGCGCGACGACCGATGCGCAGAACACTGCACGCCAGCCCAGGTATTCGGCGATGAAGCCCGCTGCGGTCCGCGCGAGCAGGATGCCGAGCAGGAGCCCGCTCATCACCGTGCCGACCGCGTGGCCCCGCTCCGAAGACGGCGCGAGTTCCGCGGCGAACGGCACGGCTTGCTGGGCGATCGTCGCAAGCACGCCGATGGCGAGACTCGCGAGGATCAGCACGGACAGATCAGGGGCGGCCGCCGCGACCAGCAGCGCGACGCTGAGACCGGCCGTCTGCAGCAGGATCAGCCGGCGCCGGTCGAAGCGGTCGCCGAGCGGCGCGAGCAGCAGCATGCCGATGGCATAGCCCAGCTGCGTGACGGCCGGCACCGCGCCGATCCACGACGCGCTATGCGGAAACGACTGACGGAAATCGGCGAGCAGCGGCTGGTTGTAATAGATGTTCGCCACCGACACACCGGCGATCGTCGCGAGCAGAAAGAGCAGGCTGCGCAGCGAGGCGGGGGAGGGGGCGGAAGCGTGGTCGGAGGCTTGGGAATCGGATGTCGACATAAGCAGCGGGCTTTCGGGTGGCCGGGCAACGCACGGAATACGGGCGAGCCGATCATACCGGAGCGCGCCCGATCGTGCTGACGGTGCCCAGCGGGCGCTGTCGGCACGGCCCAGGCGCGATCAACGCGCGATCGGGCGCGCGATCGGGCGCGCTCAGTCGATCAGTACGCCTTCGCGTTCGAAGAACGGATAGGGGCCGTCGGCGTCGTCGATGTAGGCGTGATGCGTGACGATGCCAGTTGCGGCGTCGTAGTGATGCAGGGCAAAGGCCGGTGGTTCCATCATGAACGCCGACGGCGCGTTCTCGCGCAGATCGAGCGCTACCTGGTGAGCGGGCGATGGCACCGCCGACGCGATCGTGCCGCCGAAGCGCACGAACATCGGCCGGTGCACATGGCCGCAGATCACGCGCTCGACGTTCGGGTATCGCGCGACGAGCGCCGCCATCTGCGAGGCGGCGGCCGGATCGAGCCGTAAATCGTCCATATGACCGATGCCGCACACGAACGGCGGATGATGCAGCGCGACGACAATCGGTCGCCCGCTTGCCGCGTCGAGTTGCGCGGCGAGCCATGCGAGGCGCGCATCGCACAGATGCCCCGGGCTCTGGCCCGGCTGCAGCGAATCGAGCGCGATCACCCGCAGCGGGCCGATATCGACGGTGTACTGGACGAATTCACCGCCTGACGACAACTCCGGGCGCTCCGGGAACGCTGCGCGCAGCGCGGCGCGTTCGTCGTGATTGCCGACCAGCAGGTAGTACGGAATCTCGAGTCCGGCTAGCAGCGCCTTCAGATGGCGATACTGCTCGGGCGTCCCCTGGTCGACGAGGTCGCCGGTCATCAGCACGGCATCGGGGCGTGGATCCAGTGCGTTGAGCCGCGCGATGCAGCGCGTGAGCGCGGCGGCCGTGTCGACCCGACGGTAAGCGAGGGCGCCTGGATTCTTGATGTGCAGGTCGCTGATCTGGGCGAGGATCATGGATAGTCCTTACGTGGTCGTGCGATGGTTCAATAGTTCGATGGTTCGATTGTGCGGCGGTGGCCTCACGTCAGCGCGATCAGCGCATCCTGCGCGATCGACAGCCCCACCGGCGTGCCGCGTGCGAGTTCGATCCGCCCGGCGACGTCGACGATCAGCGCGTCCGGCGCCGCGCCGCCGATCGTGAGCCGCGTGCGTTCGCCGAGGAACGACGTGCCTTCGATCGTTCCGCGCAGTTGCGCATGCGCCGGGTCCGCCAGAAAAGCGTCCTCGGGCCGGAAGAACAGTTCGCGCGTGGCGGATCCGCTTGTCCGGTCCGACGCCGCACCCTGGGCTCGCGCGGCGGGAACGGCACCGCCGGTCGTCATCAGCATGCCATCGCGCCATTCTCCCGCAAGACGATTGATGGTGCCGACGAATTGCGCAACTGTCCGGTTTGCCGGCCGGTAGTAGATATCGCGGGGTGTGCCGATCTGCTCGATGCGCCCCGCGCCCATCACGACGATACGGTCGCCGAGTTCCATCGCCTCCGCCTGATCGTGCGTGACATAGACCGTCGTGACGCCGAGGTTGCGCAGCAGCGTGTTCATCTCGCTGCGCAGCGCGTCACGCAGACGCGCATCGAGTGCGGTGAGCGGTTCGTCGAGCAGCAGCACGCGCGGCTGCAGCGCCAGCGCGCGGGCCAGTGCCACGCGCTGGCGCTGGCCGCCGGAGAGCTGGTCGATGGGTTTGTCCGCGTGGTCGGTGAGGCGCATCATCGCGAGCAGTTCGTCGACGCGCTCGCGCAGGGTCGCCGCGGCGACGCGCCGAATCTTCAGCCCATAGCCGATGTTGCCGCGCACCGTCAGGTTCGGAAACAGCGCGTAGCTCTGAAACACCATGCCGACCTGGCGTCGCTCGATCGGCAGGGCGGTGACGTCTTCATCACCGAATGCGACACGGCCGCCAGCGTCGGGCGTTTCAAGGCCGGCGATCATCCGCAGCGTGGTGGTCTTGCCGCAGCCCGACGGCCCCAGCAGTACCAGCGTTTCGCCGGCGTCGATCTGCAGGTCGAGCGGCTCCAGTACCCGCGTGCCGCGAAACGTCTTCGCGCATTGGGTCAGGGTGATGGGAACGGAGGCAAGTTTCATGGCGTGTCGTCCGGGCGGGTCGGTTCAGGTGACATAGCGTTGCGTTTCGCGCGCCGCTTCGATGCCGCGCGGCGCTGGCCGGTGGCGTCGACGCCGAGCCACTGCATGGCGACGAGCAACGGCATCGTCATCAAAAAGAACAGGATCGTGTAGGCGCTGCCGATCTCGATGCGCAGCGACGCATAGGTATCCGCGAGGCCGACCGGCAGCGTCTTCGTATCGGGGGTGTGCAGCATCCAGGTGAGATTGAATTCGCCGATCGACAGCGTCAGCACCGCGAGCGCGCCCGCGACGATGCCGGGCTTTGCATTGGGCAGCACAATCGTCACGAAGCGCTGGAAGAAGCTGGCGCCAAGACTCGCGGCGCCTTCTTCGAGCGTGCGCAGATCGGAGCCCGCGCAGACGGCAGCGACGGCGCGCACCATGAACGGCAGCGTGAACACCACGTGGCCGACGACGATGAACGCGACGCTCATCCGGAACATCGTCCAGCCGCCATAGACGACCAGCAGCGCGAGCGCCGAGGCGAGTCCCGGCAGTGCAACCGGCAGTACGAGGAATTCTTCGATGATGCGCGAAATGCGCGTCTTGCTGCGCGCGAGCGCATAGCCGGCGGGGACACCGGTCAGCAACGTGATCGCGAGCGTTGCGGCGGCGACTTCGAGCGACAGGAATACCGATGCGTGATACTGCGTCCAGACTTCGCTGAGCCAGCGCAGCGTCAGCCCGCTCGCGACGCCCTGAAAATAGTTGACCGTCAGTCCCGCGACGATCGACATCGCCACCGGCACGATCAGGAACGCGCACAGCATCAGCGTGACGAGCCACTGTCCGGCGGCGAGCCACGTGCGCGTGGCAGGAAACCGGAAGGCGCGGCGTTGCATCGAAGGCGGCGCGGCCTGCGGCGAGGCAGTCTGGCTGAGTGAGTTCATGTGGGCTCCATCATCGGCTGTCATGCGGTTGCGGCAACAGCCGAGCCGGTTGCACTGCGCGCGAGCGCCAGCACGAGCCAGGTGACCACGCCGAGCACGATCGACAGGCCCGCTGCGGTCACCATGTTCGCGTTCAGTGTGAACTCGGTGTAGATCGTCATCGGCAGCACGTCGATGTCGGTGGCAAGCGTGAACGCCGTGCCGAATGCGCCCATCGCGGTCGCAAAGCACACCGCGCCGGCGGCGATCAGGCCTGGCGACAAGGCCGGCAGCACGACGTCGCGCATGATCTGCCACGGCGATGCGCCGAGCGAGCGCGCCGCTTCTTCGAGCGACGCATCGAGCTTCGTCGCCGAGGCCATCACGGTGACGATCACGCGCGGAATCGAGAAATACAGGTAGCCGAGAAAGAGGCCCGTCATCGAATAGGCGAACACGAGACGGTCGCCCGTCAGCTTCAGCGACAGCGCGCCGATGAGGCCTTGCCGTCCGGCGAGCATGATCACCATGAAGCCGACGACGACGCCCGGAAACGCCAGCGGAAACGTCAGCAACGCAAGCAGCGTGCGCTTGCCGGGAAACTCGCGGCGCGCCAGCAGCAGACCCGAGATGACCGACAGCACGAGTGTCGTCGCCGTGACGGCGGCCGAAAGCAGGACCGTCGCGCCGAGGCTCGTCATGTAGCGCGCGTTGCCGAGGAGGGCGCGGTAGGTGGCGAACGCGTGGCCGTCCGCGCTGACCTGGAGGAGCGCGACGATCGGCAGCAGCCAGAACGCGATGAAGATTGCGAGCGCGGGCGCGATGAGCGCGATGCGCCAACGCAGCGGGAAGGTGATGTCGTGCATGACGGGGGCCGGTTTAGCGGGTCAGGCGTGAAGAGGGCGTCGTGACTCGTTGTGAAGTGGCCCGAGCGCACAGCCGCGACACGGGCCACGTGAGCGCTCAATGCATGATCTGCAGATAGCGCTCGCCGAAGGCTTGCTGCTTTTCGGCCATCTTCGCGAAGTCGACGGACTGGGCGCGTGCGTAGTCGCTTGCCGGCAGGAACTTCGATGCGGCATCGGCGCTCATGGCGCTCGCGCGAACCGGGCGCAGCCAGGCATTTGCCCACAGCTTCTGGCCTTCGTCGGACAGCACGAAGTCGAGTACTTTTTTGCCGTTCGCGTCGTGCGGCGCGCCCTTCACGAGACTCATCACATACGGCACCGAGATCGTGCCTTCCTTCGGAATCACAAATTCGACGTTCGCGTGATCCTTGTACTTCGCGCGATAGGCGTCGAAGTCATAATCGAGCAGGATCGGGATTTCGCCGGACAGCACGCGCGCGTAGGCGGTCTGCTTCGGCACGATCGGCGCGTTCGCCTTCAGATGACGGAACCAGTCGAGGCCCGGTTCGAAGTTATCGAGCGTGCCGCCGAGCGCCTGATTCACCGCGACCGCGCCGGCATAGCCGACAAACGCGCTCGACGGATCGAGATAGCCGACCATCCCCTTGTATTCAGGCTTCAGCAGATCGGCCCACGAACGCGGCACCGGCTTGCCTTCGAGCGCGTCCTTGTTGACGAAGAAGCCGAGCGTGCCGGAATGGATCGCGAACCAGTAGCCCTGCGGGTCCTTCAGGTTTGCGGGGATGTCGTCCCAATGCGCGGGCCGGTACGGCTGGATCACGCCCTTTTCCTTCGCCTGGAAGGCCGAGGACACGCCCAGATAGACGACGTCCGCGACCGGGCTCTTCTGTTCGGCCATCAACTGCGCAATCGACTGGCCAGAGTTCTTGTTGTCGAACGGCACGCGGATACCCGTCTTTTCCTGGATGGCCTTGATCTGGCTGGCCCAGTCGGCCCATTCGGGCGGACAGTTGTAGCAGATCGCGGTTTCTTCGGCGGATGCGGACGGCGCGCCAGCGAACGCGGCGGCTGCAACGATGGCGGCGGACGCAACGAGTGTGATACGGCTCGCGCGGCTGCCGGCCAGTCGGCGCAGGAACGAATCGATACAGGAGGGACGGCGGATCACAGCGGGTCTCCTTGGACGGAAAGAGTGAAAGCGCATGGATACAGCATGGATACGTGCACGGGTTGTCTCGCGCGCCACATGACGGTGGCGCGTGGCAGCCTCAGACGACGGGCCGGGCTGTTCTTGCGTGCGGCGCGTCGCTGGCGTTGGTGATGGCGGCGACCGTCGCGCCTTCGCGCAGCGTATGCGGCAGCGTCAGCGCGAGCGACGCGTCGCTCTGGTAGGTGCCGTCGATGCGGCTGATCAGGCGGCGCCATGCCGCGCAGCCGATTTCGCGGTTCGGCGCGCAGATGCTCGCGAGCGGCGGCGACAGCAGTTCGCCGACGGCAAGACCGTCGAAGCCGAGAATCGCCATGTCGGCGGGCACGTGAAAGCGCGCGCGCCGCAGGCCGCGCATCACGACCATCGCCAGCAGGTCGTTGCTGCAGAAGAGGGCGGTTGGCCGCGACGGCCCGTTCGTGAGATGCGTGAGCACTGAAGGCGCCAGTTCGTCGGCGTTGAAATCGATTTCGAGCGCGGGGGCGGCTTCAAGCCCGGCCTGCTGCATCGCCTGCGTATAACCCAGATGACGCAGCCGCGCGCGATCCGACGCGGCGAGCGTGCCGGCCAGCATCAGGATCCGGCGATGGCCGTGAGCGATCAGCATGAGCACGCCGTCGAAGGCCGCGAGGCGGTTGTCGACCGACACCGACGGCCGGCGTACCGTGTCGTTGTGCATCAGCACATACAGCGGGCCGTTGCGGTCGAGTTCATCGAGAAGCGGATGGGTGTCGGCGTCGGCCACCGTCAGGATCAGGCCTTCAACGCGCTGCGCACGCAGCGTTTCGATTGCGTGGCGTTCGCGGTCGGCGTCGTATTGCGTGGTCATCAGCATCAGGCGGTAGCCTTGCGCCGAGGCCAGTTCGTCGATACCCTGCAGACACTCGGCGAAGACGGGATTGGCGAGCGTCGGCAGCACGACGCCGATGAGTCGCGTGCGTTCGCCGCGCAACTGCCGGCCGAGCGGGTTGGGGCGGAACTGGAGTGCGTCGATCGACTGGCGCACCTTTTCGAGCGTGACCGGATTGACCGTGTGCGGCGCATTGATCGCGCGCGAGACTGTTGCAATCGAAAAACCCGCGTGCGCCGCGACATCCCTGATCGTTGGAATCATCCGTTTCGCCCCGTGTTGTAAACGTTTTCGTGGGGCGAATTATCTGGAAGCTTTGTGACTGTGCGATGACGTTACGGTGTCGCGTTTGGTGCGACCGCGGCGCGATGGTAGAATCGCGTCCGCCCTGCCGGGGTGATGAAATTGGTAAACATAGCGGACTTAAAACATTGAGTGCCCGACCGGAAACGGCCGGTGCAGAACCCCTCAAACTCGGTGAAACCCCTGGTGCGCGCCACGCGCTGCCGAGGCAACGCCGAGCCAAGCCTGACGTCGCAAGCTTCCAGTTCGCGGCGACACGGAAGGTGTAGAGACTAGACGGGGGGCGCCTAAGGCGATACGTGCTGGCAAACGCTCAGCGCGCCGCGATGGCGAAGGCATAGTCCAGCGCACGAACGGTTATGCCGCACGGTATGACCGGCGTCGAAAGACGTGGTGTGACGAAAATCCGCCGCTTAACAGCTTGCCGGTTCGAGTCCGGTCCCCGGCACCACGACACTTTTAGTATCTACCAAATCAGCCACCAGTAAGGCTCTCAGCGAGTTCTTCGCCTTCCCATATTCTACCGGCTGCTCCCAAAAAGTATCGTTTTTTACATAGCATCACCCCAAAATCACCCCAGGAATCACCCAGGCGGCACTCGCCGAAGTATCGGGCCACAACGCCGCAGTCCCCTTCCGTCTGACCCATCACATCACCGGGTCTCCCGCAAGCCGTCCAGCGGGTGGAAATGATGCGTGCTGCATATTCGCATCACGTCACTAGGGGTGCCCTTCAAGATTCGGACTTTTCGCTAGGCGTCCTGGCGGGCGTTTCGAACGTCGCTGATCGACCTGACGTGGTCATCCAGATTTCTACAAAACAGCCAGTCAAATCTGCGATCCGAGGATCGCCTTCGGCGGATAGCTCGCTAGCACGACAGAAGTGGTCACGGGCCCGAATCTGGCAAGCGCGTCGATTGCGGTTTCGAGCTGGGCCATCTCTTCAACCACCATCCGAACCATGAAGCAGTCTTCGCCGGTGATCCGGTGCGCCTCGACGATCTCAGGCATTGCTTCGAAGGCGCTCAGGCAATGCTTAATCTCAGCGTGGGTGGTGCGGATTCGCACGATCGCCCCGATGCCCCGACCAACGAGGCCGGGATTTATCCGCGCCGCGTAGCCCTCGATGACTCCCCGCTCCTCGAGCCTCCTGATGCGGGCGGTGACTGCCGGCTGAGAAAGCCCGATCTGCTTCCCGAGTTCCGTGTTGGTGACGCGTGCATTGCGCTGAAGCGCCTCCAGGATCCGCCAGTCGAGCCTGTCCAACGTCACCGGCTTAGTTTTCATTTGTGAGCACCCTCAAATTCCGTCAGTTCGTTCGTGCATGACCTTCATTCCATTTGATTTGCGATGTTGCCTGAATTCGGGAGCTTTTACACTGGATGCTCGTTCACTCATGGAGATCTGGCAGATGAACTACCCCGTTCTTGTTGTTCCTGGCATCGGCAACTCTGGTCCATTGCACTGGCAGAGCGTATGGCAGGCCGCGCATCCGGATTGGCAACGCCTCGCAGTCGAGGATTGGGATTACGTCGTGTGCGATGACTGGGTATCGGCGATAGAACGGCAGCTGGCGGCAAAAGGAAGGGAGACTGTCATAGTGGCGCACAGCCTCGGATGTCTGGCCGTGGTCCATTGGGCTGCCCGGTATGCGCGGAAGGTTCGTGGCGCGCTGCTTGTGGCCGTGCCGGACCCGGCATCACCGGCATTTCCTCGGGAAGCCGCGAGCGGATTCGCGCCCCTGCCATCGGAGCGGTTGCCGGTTCCCACGACCGTCGTATCCAGCACCAACGATCCGTATGGCAGCGTGGACCACGCACGCGCCTGCGCAGCTGCATGGGGCAGCGAATTCGTCGAAGTTGGAGCAAAGGGACATCTCAACGCGGACAGCAACTTGGGCAATTGGCCCGAAGGGTTTCGATTGCTGGAGACGATGAACAACGGTTGAAACTGCCGATGGTGGAATAGTTCTTCACTGAGCGGCAATGGCAGATCAGGCTTGTCCAGTCGACCAACGGCGTGGGGGGAGCGTGACCGCAACGAAACTGCTTCGCCTGAGACCGGCGGACCCCTTCCAACTGGAGACACGAAGGACCGCGATGCCCCACCATCTGATACCCGTCGTTCACGCGGTGCCAACGTGAGCTTCGCCTGCAGCACTCAACGAGTGGCTGATTGCGGCGTTGTTGGTTCCCGTAGATATCATGGCATCAATTTCCATGGAAACCATACTGGTTCCCATGGAAGTCAATATGCGAGGTACACGTTGTGCGCAATCAGGAAACGTCGGTGCAATGCTTGCCTACCCTCGACATACACCTGGGTTACGGGCTGCGGCTCGTATCCAATCATGTTTCCGGCGACTTCGCTCGTGCTTTGCAAGATCTCGGAGATCCTGGACAACCTTCAAGACAAGAAATGGATCTCTCGCATGACGAGTGAGGAGAACAACCGCGTCCAGTTCCTTTCTCTGACGCCACAGGGAAGACGGGTTCTACCCTGGCTCGCCACGATTGCCGATGAAAACGACGAACACTTCTTTGGCGCTCTGGATCCTGACGAGCAGACCACGCTTCGAAGCCCCTGTCCAGCAAGCTCATAGATGTTCATCGGATAGCGGCTCGTTTATTGAACGGACTGACGTCGGACCGATACCGTACAGACACCCCCTGCCGCACGTGAGAGGCTTTTCGACATCCTCGTACACCCGTAATTCAGGTGTCACTTTCGGTGAATCAGGTGTCCGCTGCGGTTGACAGGTTGAAAAGGAGTGGCAAATGGAAAATGATCTTCATCCCACGGAGAATCGGCTACTGGGCCTTCTTCCCGAAACGGAATTGGCGCGTCTGAAAACGCAGTTGGTCCCGGTCGAGATGACGCCGGGATTTGTCGTGTACGAGGCTGGGGAACACCTCGACCACGTTTATTTTCCGACGACATCAATAGTTTCACTACGGCAGACGATGCCGGACGGCAAATCGGCAGAAATAGCGGTCGTTGGCAACGATGGCCTGGTTGGCACCGAGCTTTTTATGGGTGACGAAACAACGACGAATACAGCGGTCGTGCAAACCCCGGGCGAGGCATACCGACTGAGCGCACCGATCCTGAAGGAAGAGTTTCGTCAGGCAGGCGTGATGCAGTGGCTGTTGCTACGCTACACGCTGGCCCTGTTCGCGCAGATCGCCCAGACGGTTGTTTGCAACCAGTATCACTCGACAGACCAGCGGCTGTGCCGGTGGCTGCTGCTCGGTATTGACCGCTTGCCATCGAACGAGCCAAAGGTATCGCCGGAACTGCTGGCCAACGCGCTTTGCCTCCGACGTGCCAGCACGAGGAAAGCCCTCGGGCAACTGGAGGACGCCGGAATGATCCGGTGCGGCGACAGTTATATCGAGGTGCTGGACAGGCGGAGTCTGGAAAACCGTGCGTGCGAGTGCTATCGGGTGGTGAAACGCGAACTCGACCGATTGCTCCCCGATCTGGCTGCGCCATAGAGAGAACGGACTTGCGATAGAGTGAGTGCAGTCTTTTCTATCCGACGGCGTCGGAAAAGGGGACATTATGGAAACGACGAACAACGCCGCACACGCTGCGATGCGGGAAACCGTTGACCTGTTGTACCGGGCTTTCGCGCATAAGGATATTTCCCTACTTCGCAAGGTTGTGACGCCTGACTGGCAGTACATCCCGGAGTCTCCTGGACAGTTGCCGGGCCCGGACAAGATGATTCCAGTGTTTGCGGATCTGTCGTCGGCGCTGCCAGACATGGAGATCAAGATTCTGGATGTCCTGATCCACGACCCCAAGGTACGAGTGCGCGCGGAGGTCACTGGCACGCAGTCCGGGCCGCTCATGGGCATTGCTGCGACGTCAAAGCCGGTCCATTTCGCGATTCACTCGTTCCACGAGTTCCGCGATGGGCGGATCGCGAAAACATGGCACCTCGAGGACTGGTTGAGTGTTTTTCGCCAGCTAGGGGAATTGCCTCCAAGGCTGTCCTGAGATGGCGCAATGGCGACGGGGGCGGGTACGGATGCTTAACGCCCGGCTCGGCCTATCCACTGATCCGACACCACCCACGAGAATCGACGGTATTGAGACCACGAGTCCACGATGTCCGAATCCATGGAACGGCGCCCCACCAGATCTGCGGCGCATGTCGAGCCCCCTGAGACCCCCAGCCTGCAGGGTTTGATTACGCTCGCCGTCGGCGTGACGATCGTCGCAGCCCTCTATTTTGGGCGGGACGTCCTCATACCGATCACGCTTGCCATTCTGCTCAGCTTCCTGGTTGCCCCTCTGGCCGATTTTCTGGGTCGCTTCAGACTGGGCCACGTGGCTTCGGTTCTCATTGCGGTAATGATGTCGCTCTCGGTGATCGTCCTGCTGGGAGGCGTAATCGCTACCCAGATGACGGATCTCGCAGCCGGCATCCCTCGCTATCAGGCGACCATCGAAAAGAAGGTCGACGTCGTGCATGGCATGACGATCGGTACACTGAATCGTCTGGCGGAAGCAGCCGGCCGCACGTTCCAGGGAGCCACCGGTGAAGAGCCGAAAGCGACTCGCGGGAGCACTTCTGGCCACTCGGACGCTCAACCGTCCGCAGCAATTCCAGTCGAAGTGCGAGAGCCCGGGCTGACACCTTTTCAGCTGGCGCGGCGGGTAGTGTCTCCTGTCATTAGCCCACTCGCGACGACGTTCATCGTATTCATCGTGACCATTGTCATTCTGCTGCAGCGTGACGATCTTCGGGACCGGGCGATTCGATTGTTTGGTTCGAGAGACCTGCATCGGACCACCACCGCGATGGACGAAGCCGCGCGGCGCCTCAGCCGGTATTTTGTTTCGCAACTCGGCGTAAACGCCGGCGTGGGGGTCGCTATCGGGACGGGCCTGTTCTTCATTGGGGTACCCAGCCCGATGCTGTGGGGCATTCTGGCTGCGCTGTTGCGACTCGTCCCCTACGTTGGAATATGGATTTCCGCTCTTCTGGCTACCACACTTGCTGCAGCAGTCAGTCCGGAGTGGTCGATGGCGATCTGGTCAGTGATCCTTTTCGCGACCGTCGAACTGCTGGTCGGTCAGGTCGTCGAACCGATGTTATATGGCCACAGTACCGGCCTTTCGCCATTCTCGGTTGTCGTATCCGCGATTTTCTGGAGCTGGATATGGGGGCCAATCGGACTCATTCTCTCCACGCCGCTGACGCTCTGTCTCCTTGTCCTCGGTCGCCACGTTGCGCGCCTCGAATTTCTCGACGTATTGCTGGGTGACCGGCCTGCGCTTACTCCGGTCGAAAATTTTTACCAGCGGGCGCTGGCCGGCGATCCGGACGAAGCACTCGGGCAAGCCGAGGTACTGCTACGCGACCGGTCGCTCTCGTCTTACTACGATGAAGTCGCCATCAAGGCATTGCAGCTTGCGGCCATTGATGTATTGCGAGGCGGCGTAACCGCCACGCAACTGGCTCGAATCGGGACCACTGTGAGCGACCTGGTCGAGGGTCTGGAGGGCTTTGAGGACGTTGACCCCACTGCGGCAGAATCGGGCGGCAACTGGGGCGCGTTGGCGTTCGCCCGCGTCGAACAAAAGGTATTGCAGCAACCGGCTCCGTCTGTTGTATTGCCGGATGTGGAAACCCTGTTAGCGCGGTGCGCGGCGAATCAGGTCCTTTGCATAGCGGGAAGGGGACCGCTCGACGAGTTGGCGTCGAGCATTCTCGTCCAACTGCTCGGAAAGCATGCGCTCGATTGCCGCGTGATCTCCCATGATGAGGCGTCACGCGCTCGGATCGGCAGCCTGGATGTTGCCGCCGCGACGACGGTGTGTATCTTTTATCTGAATATTGATGGCATCCCGTCGCACCTGCGCTATCTTCTGCGACGGGTGCGCCAGCGCTTGCCGGAAGCAGCCATCGTCGTGGGGCTCTGGCCGAAAGGCGATACGGATCAGTGGAGCGAAGATCTCCAGAGCGCGATCGGCGCTGACCGCTATGCTACTTCGGTTCGGGAGATGGTTGATGCGTGCCTCGACTATCCGGCCTCGGAGGACGCGCGTTCCGAGGCTTTGAATGAAGAGCGTTGACCGCTACCGTACAGACATACGCATTGTGTACGTGAGAACCTGTTCACCAGGGCCCCGTCATGTCTGGACGGTCGCTATGCGAAGACGCGACTGCGATTCACTGCCGGGATGAAAACGTCCCGGCTTCGATGAGGCCCGCCAGCCGTACACGATATCTGGATCAGACGATCCGGATCTTCGTTGCGCAAAGGAGCCTGTGATGAAACCTGCCGAACAGAGGTCCGCCAACGCCGCCCGCAGTGATGCAGTAAGCCCGTGCATCGCCGCCACCCCGTTGGATGGCGATTACGAGGACGTTGCACCGCTGCCGCTGCCGCACGAGACCGACCAGTCTGTGGAATCACAACATGAAGAAGGTACGCGCGATGTCGGACGGCAGGCGTATAAGGACCTGTCGCGCGGCCTGACCGATACCGACCGGCGCGGTGGCGATGCGTATCAGCAACGCACACAGAATAATGCGAATGCCAACACGCAGACTCCCAAACTCCGTGCCACGCGCAAGCGATAGGCGTTTGCATGTGCGTGCGCCGGTACTCGCGCCTGAACATGTGCCGCGCCCGCCAACCGCATTGCCCGGTTCTGCCATTGAATCGCGCCATGCTCATCAATCCGGGACGTCATCGTCCCACGTACTCACTACCGGAGGCGACTATGCGCACCCAGCGTCGAGAGCAACATCCAAATGGCGACAAGACCGAACACAACATCGACGAAGCTGTCGAGGACACTTTTCCTGCTAGCGACCCACCCTCGATCGGTGGCGTGACGAAAATCCGCCCTGAATCCGATCAAAATAAATCACACGGGAAGCACTTGCGAGTCAAGGCCGGATGACAGCAAACAATTTGAGAATCTGGATGGCCTCGGGTGAAAGTTGGATGTACATGGTGGCCTCCTGTTATTGAGATCATCCTGATCCGGACGAAATTCTTTCGTCTGTACGGTAGCGTCTACTCGACTCCCCCTTTTGAGAGTGACTTGAGCAAACCTCACAAAGACATACTGTGGAAGCTGTTTCGACGGATATGTTACTGGTTTGCACAGTTGCCGAATCAATCAATCCATATCACGGCGTGTCAGCCAGCTTGTCAAAAACCCGCCCTTGCTCATTAACGTAGATACCTGTGTATTTTCCAATGTGAGGCTGCGTCGGCGCAGGTCGGCAATGTCGCTCCGGAACCAGTACGGCACCGTACCGACTACTGTTCGTATTGCGCGCACTGTATGTATGTGAGTGTCGTGGACTTCCCATGACACGCCGCACAGAGAACGGTAATCTTCGATCGTCTGCAATGGCCGCTGCTGCCATTACGGCGAAATTCAAAGAGAGCTGATTTGAGCTCTGCGGATGCGATGCATCAAGGCAATGCCGGCAATGGTGAACACCATACTCGTTAAAAGTTGAAGCACAGCGCAATGTGCGCATTCAATCTGATGTCGCGATGATCACACTACCCGAGGCATGAGCAGGCCGGTGCACCGCGGGATGGATGTGTTCATTGGAGTCTGACATGAAAAAGCGCAACGTCTTGCAATGGGTATTGATTCTAGGTGCGGCTTTCGGCGTGAATCTCGCGATTGCGGCGGAGACGGACCTTCCGGCGATACAGCATGCCGGGGACGTGACCTATCTAACGGGGGGGATCGGGAGCGACCAGGCACGAGCGATCAAAGACGTCATGCACAACTACCCCATGGTGTTGACGTTCGTCGGCAAGACGAGCAACCAGAATCAATATCTCTCGGACGTCCCCGTCACGATCACGGATGGCCAAGGGAACACGGTTCTGGAGACGAGTTCGGATGGCCCATTCATGCTGGTTTCTCTCCCCAGTGGACATTACACCGTCAGCGTTAGCTATAAGGGGCAAGCGGAACATCGTACGATGAATATTACAAATGACGCTCACGCGCGCCAGACGTTTGTCTGGGCGATGTAGTTGCCGCGACGTGAATGGTTAGCTCAAGCAGATGTCGCCGCCGGTCCGTCGATATTAAAACGACTTCGCCCGTAGAGATTGATTGCATTGGGATTCGACTAAATCGTATCCGGACGCGCCTGCGATTTATTTTTAGCGGCTTCCTCCACCATCGGGCATCTTAAAGATGGGAGCGGCCGCACGTGTACGCTGCTGGACCGACGGAAACCGGCAATTCGTGTATCAAGAGAGTGTCTACTGGCGGGCGAGTGAAACCTGTATCGGTGGCCCTTGGTGGCAGACGCGTCGGATCGCGTCACTTACATATATAGGTGGTATCAAAATGAACTGCACTCGCTTATTTTCAATAGGTACGCTAACGCTCCTTGTCGCAATGGGAGGCCTGGGTTGCTCTGGCATGTCCCAGCGAGGCGTCGACACGGCTGCTGGTGCCGGGATAGGCGCCGTCGGTGGTGCTGTGCTTACAGGCGGTAGCGCGGTGGGCACAGTCGGCGGCGCGGTCGTAGGTGGCGTGGTCGGCAACCAGATCGGTAAATAGCCGGGCGAGCCTGGACGGAGCCGCATCATCCGTGGATATCTTCCCGGTGAGGTGACGCCACGGTGTGAATAGAAGATGGTGACCGTTCAGGATGACGTCGGGCGCCAGCTTCGCCCCGGCGAGGGCATTCTTGACATGTACCGCCCGTCGAAAGCGGCGCGCGTAGGTCCTGGGCTATCCCCTCAAGCGATCTTACTGCTACAACTTCGGGGACTCATTGCATCTATCGGCATCCGTCCGCCGAAACCGCGCGCATTTTGTTGACCGGGATCAATGCACAGTACCCGGCGCTTGCGCTGACAAAGTACTCCTTATCGGGGGAAAAAATGCGTTACCTGATTATTGCGCTATCGATGTTATTGTGCCCGGCAATCTCAGTCCACGGCCAGATCAGCGTCGACGTCGGGGTGCCGGGCGCCAACATCGGTATCAACATGCAGTCATATCCCAAACTCGTTCCAGTGCCGGGCTACCCCGTTTACTACGCGCCTCAAGCGAATTCGAATTACTTCTTCTACGACGGCCTGTACTGGGTGTACCAGCAGGAGAACTGGTATTCGAGCAGTTGGTACAACGGTCCGTGGCAGTCGGTGGGGCCAATGGATGTGCCACCGTTTGTGCTGCGCATTCCTGTGCGCTACTACCGCGAGCCTCCTGCGTATTTTCGTGGCTGGAGCGCCAACGCTCCGCCACACTGGAGTGAGCACTGGGGCCCCGACTGGGAGGCTCGTCGAAGCGGATGGGACCAATGGGACCGGCGCGCCGTCCCACGTGCAGCCCCGCCGCCAGACTACCAGCGACAGTACTCAGGGGACCGCTATCCACGTACGGGAGAACAACAATATGCGATTCGATCCGCGAACTACCGCTATCAGCCAGGTGATGCCGTAACGCGGCAGGATTATCGACAGCAGGGCAGCCCGGGCAGCTCACGTGCCGGGCCTCAGCAGCAAGCGCCTATGCAACGATTGTCGTCGACTCAGGAACCGCATTCGCAGCCGAATCAACAACAGCTGGAGCAGCGGCAGCAACTGCATTCGCAGCCGGATCAACAACAGCTACAGCAGCGACAACAACGGCAGCCAGAGCACGTCGCACAGCAGGCACCACCCTCACAGCCAATGCATCAGGCGCAATCGATGCAGCCGCCGGCACAGATGCAACGCGCCCAAACGGCGCCTCAAGAGAGGGGGCGAGAAAACAAGGCTGGAGCGCCGGACAAGCGTGGGGAGAACCAGGACGAAGGCCGCAGTCAGAACCGCCAGTAGTTGGACATCTTCACGATAACGGCTCTTTTGGACACGGGCGAGTCACTTTTCGTGAATCAAGTCGTACAGAAAGCAAATCGGAGAAGCATCATGAGCAGGACCTATTTTTGCAGAACCGCAGTTCTCAACACGTTGATTGCAGTCGGTCTGGTTACTGGGGTTAGCATCGGGACCGCTGGCGCAGCCTCGGGGGATGACACCATCCCGCAGCCCCACAGCGACAGCGTAAGTGCGATGCTCACCGATACCGTCATCACGACCAGGGTGAAGGCCAGGCTGATGGGTGATGACGGCCTCAAAAAATCTGATATCAGCGTGACCACCACCAACGGCGTGGTCACGCTCGACGGCTCGGCAAGCAACTCAAACGCGAAGACCGTGGCTGAGGCGGCGACCAAATCAGTTGATGGCGTCAAGAGCGTCGACAACAACCTGAAAACACCCGCGAGCAGCAAGGCATCGGCCCGGACGCACGAGGCCGTCACAAAGACAGAGCGGGTCGCATCTGATAGCTGGATCACCACCAAGGTGAAGTCCGGGATCCTTGCGGACAGCGTTAGCAAGGGTTTCGATGTGAGCGTGGAGACGATCCACGGCGTGGTGGTTCTGAAGGGGGCTCTGTCAAACCAGGGCGCCGTCGATCACGTGAAGGACATCGCTGAGAAAGTGAAAGGCGTGAAGAGCGTTGACACGTCCGCCCTCACCGTCGCAGGCGGATAGCCGGTTGAGAAGGGGTTGCCGCGGGCGGCTGTACACAAAAGGGGGGGCACTAAAGACTCGGCGTCGCAACGCGCACCCTCATGCCTTCTTCTCGCGTACGCCACCGTATCGACTTCGGATGCCCTTGCATGCAGCGTGTTTAAAGACGCTTTCGATCACCGCGCCGACATATCGAACGGCAATACCCGGTTCGCGGCGGCGTCCTTATCGCTCGCCAGCCAATCAGGCTGGTGAGCGCGATTTCCCTATGTCTCGCTATCAGTTAGCACATACTCTACCCCCTGAGGCGTTTCCGAACCTATGCCGGGGAAGGCCCCACGCCTATGATCGGTGACATGGACTGACCCGTGAGAGCCATCATGACCAGAAAAGACTCTGGCGCAGAAACTGATGCGACGCAAACGACCCGGTCAGCGCTCGTCGCGTTGGCCGGCCACATCAAGAACCTCGTGACGGATCAGACGTTGGACAGTCGATGTGCCTCGAAGCTCGTCAAACGCTTAAAGAAGGAAGTCGACGCGGTTGAGAAGCGCAGTAGCGGGACGAAGGCGGGGCGAAAAAATTTGCCGAAGAAGTTTGAAGACCTTGATGCAACGCTTTGCGACCAGGGCGCGACGTTGCTGGTGGTGGCCAACGCGTCGCTTCGAGCAAACGACGCATCAGATGCCGCCAGGGAACGCGCCCCCGGTACGACACCGTACCGATATTCTCCACAGTTGCGTTCATCGTGTGAGTGACGTTCGGGCGCGAGGCGGTCTAGACGGATACGAAATAGCCGTGACCGATTTCGCGTCGCTTCATTTCTGGCAATCGGTTTGGCCTGTGGGTTTGGCCTGCGTCCGTCGCCGCGCAGAGGATCGGACGCATTCCATTCACTACCCGCGTGGAATGTAGAGGCAACTGCAAGCCGCTACGTTGCCCGTAGAAAGAAGGTCCACTTGTTCAGCAATTCAATCGCGTTCCTCTCCGACGGTCTGCTTTCCCTTTTCTGGTGGCAGATCTTGCTAGCCACACTGATATCGACACATGTCACGATCATCAGCGTGACGGTGTACCTCCACCGTTGCCAGGCGCATAGGGCACTTGAGCTGCATCCGCTTGTCAGCCATTTCTTCCGGTTCTGGCTGTGGATGACGACAGGCATGGTGACGGGTGAATGGGCAGCGGTCCACCGCAAGCACCATGCGAAGTGCGAGACTAGTGAGGACCCGCACAGCCCGCGGATCAGCGGAATCTGGAGGGTGCTGTTCGGAGGTGCTGAACTCTACCGCGCCGAAACAAGGAACGAGGAAACACTGCGCAGATTTGGCTACGGTACGCCGGCCGACTGGATGGAACGGAACATCTACGCGAAGTATCCGAACCTCGGAATAAGCCTGCTGATGGTGATCGATGTTGCTCTATTCGGTGTCGTCGGCGTGTCCGTGTGGGCCGTCCAGATGATATGGATACCGTTCTGGGCAGGGGGCGTGGTCAACGGTCTGGGCCATTTCATGGGTTACCGCAACTTTGGTACTCCAGATGACAGCGCGAACGTTATTCCCCTTGGCATCCTGATCGGCGGCGAAGAACTTCACAACAACCACCATGCCTATGCAACATCTGCAAAGCTATCGAACAGATGGTACGAGCTCGATATCGGCTGGATGTACATTTGCATCCTATCTACGCTGGGACTGGCAAAAGTCAGGAAAGTGGCGACGGTGCCGCGTCTGGTCAAAGGCAAGTTGGAGCTCGACGACGACACGCTGCAAGCTGTACTGCGAAACCGCTACGAGATTATGGCGAGCTACGCCCGGGCGGCCGAGCGTGCCTACCGGCACGAACTGGCAAGCAGGGAACACATCAGCCGCCATGAGAAGTTCCTTCTTATACGCGGCGTAAGGAACTGGCTACGCGAGGAGCCGGTGACTCGCGGCAAGCCGCGAGATCTGCCGTTGACGGAAATGTACGAGCACGATCGGAAGCTGCGCACCTACGTCGAACTGCGCGAGGAACTGTCCGCGATCTGGAAACGGTCGAATGCCTCCCGCGAACAGCTGCTCCTGCAGTTGCAGGAATGGTGTCGTCGTGCCGAGCAAAGCGGCATCAACGCGCTCGAAGAGTTCTCGCTGCGACTTCGCCAGTACGGGTGACTTTCGGCACGGCTCCCGTGGCCACTTTCCGTGGCGAGGCGGTGTACAAACCAATGACGTGGTCTGTCACGTGAGGGGGCCGGTGAGCGGTCAGGAAGCGAGTCAGGAGGCGGGCATGAAAGGCCGCTCCCGCGCGGCGAGGCATTCGGGACAGAGTTGTAGCTCAGCCGCAGCCCCAATCCGCGCGATCCGCCTGTTTCTACTGACCTGACCGTCACCGTGCGGACTTACCGCATTGCATCTGAGACCGTACGGCTTCAACCTCCGTGTATCCGCGAATTCGGCTCGCCTCGGCGACGAGGAAGCGCTGGCGCCCTGTTGGAGGTCATTGGGGGATTGCGTCACTGGCTGTCATTCTCGCGCGACCTATAATTTAACGGTGTAGACGCAGCGCCCGGCGAAGATTGGCGTATGGCGGCGGCGACGCCGCCGCCCGCCGGCCGGGCCGTTAGGGGCATTGATTCCTTTATCCATCTTCACCCGTCAGGAAATCGCCGGCGAAACCGGGGCGGTTCTGGACAGGCTGCAGAGAGTGGCAAATGTCGTACGAGTATCCTCAAAACGAAAATCACCTGCTCTCGGTGCTGCCTGCAGTGGAGTGGGCGCGCCTGGCTCCGCATCTGGTATTGGTGGATATGCCGCTCGGTCGCGTCGTCTACGAATCGGGGGACCGCCTCAATCAGGTCTATTTCCCGACGACCTGCATCGTGTCGCTGCTGTACGTCCTGGAGGATGGTGCGTCCGCCGAAATCGCGATCGTCGGTAATGAAGGGCTGATCGGCATCGCCCTCTTCATGGGCGGCGAAAGCACGCCGAGCCGGGCGGTCGTTCAAAGTGCAGGCAAGGCCTACCGGCTGGATGCCCACATCCTGAAAGAGGAATTCCACCGTGCGGGTCCCGTACAACGCCTGCTGCTGCGCTATACCCAGGCATTGATCACACAGATGGCACAGACCGCCGTTTGCAACCGGCACCATTCGATCGACCAGCAGTTGTGCCGATGGCTGCTGCTCAGCATCGACCGCCTGTTGTCGAACGAACTGGGAATGACCCAGGAGCTGATCGCCAACATGCTGGGCGTACGCCGATCCGGCGTCACCGAAGCGGCGTTGAAACTGCAGGATGCGGGGCTGATCCGCTACAGTCACGGTCATATCGAGGTACTGGATCGACCGGGGCTCGAAAAGCGCGTGTGCGAGTGTTACGGCGTGGTGAAGCGCGAATTCGACCGGTTGTTGCCCGATTTGAAAGCGCTATAGAAATCGCATGGGTGCTACCCCCCCGCCTGAACGGCATTAGCGTGCCAAAGCGGAGTTGGGTAGGACGGCTTCACGGAGAGGCGCTTTTCGTGAGGGCTACAATCTGCCCACTGTGATACGTTCGCTGCAATCTTCCTGGAAGTATTCATATGAAAGTTCGGATTTCAGTGCGCGACAGTTCATTCAGGCGTCGCAATGCAGCCACCGCGCCCTGGGCGTCCTCGCAGATGTACCCGGTCATACCGTGGTCGATCACTTCAGGCACAGAACCACGATTGAGTGCAATCACCGGGGTGGCGCAGGCCATCATCTGTAAATGACGGGATCCCGATGACGACGTTTTCCACCTTGGGCTCACGGCTTACCTCAATCCAACATAGCCGAGCACAAACAGAACGATGACCACGGCCCCTACGAGCCAGACGATGTTGTACATGACACGCTCCTTGAATT
>NZ_JBNDKT010000053.1:0-36051 GCF_050435685.1 Paraburkholderia sp. GAS448
GGGCTTCATGTCACCCCATGAAGCCCGTCAGGCAGCCACCCTGAAAGAGGCCGCCTGAGTTGCAAAACCGTGTCCAGACAATCCGAGCCGGTACAGGGCTTTATTTGTATTCCTATGGGCGACTTTATTCGTCCCGCGCAAGTTCGGGTCAACTTTACGCACTCGATTTCTCGCCCGGCTTCAAGGCTTCATCCGTTCTCACTCGGGCTACCTGATGATGCGTTTTGCGACAGCCTCTTCAGGTGGAGGATGAAGAGCGCGGCGACCGGAGGTCGCCTTGACTTTGCCATCGAAATCATTACTGTTGGGGCATGCCGAAAAGACAGTCCGATCCGACAACCACCACGCGCGTGCTCAGAGTCCGCATCAAGGACCGGCACGCATCGGAGTTGCTTGACAAGGCATTCTGGGTCAATCAGGTCTGGAATTATTCGAACGAACTGTCGTTCAAGGTGTGGGAGCGGGAACGACGCTTCATCGGCGGCTATGAGATCGACCGATACACCAGCGGTGCCTCGAAGGCTGGCGTGCCGTTGCATTCCCAGACGATCCAGGCCGTCAGCGCGGAATTCGTGACACGCCGCGTTCAGGCTCGCAAGGTCAGGCTTCGCTGGCGCGTGTCCTCTGGTCCACGCCGCAGTCTCGGCTGGGTGCCGTTCAAGGCCTCAGCGCTGCGCTACCGCAACGGGCAGATCTTCATGTCCGGCCTGGACAAGCCGCTGTCACTCTGGGACAGCTATGGTCTGTCCAGCTACGAGCTCGGGGCCGGTTGCTTCAGCGAAGATGCGCGCGGGCGCTGGTACCTGAACGTCACGGTCAGGATCAGGAAGGCAGCCCCCGAGCAAGGACGCAGCGCCATCGGCATCGATCTGGGCCTGAAGGACTTCGCAAAGACCAGTGACGGTGAGCCGCTTGAGGCGCAGCGTTTCTACCGCAAGTACGAGGAGGCGCTGGGCGTGGCGCAACGCGCCCGGCAGAAGAAGCGTGTCGCTGCGATCCATGCGCGCATCAAAAACAGCAGGAAAGACTTCCTGCACAAGGTTTCAACAGCGCTCGTGCGCAAGCACGGCGCTATCTTCGTCGGCAATGTGAATGCCTCAGCCCTGGCGCGGACCGGTATGGCCAAATCCGTGCTGGATGCAGGCTGGAGTGCATTCCGGACCATGCTGCAATACAAGTGCGATGACGCGGGCGTGTGGTTCGAAGAAGTCGACGAGCGCTACTCCACCCAGACCTGTTCGTGTTGCGGATCACGTACCGGACCCAGCGGCCCAGAAGGGCTCGCGGTCCGCGAGTGGACCTGCACCGTGTGCGATGCCGCGCACGACCGGGATACCAATGCCGCCAGTAACATCCTGCGTCGCGGTCTGGAGAGAATGCAAGCGCAGTTTGCCGCGGCGGCCGGTCAAGCCGTCGCGAAAGAGGTGCCACCTGGCGCCGGGGTCGGACGTGGCCCTCTTGCAGAAGGAATCCTCGCCCTTCCCGCGACAGCGGCAGCCGAAGGCTGAGGGCGAGGAGGACGTCAACCATCAGGGCGGTTGAAAAGGAGTGAGCCGTAGGCTCGGCGAGGCAAGTGGCCTGGCCGAACCGGATACCCGGTTTGGCGCCGTCGGCCCGAGGGGCACTTCGGCATGAGCCTGGCTTCGTCGATCAGACCGTGGCGGAAAGCTCCTCCACCATCTGGGCGTACGAAATCAGACCTTCCTGGTGACGTTGGATGATGGCCGCGCGGCGAATGCCGAGCGCCCAACGGTCCGTGGCGGCGACGCGATCGAGGGCACCGACATCGACCGTCCGGTAGCCCATCCGAAGCATATCTTCGACAGCCTCTGTGATCGTGTCGAAGCACAGGTGACCGACGAACCCGTTCTGATCGAACTGCTGGATGCGCCACGGCTTGTCGCCGCACGCGTCAGGCAGAACGAAGGCCCAGGTTTCCCGATCCGCCTTCCGACACTCAATCCCGATCGGCTGGCCGCCGTACTGAGCCATGAGGCCCTGGTAGGCGATCTGCGTGGCGCGGGCGCCTTCTCGCAGGATGCGTGCGAAGTCGGGCGAAACTCGGTCATGCGCGGCACGGACGTGTTCCCACGCGCGTGTGCGGTACCGCGACGCCGACGACGTCGCTGCTTGGGTATTGCTGTTCATGATTTTCTCCTTGTGCCCGAACGGGCGAGTGCAAAGGAGAAAAGCTGGCGCTTTCTGATCAGGCGACGAGAAAGCGATTGGCGGAATTTTGATGGGCGGCGCGGGCCGCTGGGATGCCGATTTAACGGCTGGTGATTACTCTAGCACAGATGGATTGGTCTCAACGTATCCTTTCTCGCCGGGACGGCTTTCGCGCTTGCAACTTAACGCTTCCTGGCATCCTTCCCTCTCTGGCCAGTAGGAACCGGGACGAGAAGCAACGGGCAGCTGAACATGCCTTCTCCTGACGAAAAAAGCCGCCGGCCCCAAACGGGACACGACGGCTTCTGTTCCAACCCAGAGGCTAACCTCAGGCCTCTGGCTTATTCCCGTGCGGCTTTTCAGTGTGACCAGCACCGCCGGCTCGCAACCAATGCGCACCGTAGATCATGGCCAAACCGATTGCTGCGATAAAAAGGAAATTGATCATTTCTTCTCCCTGCAAAAGGCGAGCCCTTCCCAAAAGAGAATATACCCGATCCCAACAAGAAGTATCGCGACCAGGTAATCCCACGTATCCTTGGCCGTCACAAACCTCGTGATCGCACCAAGAATGCTGGCGCTCGACATTGTGTGAGCGTAGCGGCAAATCTGCTCGTTCTGCTTGGTCGACAATGCTCCTCTGTCTTCGATCAGCCGCCGGTTGTATGCCCTCACAGCGGAGAGCGAACGCCCGGCTAACCTCCCGAGAACTTCAATGTTTCATGCAATCTTAACGCTCCTCTAAGGACGGGGCGTCCCACCCGGGAGGCGCCCCGGATGGGTGGATTGCAGCTACGTCTGACTTTCTGCCGCTGGAGCTACCGTCGCGGTAGCCTTCACGATATTCGTTGTCCAGAACCGACAACCCGGGCAGGCCCGGGGGCGACTCTGGCAAGCCTTCCTGTGCATCACGGAAGCCGTCCTGGTAGAAAGAGCTGCTTGCGCTGCACTTCGCCGGCGCGACGCTGAAATCGGGCTGAATGGCCATCACGCCTCCAGTTCCGCGACCGCGTCGCACACGTCGTTGATGCTGTCGGGGCTCTTGCGGTCCGCCAGCAACTCGTCGAGCAGGCCCGAGTCCGTAGCGACTGACAGCGCGGCCTTCAGCAGTTGCAATGCGTCGACCTGCTCCGCCGTGAGTCGCGAGTTCGCAACCGCTGGCAATGCAGGCCGATATTCCCGCTCGAGCGTCAGGACGCTCGCACCACTGAGCGAACCGATCCGTTCGGTGTCCACGATGATGAGTTCCGGATTCATCGGGTCATTCAGATCATTCGAATTTGCATCGAACACGCTGTCCAACAGACGACGCTTGAACGCGTCCGTGGCGACACCGACGTCCTCCGCAGCGATCACGTGAAACGTGTCGCTGTCGTCGCCGCTGACTGCTCCCGAGATGACGAATAGGCTAAGCGCCTGGCCATCCGCAGCGGCGACGGTTTTCTGTTGAGCGTTGCCATTCATGAGCTTCTCCTTTGGTTGCCCGGATGGGCGTTGAAAAGGAGTCGAGCCGTCAGCTCGGTGAGGCGGTTTCGCCCGGCCGAGATGGAGGATTGTCTCCGCCGGCAGTCCCTTGCGGGCGCCGGCGGAAGACGATGAGGTTGATGATTCCTTAGGCGGCCTTCTTCGCCTGGGCGACGCGGTCCAACTCGTCCGCACCACCGAGGACTAGAGCCGCGCGGCGGAGGCGGACCATAGCGTCTTCCCGCATCTCCTTCGCGATCGCACGCAGTTCGTCAGCCGTGCCGTTCTCCGTTCGCAACGACAGGTCACGGCCGCCCGACACGATCTCGACGAACATGTAGCCGTTACTGCGCTGCATGGACACAGAGACCTTCTCAGCGGAGTTGGTCGCCGCTGGCTGCTGCGTTTGCGCGGCAGCTTCCTGACGACGAGCCTTCCACTCCTCCTCGAACCGCGCGACCGGCATGGCCGAGACGCCGAGGCTGTCGCACACCGCGGAGTGGTACTCGTAGGCGAGTTCCGAATCGGCGATGGTCGGGTCGATTGCGACGAGGTTTTCCTCCTGCGGTTGCACTTCAGCGTTGCTGATCATGGTTTTCTCCGTTGATGCCCGAGGGGCGATGAAAAGGAGAAAGCCGTTTCGCCGGCTTGGCGGGTCGCGTGACCTGCCAAGCTCCACAATCGTGGAGCCAGCCGCCAGCCCCTCGCGGGGCGTGCGTCGTGTTGCTCGTTCAGTTCCAGGTGGGCGCGACGCCCAAGATCGTGTTCGGGCGGCGGTTCGCCACCTTCAACGCGGCTTCATGAGCCTCCTGGATCGTGGCGAACTTCGCGGTTTCGACCTTCGACATCCTCACCTGGATGAGGCCGTCGACACCGAGCGCGCGATCGTCTGCGTTGCCGCCGAAGAACGGATCGCCCGTGCCGCCGTACTCGATGACGATCATCGACTTGGGCGGGGCACCCCAGCGCGACGACAGATCTTCGACGTAGGCCGGGTGCGTGAGATCGCGCGGCGCGCGGTCGCCTTCCTGTTTCATGGTTCTCTCCTTATGCCCATGGGCGTTGGTAAAGGAGCAGCTGACGCTTTTCGGTCCGGCGGACGGAAAAGGTGCTTTTGGGTGGGAGGCAGGCGGCGCGAAACTTCTGCGCCGCCCTCCTGCTTCAGGGTTACATGACGATGCAGCCGGCCCGCCCCGGTGCGACGCAGGGCGGATTGCAGCGGATGTGCTCGAGCACCGACTCGAGTTGCTTGTCGTAGGTCTCGTCCAGGTCCCGGTCGATCATGTGGTGTGCTCGACGGTACTTGTCCGACATGACCTCAACGGTTCGGCAGTGCATGTAGATCACATCCTGCAGTTCCGAACGCAACATCTCGTCGATCTTCTCGCGCTCCTCTTCCGACTCCGGGCAGTTCAGTGCTTGGGTCGCAACCGGATGCAACTGGTAGCTCGGCGTGACTTCGCAGCAGTGCGTGACGCGGTTGGCATCGTAGGCGTAGACCTGAAAGACCTTGCCAGCCAGATACAGCACGTCGTCGCTGTAATAGCGCGTTTCGTCGATGACGACCAGTTGGATGTCGAGATCCAGCGAAGCCGCGGCGGCTTGCGCGAGACCTGCCGACTTCGGGATGGCCAAGAGAAATTGCTGATTCATGGGTTCTCCTTTTCTGCCAGTGATGGCGGTTGAAAAAGAGAGAGTCGCAAGCTCGGTCATCCCGCGCGGGATGACCCAACCGACAGCGTTGCGTCACGCCGGCCGGAGGGCCGACGAGGTTGCGGTCGAGGATCAGGCCTTGGCCTGTTCCATCTGGTCGATCTTGAGTTGCCAGACTTGCGCCGCATCCTTGGCACCCGGCAAGCCGGCCACTAGCGCCTCTTCGCGTTTCAGGCGATACGCGAAGTACGTGAGCAGGTGGGACCCGCCTGGGATGATGCGCTGCTGCCCAAGCTGATCGTAGAGTGCCCCGATCGCGCCGTGCGGGGGCGCCATCGCCTCGCGCCGCCGGATCTCCGCGAAGAGGTCGGCTGTGCTCACTTCCATCAGGCTGCGTTCCGACGGCGCGCCGTTCACGCGCTCGCACAGATCGTCGATGTCGCCGGCATCGTAGGAGATGTCCTCGTCGCCATTCGTCGCGATGTCATGGATAGAGTCCGAACGGTTGGCCGGCTCACCCATGCCTCGCTCCTGGTAGAACCGCAGCGCGGCCAGGATCGTGTTGCGATCTTCCCTGGCGCCGATGATGACCATCGGCTCGGCCGACTGGCTTGCTTCCTGATCCTGCGAAACGACTTTCTGGTTCATGCTCAGCTCCTTGTTGCCCAGTGGGCGGTTGAAAAGGAGACGAGCGGCGACGCTCGGATGAGCGGCACTCATCGCAGCGGTCGTGAAGTCTGGGGAATTCCGAAACGCTCCCGCCGGGAGGCTGGACGGCCGTTGGCCAATTGAAGAGACTGATGCCGATTGAACGGCTGCGGCCATTCTAGCGTACCGGGATTGCTGATAGCAACTTGCCGCAAGCAAAAGGGAAGCCACCGGCACCTCGTGAGAGGTGCACAGTGGGCATAGTTTCACGTTGATAGAACTGGTTTTAGATCAACAGATCAGGCAGTTCGACTTCATCGCCGTGCTTGCTCGCAACGTAGCATCGCATGGCGGCAATGAGCGGTGTGTCACCCATTTGTTCAAACGACCCGTCGTAGTTGCCAGGACCGAGAACGAATGCTTTCCATACCCACTTCCCAGCGGGATGCTCGATGCCTGCTGCGAGGAACCACGGCTCGATCATCAGAAGCTCACGCTCGATGATCGGACCGCCCTGCACCCACAGCCTGCTGGGGCTGTATCGCTCGAATTTTGGCGCACTATCGATCTCGACTTCCCGCTCAATTGGCCAGCCGACCTGATCTTCCCGCCGGATGACGGTTAGCTTTCGGTCGTGCGATTCTTCGCATTTCGCCACAATCCAGTCCAAGGCCGAACCAGACAAATCCTGAACCTTGATGGTCTTCGGGATGCCGGCCGTTTCGGGCAATTTCCCGCTCAGCGTCGAGTCGCTTCGGAGGAAGCGAACAGCGTGAGCCCAGGCCGCGTTCTCGTTGTCGAAATCCCCGTGGCTGGATTCAGCTTCCGACCAACCGGGCTGGCTCAGTGTCCACCACCAGCGACCATCGAGTTCGGCGCCATGCGAAGCATCTCCCTGCTGCACTTGGAATCCGGCGGCTTTCGCCTCCGAGATGTCCTTCTCGCTGACTTCCTGCTGCGTCCCTTCCGGTGCCTTCAGCCCGTAGAGAGCAACGTTTGAGCTACCGGCGGCAATAAGCGCATGGATGGCGCGGATCGCAACCGGGTTACCGACGTCAGCCATCGCTTGGACATGCCTTGCTGCGGACGCGTCGTCAGCGAAAACAGCGGCTTCGGCATCACGTTGAATCTGCAGTTCGCCACAGCACTCGAACAGATTCCAACCTTGGTGATCTGCCGCGGCCGAATATTCGCTCGTCCACAGGCCCTCCGACGGTTTCCCGCCTTCAGGTCCTGCTGCTCGAGCACCATCCTGATTAGCGTTGTGATCGGCACGGATGCGGTCAATAACCGGCAGTTTTGTTTCAACGTTGCTTTTCATAACCTACTCCTTTGTACCGCTGTACGGTGGTTGAAAAGGAGCGAGCGACAACGCTCGGATGAGCGAGACTCATCGCAGCGTACGAGATGTCGGGGGATTTCCTGGCGCTCCCGGACGGGAGGCTGAGGCGGCGCGAGGCCAACGAAAAGCTGGTGCCGACCAAACGGCTGGGGCCATTCTAGCGTACCGCAAACTTAAATGGCAACCGAGTCGCCCGGCATAAAGAAACCCACCGGCCTCCACACGGGAGACACGGCGGGCGTTGATTACAGGTTGAGATTACGTGCGCGGCGTCGGCTGTTCGTCCATCGAATTGTCCACGAAGAACGTAGCGTCTGAGCCGAGTTTTTCCGTTTCGACGTCAAGCTGCTCGCGCGTCAGGACCGCATTCGACACCACCGAGAGACCGCCGCCGACGTAACCGCCTTCGTCGCACTCGCAGACAATGTCCCCGAGCGACATTGACGAAAGGTCCTTTCCGTCATCATGCAGCACCGTGAACTGAATCACGGTCTTGCGGACGTCAGTCGACGTCGCCGGCCCATCCGATGCTTGCATCTTCGCAAGCGATGGTGCTCCATGAGCGGCAACGAACGAAAACGCCTCCTCCCAGACGGGCGCTTCCCAACCGCCCATATGCTCAGCCCACTTTATCAGCCCGATAAGCAGATCGATCGGATCGGCCTGGCCCGGCAATTTCCGACGCAGCACACCATCGTCTTGACGATCCTGGAGCATCGCCTCCGAAGGCGACATACCCTGATCGTAGTAACGACGATAGCTTTCTCCATCCACGTCCGAGCCGGCCTCTCGCTCGACGCCCGCTATCCAGTCCTCGAAAGACATGGTTTGCCGCGTTGCCAGTTGCGTCTCGATAGCCTGACATGCCATAAAAGCAGCCTTGAAGGCGTCACGCGTCAGGCTCGTTTCTGCACCGTTGAGCCGTTTGACATCGACCACCGGAGTGTCATCCGGGAGCATTCTCGCAAATAGCCATGCCCCAATATCAGCAAAGGGGCGAAGTGCAGCAGCTGCGCACTGGAGTGCTTCAACTCGACGCTGTTCCGGCACTTCCCGAGGCGAAGCCCACTGCGGAAACGACGCGATTGGCGAAAGGCTCCAATCCTCAGGCGCTTTGCTAACCTCATTCGCGACGAATAGCGACTCGGCCAGATCAGCTCTCTCTGCCGAACACAGATCAACCCATTTCAGACCATCGAATGCCTGCGCAGCGACGAGTTTGTCGTTCGCCACATCGATCACGATACGACACTCTGTTTCCGCTCGGCCAGGTCCAAACAAATGATTCCAGTTCCCCGCAAACAACTCAGGTTTCGGCAGTTCCATGGCTACTTCAGTGTTGCCCTTCATGATTTGCTCCTTTGTACCGCTACGCGGTGGTTGAGAAGGAGCGAGCGACAACGCTCGGATGAGCGGTACTCATCTTAGCGTACGTGATGCTAGGGGGGATTTTCGGGCGCTCCCGAACGGGAGGCAGTGGCGGCGCGACGCCAATGAAAAGCTGATGCCGATCAAACGGCCTGGCCATTCTAACGCACCGACAAGTGGAATGGCAACGCGGCCGCTTGCCCCCGCGCAGACGGGTAAGGCCAAACGCGCCGCCAGGGGCCGTGCAGTAGAAGTCTGCGCGATCACGGGCTTCCTGCACGACACCTACACCGCCTATCTCCGATCCGGACAAGGCCTCGCGGTCGCGCGGCGCCGGGGTGCGGTCCCGAGCACTGGCAGCCGACTTCATCCAGTTCGCTCGCAACACCCTCACCCGCATCGTTCACCGGACCTATCTCGGCGGCGGCCGCGGCGGCGCGCTTGCACCGGCGCCGCCTGCCCGTACCCTGAAAGGGTGATCCACCTTTCCTGATCCCAGCCTCATGTCCCCTGACTGCCAGCTTGATCTGTTCGACCACGTGGGCGGCGCGTTCGCCCAGCCGGAGAGCGGCCGCCTCACGATGCAGGAGCTTTACCGCATCCCGGCCGGCCGCGCCGGCATCTCCATGCAGGAGATGAACGCTCGCTCTCCGGTCGGCGAGAAGAAGACCCAGCGCAGTCTCCTGCAGCGTCAGGTGCGCTGGCACTGCCAGTCGCTCAAGGCCCAAGGCCTGCTCATGCGTGTTGAGGACGAGCGCGGCGTCTGGCAGTTGACGGAAGCTGGCAAACAGAAGCTCAGGAAGGCGCGCTCCGGCGTGTCCGTGCTCGCGTTCGACCGGGCAGCGGTATCGGCGCGGCCTTTCGTGCACTCGAAGCGGTCCTTGCGAAACGGTACGTAGGCGGTTCCGCCATCTGCACCGAGAACGGGCGCGGCATTGGGTAGCGTCTCGATCTGACGAGAGCCTCATTGGCAATCGTCGCAGTAGCAAACGACCGTTAATATTGACAGCCGGTCGAGCAGTTCAAGGTTGCCGAATACGCGGTTGAGGAGACTCTGGCGCACGCTCACGAGACGGGCGAGTGGCGGCTCGCGCCTGAAGTGATCAGCGACTTTGAAACGCTGCTGGCGCTGTACGACGCCCAGCTTGCGAAGGCTCCTCTTCACGAAGTACACTCGACGCGGAGCGGCGGATGAGAGTTTTCCTGGCAGGAGCGGACCAGTCTCCGATTCCGCTATCGGCGTAGTGGCACGCCTGAAGAGGTGGCCGTTCGGGACCGGTACCGGCCGGGTAGCAGCTGAATTGATGGTGCGCTAAGTCGATTTAATTCGTTGTCCTGCTCAATTTGGAATAAAAGAAATTATCACCATTTCGAACGATCGTGCTTTTATGTTCGCATTAGCTGACGGACGATTGCGATCGCGGCCGCCTCCGAGTTTGGAACTTCGCGATGCGTGGGCTGAGGTCTGCCTAACGCTTTGCGTTGAAATCATGACAGTTGAGTCGAACGGGCTGCCCGGGCCGCGATTTCCGCCATTCTGGCCTTTTGGGCAAAAGCGCTTTTTGGAGAATTTGGGCAGCCGGTGGGCAATGGCTGCCATTTTTCCGCCAGACACCCGCGGCAGGACACGATGCAACGCGAGCGGCAATTCGACGATCAGGCACTGACTGCTCGCCCCGGCGGGGCTCCATAGGGTTCCACATGTCAGTGAATGCGCGCGAGGCTGCGAAGGAGAGAATCTCCATCCTGCGTCACGCGAGGCAGCACGGCACCTCCCGCGATCTGCTCCATGGCGACCAGTTGACGTTCGAGTAGCGTGTCAAGTTCCGCCCGGTCGGCAATCTGGTCCGCGGAGTCTTTGACCAGCATCAATGTGGCAAATTCGTGAGCGCTGAGCATGCCTGCCTCCTGATAGATCGAGTAGGAGTGCCGTATGGATTTGCGCCGGCTAAAGCGCTCGCTTGCGGCGACGCATTGCCGGCGGCGCGTTTGACTGCAATATGCAGCGGAGAGTTGATGGTAGGGGGAGCTTCGGAACGCAGCAATCCGGGTCGTCCCGCATATTGGACATATTGGCCGTGGCGCACTTCGGCACAGCAGGTACGGCAATGATCAAGCACTTATGTCATCGTTCGGCACAAAGCAGCTTGACCACATGGAGAGGTGGCGGCGACATCTTTTCGGGCGTTGTGTGTCCACCCCAAACACATACTTAAAACGTTCCGACGGACCCGGGTACGGCGAACGACGCAAACCCGATAACACGGCGAGGTGTTACCAGCGCGCCCCGGAGATTGAGATCGCGGCCTGCAAGTTTATTGTGACCGCATGGTGCCCATAGTGTGTTTCGGCAGCGGTCGCGCCTAGCTTTCCGTCATCGCATACCGGGGCAGGCTGATCGTGAAAACGCAGCCTGTACCTGGCACATTGCGCACGCTCAGAATCCCGTTATTTGCCTCGACACTGCGCCGCGCGATGGGCAGTCCCCAGCCCAAGGCCGGTTCGGTCCTCGGTCACATGCGGTGCCAAAGGTGGCAGGTTCTATAATTAAAAATGCGCCACCCCTCCGGTCGGCTTCAGGACGCCGGCGCAGCGCTATGCCAACTGGCCCAGGCGCACGGGGCTGGCAACCTGGGCGCCAGGTCGATACACTGCGATCGCGCCGGGGCTCGTTGTAGAGACACTTTCATACAGGAGTGTCATCATGCTGCAAGCCAGTGAAATTCAGAAGCGGTTCACCCATCTAACGCAAACCATCGACAAGGCTTCGCAGGCCTGTCACGCCGACGCCACCCTCCCCAAGGACCTCATCGAGTGCGTTGATCGACTTGATCAACAGTCCGCGTCGGCGAAAGCGATGATGGCTTCGAACGATCAGGATCGCATGCGCCAATGGGTAGACGATCTTGAGCGGCTCGGCGACCGTGCAGAAAAAGCATGTGAACGTGCTGCGAATGTCAATGCCAAGGTTAAAAGCGCAGTAAGTTCGGTTCACGCTGAACTGAGCGATCTAAAGAAACAGTTACATTAATTTTGCTCGCTTGATGTGATTTGGTCGCCGTTGGCGTGAGAGACCTCCGGCGGGGACGTCAGTGGTGACCCGCTCCGCCGTGCTTGATGATCGATCGTCCATGCAGTTTTTCGCCGTTCCAAACACGGTGCCGCTGACGGCGTCTGGCTCAAAGGCAGCGACAGATCAAAGAGGAATTTATGGGAATCCCAACAACCAACTGGTTTCCGCTGGACAAATACGCCCCTGTCCGCAATGGATGGTACGAGGTGCAACTTGTGAGTGGGGAGACGACCTTTGCGAAGTTTGGCGGCGGTGAATGGACCGAAAAACCTTTGCTCGTCTTTACTCATTGGCGCGGTTTGAGCACCGACCCGGCCAGGTCTGGCGAAACGGAGGCTATCGGCGCGGAGGCGACTCTGGCAGAAGGTGTCCGGGACGCGTTGAACGTTTTTTTCCCCGGTGCGGGCGGTGAGACGCACAAGCCGCGCGAAGACTCCGAGCAGCGTGGGGGGCACCTGGCCCATTGAAGGGGCGACACGCACCAAGAAGATTTGATAACGGCGAACCAACATTTTTCTTTCGCCGCGACTCCCCTCAACCTGTCATTGGCCTCAGTTGGCGCAGCAGAGGTGTCTTGCAGGCGATTTCCTTCCACTTTCGCCCGACGAATAGCCGGGCTCTTGTCGGAGGCACCCTTGCCATGCTGCTCGGGTGGGGGACGTTCTTGCCGCTGAGCGTCCGATTCACGTGGACTGCGGGATTCGGACTCGTTTGTACGTTCGCTGCACCGCACTATCAATAGAATCGATGGCTTGGCGTTGATGGCACTGGTTGGGCTGGACCTCCAGGAGCAGAGTAGTGCAAAGCCTTCCGAGGCGAAGTCGCCGCTGGCCCGGCAGACTGAACGAGCCGCGGATGGAAGAGCGAGTGGATCTGGACATGGCTCACTGGTTAGATCTGCTCCGCACTCGCAGGCCCCTGAACGCACGGAGAAGTCTGAAGGAACCCGAATAATATGCGATGTGTATTTTTGTTCTTTTGCTAAGTTGAATTACGCGTCAAGAGGGATTGAAATGAATCTGGATGTCATTGAAGGTAAGCGGGAAACAGTTCAAGAATCAAAAGTCCAGAATGTGGAACGTTGGAGCGAACTCGCCGGCGAACCTCGCGATACTCATGCAGGAAAACGTTTCGTGCTTGATAAACGGAGCAGACCATGAGCTTAGGTACAATTCTTCTGATTATCTTGATATTGATTCTCGTTGGCGCGTTCCCGAGCTGGCCGCACAGTCGGAGCTGGGGCTATGGCCCTAGCGGCATTGTCGGTGTAATTGTGGTGATCTTGCTCATCCTGTTGCTAATGGGACGAATTTAACAATGACAACAGGTCCCACTTACTGAGGAGTGGTCTTTTGCGAAAAGGAAGCGCTGCGATCACCGCGCGCAATTGAAAACGCGACACCATCACGGCGCCGCGTTTGCTGCGATGACTGGCGCGAATGGGCTTGTTGACCTCGGCTCTTGACTTCGTTGGCGCGCTCCCTCAGCTGGCTCCGTTACTTGGGCTCTTGTGCCTCATTCTTGATCGCCTGGCCGCCCTTCGAAATGTCCTGGCCTGCGCCCGCCATCGTGCTGCAGCCGGCGAGAACTGCGGTACCAGCAATCAGCATCCATGCAATAAATCGAATCATTATCTTCCCCTTGTTCAAATCAGGATCGGACCAGATTAATTTTAGACGATTTTGCTGTCGGTGCTTCCGCTTCGCATGTCGGCATCGACTGACGCGGCATCGTGACGTGGATCTGAGTGCCGCCGCTCGCAACCGCAGCGTCCCGGACGCGAACCGAAAACCGGGATAGCGACTCTGATTGTGGCGCGCCGCGTCGTCACGTTCCATGCAGGCCGAAGCTCAAGGCGCGACTCAAATCATGCGGCGAATAGTGACCCTGTGACCGCTTTCGGTAAAGAACTCGAAATGACCAGTCATGGCCGAGCGTCGACTCTCACCTCCGTCCCCTACTGGGGTCGTCAGCGCGCTGTTCAGGATTCCAAACAGTGGGATGTGCGGCACACCGAACGTACATCCGCGTTCGAAGCCTGCGGTCACCCCAATTCGCGATTGACGGCTGCATCCGCACGCAACCCGCTTCACGGCACGCCGTCCGGCTGTCAGATTCTAAGTCGCGTGAACTTGATGCTTCCCGGCGACGCCCCGGCTATCAGGCCGGGGTTGGTCAACACGATGGGCCTGTACCGGTGCGGATGGGGTTGACGTATCGACGTTGCCGCTCGCACCGACCTTTAGCACGGCGACGGTTGTGTCGCTGAGATTGGACGACTGAGGAGCGCGATCCGTCATCTGGCGATAGCCGCATGAGGAGTTGCTACGGCCTCGAACTCGACACACTCCTCGCCTGCAATAGGCATGCATTCCTTGCTGTCTGACTCGACTCATGCTTTTCTAGAAGTTACTGTCTATCAGGAACTTGCCGTTATTGACGCTTCGTGCTGGCTAACGGCGATCGATGCGTAACGCATCCGTTGCGTTTCTGTTCCCAGGAACAGGCGCTCCGCATCGCGCGAGCGTCATTCGTGCAACTGCCCGCGCGCGTCGTCCCGTTTCGCAATTCATGCGCGAGTGACGGGCTTTTTATAGCGCCTTCAGATCAGGCAACAGCCGGTCGAACTCCCGTCTCACCACGCCGTAGCATTCGCACACGCGCTGTTCAAGCCCCGGTCGATCCAGCACCTCGATGTGGCCATGACTGTAGCGAATCAGCCCAGCATCCTGCAGTTTCAACGCCGCTTCGGTGACCCCGGATCGGCGTACGCCCAGCATGTTGGCGATCAGTTCCTGCGTCATCGTCAGTTCGTTCGACGGCAGGCGATCGATGCTGAGCAGCAGCCACCGGCACAACTGCTGGTCGATCGAATGATGACGGTTGCAGACAGCCGTTTGAGCCATCTGCGTGATCAATGCCTGGGTGTAGCGCAGCAACAGGCGCTGCACGGGCCCCGCGCGGTGAAACTCCTCTTTCAGGATCCTGGCGTCGAGCCGGTATGCTTCGCCCGCGCTTTGTACAATCGCCCGGTTGGGGGTTGTTTCTCCGCCCATGAAAAGCGCAATACCGATCAGCCCTTCGTTGCCTACAATCGCAATCTCGGCGGAGGAGCCATCTTCCATCACGTAGAGCAGTGAGACGATCGATGTAGTGGGGAAATAGACATGATCGAGCCGGTCGCCGGACTCATACACGACCTGCCCCAAGGGCATATCGACGCGAACCATGTGAGGTGAAAGGCGCGTCCGCTCTGCTTCGGGCAGAACGGAGAGCAGGTGATTTACTTTCGGATGCAGCTCGTTTGCCATGTGTCGCTCCCCGACATGCTGTCCAGAAACTACCGTTCCTCTGCGAATTCTTCTTAACAATATCAGGCATCGACGGCAACTGCGTGAACGCGCCAGACGGACTGACGAGGATGCTGACGCGTCGCAACGCGCAGCCGGTTTCCTCTGAACGCGAGGTCTGGCTGAACCCTCCTTAAATTATAGTTTGCGCACGGTGAGGGCTCGCGGCGTCTACGCTGACGGTTCTTCAGGTGGGACGCGTGTCGCCCCGCCTGACTCAGTTGCAGACTGCGAGTTTGTAGCTGGATTGCCGCCGTCAAGTAGGCTCACCTGCCACGCGCCGCTCGATCACGATGGGCAGCCGGAGCGTGAATTCGCTACCGGCACCGGGCCCGGCACTGGTCGCGGACACCGTTCCGCCATGCGATTCGACGACGGCTTTCACGACCGCAAGACCGACCCCCAAACCGCCGGCACTCGCCGCAATCGTTCTGCTGGATTGAGCGAAGAGGTCGAAAATATGTGGCAGAAGTGCGCCCGATATGCCCAGACCATCGTCCTTGACGGATACGACGAGGTCCTTTCCGTCCGAAAGGACATTCACGGTGATGCAACCATTTTCAGGCGTGTATTTCACCGCGTTATGCAGGAGGTTGTTGACGGCCTGTGCAAGACGGACCGGGTCGCCTTCGATGCGTAGTGTCCGGTCGGCGATCTGCGCCGTGAATGTCTGGTTGCGTTTAGCCGTCGCCAGTGCAGTCGCGGCGAGCGGGGCGGCCAGAAACGCGACCACGTCGACGCGGTCCTGGCTCATGCGAAGGGCGTCCCGGTCGATCCGGGTAGCGTCCATCAGATCATCCGCGAGCCGGGCGATCTGTGCGATCTGCCGGTCGATCATGTCAAGCGACCGAAGCACCTCCGGTCGATCTGCCGAGGCCTTGCGGATGAGCTGGGTGGCGAGCTGCAGCGGAGTAAGTGGTCCACGAAGCTCGTGCGCCACCATCGCGAGAACCTGATTCTTCAGTTTCGGCGCGCCGGCACGGTCGCCGACCAGCCGGAACCCATTGAAGGGGACGACGGTAGACTGCCGCACAGTGCGCTCGATGATTTCATCTGTCCCATCGGCGTGGCGCGCATCGTAGGTGTCAACAGACCACCGCAAAGACGTTGGATCGACTGACATGTTTCCCCCATATCCCGCCCTTCAGGTCGCGATGCACCAGTAGCCGGCGGTTCGCCAATGCCTGCCTCGCAAGAGTGACCCGAAGATCACTGCAACGCGCAGGTTGAAACAGCACGATCCCACGAACAATTCGGAGTCTGTACGGTGGCGTTCAGCTCAGTAAAGACAACCGCATCGGCCACATCACAGGGATGGGCAGGCCCGCATCGGCGTCCCGACTGCCTGCAGCGATGGTCCTACCGATCCTCACTTCGTTTCCAGACACATTTGCCGGCAACCCGCTCACCGTTCTGCTTCCGGGGAGAGGTCACGTATTGACACGCGGCAGCGCCTCAGCGGAAGGCTGCGGCAGGGCTGGACAGCAGATCTTTGGCCGCCACCGTTTGCTTTTACCGAATACCCAATAGCTCGGTCCACTTCGCTTCTCTGAACAGGTCCCGGTTTCCATGTAGAAACATGATTCCGGCACCATCACTTCGTACTGGAACGCGATGCAGATGCGGATCAAGCTGCGGCCGCACGTCGCAACACCGGGCGCCGCGTAGCATGAAGCAGCGACGTATAGCTCTTGACGTAATTCCGCGCCATCGTCCTGGCGCTGAAGCGACGCACGAATTGAGCACGGATTTCACTACGTGACAGGTCATCGAGACGTTGCAGCGCACCTACGGCGTCCCGTACATCTTCGCAGATATAACCGGTCACGCCGTCATCGATCACCTCGGGTACCGAGCCGCGATTGAATGCAATCACCGGCGTACCACACGCCATCGCCTCGATCATGACAAGGCCGAACGGCTCGCACCAGTCGATTGGAAACAGCAGCGCTTTCGCACCCGAGAGAAACCCCGGCTTCTGCTGTTCGCTGATCTCCCCAAGAAATTCGACGTGCGCCTGCGACAGCAGCGGCTCTATCGTGGTCTTGAAGTATCCCTGGTCAGCTTTGTCCACCTTGGCGGCAATCTTCAAGGGCAGACCGCTTTCTGCTGCGATCTCAATGGCGAGATCGGGTCGTTTCTCCGGACACAGTCGACCGAGGAAGGCGAGATATTCCGGCTCATTCTGTGCTCGCGGCGTTAGCAGCCCTTCGGGTAGACCGTGATAAATCGTGTCCAGCCAGTTTGCCTGCGGGAGCGGCGAACGCTGTGAATGGGAGATCGAAATGACCGGCACCTTCGGAAACGTATCGAACACGGCTTGCAGTTCCGGCAGGTCGAGGCGGCCGTGCAGGGTCGTCACAAATGGCGTGTCTAGCCGCGAGAACAGCGAGAACGGCAGATAATCGAGGTGGAAGTGCAGCACGTCGAATTCGTGGGCAACACGACGCACCTGTTCGAGCATCAGCATGTGCGGGGCGATGACATCGCGGGTCGACGGGTCGAGGCGCAATGCACGCGGCCACGCAGCTTCGAGTGTCGCCTTCGTCTGCGAGTCTCCGCTCGCGAACAGGGTCACGTCGTGCCCCAGGTCGACAAGTGCATCGGTGAGGTAGGAAACCACGCGCTCGGTTCCACCATAGAATTTCGGCGGAACGGCTTCGTGCAAGGGTGCAATCTGTGCGATTCGCATTGGTACTCCTCCCTGGAAAGCACACGCTTCAGAACCACGCAGGGTTAAGGCCCTCGTCCGGTATTCGCGCAGTGCACCGTGTACGACACCCCGGCGCGACGAGCGACACCCGCCGGATGCATCTCTCCTGGATGGCATCGCTTCCTGATCGTGGAATCCGGCGGGTACGCCATGTAGCGTTGGAGTTGAAGAGTCCCCTCACGCCGCGAAAGTCGCGATGGATGCGATCTTGTGCGCGCCGAGCCGCCGATGCTCTTTCCGTCAGGACGATGTGTCCGTTAGTACCTTCTCACTGCCGACGCGGCAGGTCTGTACGGTAGCGGTAAACACCCTTTCCCTGTTCATCACGTCGCTCTTCCGGTTCCATCGTGTGATCGATCCAGCTGAGCGCCATGTTTGTCACGTGGTGAAGGTGAACGACGCCATTACGCCGCCCGTACGTAGACTGGGGGCAACTGCGCGTGACTTACTTTCCGCCCGTCCGGTTGGTCTCAAAACCCGCAACCCGTAGCAATGCAGCGCGTCCATGGAAACAGCGTGGTCGGCGCTGCCATGGTGTGGGCGCGTCAGTTCCCTTTTGGGGCCCGGTACGGCACCGTACCGACTTCTTGTCCCGGTTGCGCGCATCGTTGTCGTCGGGTGCTTTCGATCCATATTTACGCTGACGGGCAATGAGCTCTTCACGTCTGACCGCGAGGACATCGGGAAAATTTCCGAAAACACGCTGGACGTACGCGGCGGCCGGATCGCCTATGCCGTGCTGTCAAGTGGGGGCTTTCTCGGCATGGGTGACAGGCTTTTCGCCATTCCGTGGAGTGCGCTGACCCTGGACACGGACGAAAAGTGCTTCCGGCTCGACGTCACCGCTGACCGCCTGAAGAATGCACCCGCGTTCGACAAGGACCATTGGCTCGCGATGGCGGATCCGCTGTGGGGTTCGTCGCTTCACCAGTACTACGATCGGCAGCCGTACTGGTTAGCCACGCGGGACTTTGCCGAGAATCACCCGCTTGAACACTGAAACACACTCAGCAGTCAGCCAGGCAAACGATATGGATACCTGATTATGTTCATCGAATGCCGACCCACCGGTTGCACCGTGTCAAAGCCTGATGGCAACAGGCAGCAACATCATCCACAGATAATTTACGTATTGGAGGTTCACCATGAACAAGGATCAAGTCAAGGGAACTGCAGAGAAGGTAAAGGGCAAGATTAATGAAGCCATTGGCCGGGCCACCGGCAACACGAAACAGGAAGTCAAAGGCGATATCCAGCAAACGGCGGGCCAGGCCCGAAAGAATCTTGGCGACGCCAAGGAAGCTGTCAAAAAAACCTGAGTGACGCCGGAGGCTTCACGGGGGTCTATTCCACCTTGCAATGGGCGTCAGGCGGCGGGTTGCATCGAACAGGCCTGTGGGCGGCGGTGTTGCGGCGTGCGAGGCAGGTCGCAACACCGCCGTTCGCGCAGCGGGTGGTGTACGAAGGGCATCACGGCACGAGGACGAAGGACAAAAAATGAGAAGCACCGGGCTCGGCAACGACAGCGGGACGAGGCCCTACCCGCGAAATGCTGCCGGTCAATGGGGCGCGGCATGCCCGGTCGACGGGTCCGACAGGCGTTCGCTGCCACTTCCGACCGTCTGTTACCGAACGTGGGATGCGCTCAAATGGAGTTAACGAATGCATATCGCCAGATCGCTCCGTCTTACGAGGCTGTTCCGCCGAGATTCAGTGGTGGCGCGGAACGCGTGGTGTCGTGCCTCACCGAAGCGACTACCGTACAGACATGCCCTGTCGCATGTGAGAACGTTACGGTGCGCCCGCCGTGCGCCGGTGATTCCCGGGTCTCTCCCGCGAGGCGTGCATTGGTAGCCGGTAACTGACGCAACCGGGCAAGTCCTTGTTGTGACAAATTGCCGGGTATCGCTGCACGCATCGCCAGCTGGTCCTGGACCTGCACGTCGCACCGCTGATTGGGCGAGTGTCGAACTTGTGGAGAGTGTCATGAATAGCATCATCTGGCTTGTTGGAGCCGTCGTCATCGTTCTGTTCGTCCTCGGCTATTTCGGATTGAGATAGGACGTTCCAGTCACGTGCCCATCACGCGATGGCCAGTCAACGACTGCGATCATATTTCGGCGGTGAGCGTCGGACACTTGTCGCCGCTGCCAGACCACACTGGCGAGTCCGTGACATGAAAACGCCAGGAGCCGAGCTGGATGGCAACCAGCTGCGATCCTCGTCGCGATTGGCATGGGGAAACGTCAACCCGATCGGTGAGTGCATGTGGCGGTAAAACCGCAAAGTGTCTTAGATCGCGACAGCCATTCGTTTATCGTAGGAAGCAGAAATGAAGACGCTCAGGATCATCAGCTATGCAGGTCTCGTGGCAGTTGCGATCATGCTGCTGGTCGCGATGTGCGCGATCCTGCAGGACAGCATGATTTCTCGCCGTGCGCATCGGCAGGAACTGACCGGGAGCACACTTTCCAGTCCTGGCTCGCTGGATCGCTTCAGTTCAGTGGCCCCTCACCGATTTTCGGATCGCAAGAGCGATATGCACCAAGCAAAAAAAAGGATGTCCCATCGTCCTGATTTCACAATATCTGCGGGTATTGCTGGACACGGGGAGGCATCCCTCTTATGTTTTAATTTGCCCTGTGTACCTGGTTAATCTACGTGAGCAATTCGCCGCGCAGCCAATTTCTCACTCGTCAAACTTGTGGGGTGTCCCCCTTAGTTTTCGATGGCCGTCTGCCCGGTGCCGGTTTGATTGGCGAGTGACTACATTAGTGTCGGTGCCGGTATGAATGTTTTGCCTGCCGCCGTGCGCAGGCAATGGTGTCGGCAAACTTCAACCGCGTTTTCGGCGCGGAACTGGCAAAAGCCGTCGCAAGGGCGCGGTGGCGGCTACGACTGTAACGTCAGGATTTCCGCTGCATGATTTCATGCGATTTTCTTGCTCGTACCACTTATCAATCAGCACCTCGGCCGTGTGCAACATTTCCATACCCAGGTTAAGCGCGCCTGTATCGGCTTTCGCGACCGTTTTCTCAAATCTGGAGGGCGTCGGGCCGTCGTCATTGACCTCGCGTTCGAACCATACGCCACATGTCCAGTGCCCTGTCGTTTCCGTAAGGTTCATGTATATTCTGAATCCACGGTGTGTCTCGACACAATTCGGAATCATGGCCCGTTCCTTTTGGATATTAGGTAAGAACGAATATTAGTGCGTCAACGCAGGGTCGTTGGATTGTGTCCAGTCAAATCCTGACGGACCATCGAGACGGCGCGGGGGATGAATGAGCAGCGCCGGAAATTTCTCGGCGTGCTTAAAAGACAGCCACCCTCGACGAAACTTAAGGTTTGCTTAAGAACAGGCATCTGGTGAAAATCCGCGCCGGCTCAAAAACTGAGCAAGGGTCCTGGCCCACCCTCCGAAAATTCAGACAATTGCCGTAGACCGTATTAAATCTGTCAATGTTGCGACAATAGATGTGTCACTTCGCGCAGATGCAGCCTAGCGACGCCGTGACATCCTTGTAGCACAAAGACTGCGACGGAACGAAATAATTGTGTCACCGTCGGGCGGCAGAGGCAGCGGGGTTTCGTTGAGTGTCGCGCCCCTGCGGCGAATTTCCGGGTTCGTGCGATCGTCGGATCGAAGAAATCGTTAGACGCCCACTAGCCTGATCCGACGATCATAGTTCATCTGGACGAGCACCTTTCGCATGGCCGTCACCTCCCTCTCGTCGACCTTTCGAAGATCCAGCTCATAGTTCCGCAGGCTGGTTGTCAGGCGTACTACGGCTGATTTTCGGTCAAGGCAGAGTTCTTCCAGCAATTCCTCATCGTCTTCCACGTACCGCTCAAACGAAACGCTCACGCCTCGCTCCCAATCTTCCAGCAGGTGTTCATATTTCGCGGTGCGCAGAAGGGTGAGACTTTCGATCTCAGTCGGATCCGCTGGGTCGATGACTGCAAAGGACACAATCAAGTCGTCCCCGTTCTCAGTCGAGATAAACGCGACAGTTTCCATAATCTTCTGTCTATGATTTCGGCAGTCACAAAGCACAATCATCGCGCCTCGACGATCCCTGCCCGACGAGAAGGAGGTCAAGCAACAGCAACGATAGCATGGCGCATGAAGGCGGGCGGCAGTCTGACTCGGTCGATCCTGCGTCCTTCAGGCGCCAAGGATGGTCCGACGCCCACCCCTCATGTCGGGCAGTAACCGGGCCACAAGCGGCCGATCACGTTCGTGTAACGGTTGACCGCTGATTGGAGCAAACCGGCCATTCGAATTTTGCATCCTGATTCGAATGGCCGTCGGTACACGCGGCGGTTGTTTCCACTGTCTAATCGTCGCGGGATGCTTACCTTCGTGCGGAATTCATCGGCCCGACGCAGGCATTCGGTCGCCGAAAAAATGGGCGTACTACTACACGTCGGTCGCGGGCACGGTTGCTGACATTCCAATCGTCTCGGGGCTGGAATGCGCCAGCACGTAGTTCACCAGGGCCTTCAGCTTGGCAGGCTGCTGTCCTTGCCGCCGCTAAAGGCCACGACGGCAGGCTGCCCGCTGATGAACAGACGGATGATGCTTTGGATTGCCTGAGCGATCCGGTCTTCGATGCTCACCTGCAGCATGTGGACCGGGAACAGCTCGATCGTTGCGTATTTCATGGTTCTCTCCTATGCCAGTGACTGGCGTGGTTAAAGGAGAGAGCGCCGTGCGCTCGGCGGCGGGGTGTCGCGCAGCGGAACGTCTTGTCTTTACAGATTCCGACGGGTAATCCGCGGAGAAACCCGCGTTCACCGGCCCCAAGGGGGGCGGCGAACGCGGTGCGTTTCATGCCGGCATGGACGGCTTCACGTTACGCATGGGCTTCCATGTAGCGATCGACCCACTCCGCGCGCTTCTCGGCCGGCTCGGCGTCGAAGTTACGGTGGTAGTGCAGACCTACCCACTCCCCGACCATCTCGAGGTCCGGGTACGCCTTGCGGCGGCCGAGAGCCACTTCGGTCACGTAGCGCGCACGCGTGACCCAGTCGACGTTGTTGCCGTCGACCGAGTTGAACGTGATGCCCACGCCAAGACCATCCAGGCACGCCGCGACTTCGGCGAGCGCCGTCGCAAGGCTTTGGTTCGCAAGGCGGAGATTGCCGACCTTGGTCACCATGCTTTCCGGGCCCTTCGACTCGCGCACCTCGGTCAGTGGCTCGCTGATCTTCTCGACGTCGCCGTCGTCTCCCCCAAAACCCTCGTACTCGGTATTGGGATCGACGACACAGCCAAACGCGTCGACTACCTCGATCTCGAAGTCCGACAGGTCCTCGATACCCTGATGGGCGTGGAAGACCTTGAGCGCGATCTCGGCGAGTTCTTCACGGCGCAGTTCCTGATCCTTCTGAACCGCCTGGCTGAAGCTGGCCTGATACAGGCCTGCCGCACCTTCGTCTTCCGGATCGCTGACCTTCTCGCTGACCAATCGCACGTTGACGAACAAGCGCGCAATGTAGTCATCGTCGACTTCCTCGTTGTGGCTGTCGATGATATAGACCGGCGTATGGCCGTCGGCGATCAGGTCAGTACCGGTATGCAGTGCTTCCCGCAAATCGTCCGTCTTGTTGTCGCACTCGCCCTCGCCATGCCAGACGTAGTAGTCGATGTTCGTCTTGAAGCGTTTCCGATTCATGATGCTCTCCTCTTGCCTCTCCGAGGCGGTTGAAAAGGAGAGAGCGACTCGCGCTCAGCCAGTCCGGCGACTGGTTGAACGTCGGCGCCGGTCATCCACCGGCCCTCGAGAGGCCGGCGGACTTCCGTTTGGTCATTGCCATTGCTCGCTGAGAAAGGTCAGTTCGCGCGCTTCGGTTGCAAGGAGGTCTCGAACCCTCATGAGCGCCTTCCCCAGCAGGTTCGTGCCGAGCCAGCGACTTTGATCGAGAATCCTCGGATCGTTCCACGCCAGGCCGACGCCCCAGATACGGTCGTATGGGCTGGCTTCCACGAGCACCGTGTCACCCGTCGCGAGGAGCGCGGCCGCAAGCGAACGGTTCTGGCGGAATTTCTCCCGACATCCCACGGTCACGATCGACTCGCGCTTCTCGACCCAGACAGCCTCGTGGAAGCCCCTGACCTCGCGGCCGAGCTTCTTCTGGGCCCGAGGGTCTGGAGCAGCCAGGATCGCTTCGGCGAGTCGGTGATCCTCGAAGAGCATCGCCTTCGCGTACATCATGAGCTGCTCGACGCATGAGAATTGCCGACCGCGAAACTCGAACCGGCACGGATGCCAGTTGCTTAGCGGATCCTCCGCGCCGAAGAAGAGCGTACCATTGATCACATGCATGTTCCTCTCCCTAGAGGCACTTTCAACACAACGGAGAGTGCCGCGGCTTCGGGCATGTTCTTATTCATTTGGGCTTCTCCTTTGGTGCCCAATGGGCTGTTGATAAAGGAGTGAGGCCGTAAGCTCTGTGGGTCATCGCGCTGACCTGCAGAACCAGCAGTGACAAGACCCGGCCGACACCCAAATATGGATGCCGGTCGGACTTGCTTCACGATTGCCAGGCTGCAGGCCGCACGCTCAACTTCTGAATCCTCGTTTAGCCCACCAGTGCACGACTTTCTTGATAGTCGTACACCGGGCGCAGAGTCAGATTCGGATTCAACGTATGGACCGTGTGAATGCCATCTTCATCTCGGGTAATGATCGACATCGTGTACTGCCCATTCGACAGCGCCCGGCCGATCACCCCTCTCGCGCGGTGTTGGTCGAACAGGGCGTAGGAAAGATGCCACGCCTCGCGGTACTCGCCGCTGACCCACACGACGCCGTGAGTGCCATGCGGCGGAAGTTCGCCGTCGAGCTTCAGTCCCAGTCCTTCGAGCCACTTCAGCAGATTCTCCCGCTTGTTGAAGGCGGTATGCGCGCTGCAGTAGTTCGTCTGGACAAGATACCAATAGTCGCAGGTACGATCGTGACCGTCCTGATCCAACGTGATGACAATCAATTTGCCGTGTCGGTTAACGACAGGAAGACGCTCGTCGAGCGGGATACAGTCGATCGGATTGCGGTTCATGATTTTCTCCTTGATGCCCTGACAGGGCGATGAAAAGGAGAGAAGCTGACGCTATTTGACGCTTTTCGGTCTCGTGGACGGAAAAGGTTCTTTGAGGAAGGTGCCGGTCGGCAGCAAATGCCGTTTCTTGAGATGCCGATTTAACGGCTGCGGGCACTATATCACGAAGATATTTCTAGAAGAACCCGCCGGCATCCCCATGGACACGCGGCGGGCATGGTTTCGTCTAAGCAGGCAGAAACGGACGACGATTATTCGTCGCCCGCCTCGTCTGCGTCTTCCTCGCCGTCGTCGTCGCCGTCTACGGAGACGAGCTTGACCTGGCTCTCGTGGACGGACTCCCCGTCCTCGTCGAGAAACACGATTTCGTCCAGCGAGCTCCGAACAGTCTTCTGGCCGTCCCAGTACACCTGGGTTCTGCCGTCGTAGTCGAACCTGAGCGAGCCGTCCGGGATACGCGTAGCCGTCGAAATGCCGCTCTTGCCATGCATCACTTCGTACGTGCCGGAGATCGGCCTGCCGTCCAGCGTCACGAGGCGCCCTGGCGTGCCGACGGTGACCTTGTCGTGTTGGCCGAACTTGAGGCCTTCCTTCCTTGCGCGAACGAGTTGCGCTCGCTCCGCCTGCAACTTCCCAATCTCAGCGTTGATCACTTCGATGGTACGGGTCGCGTTGCTATTCATGGTTTGCTCCTTTATGCCCTGAGGGGCGGTTGATAAGGAGGCAAGCCGCAGGGACTTTCCGGTCCATTTGGACAGGGAAGCCTGGAGAGGTCGGGAGGACTCCCGCCGGCATCCCTTTCGGGAATGCGCGGCAGGCGTCTCGGTTGCATCAGGGGCCGTTAGGCGCCCTGGGTTGTGTGCAGCGGCAGGATTGCCTTCGCACGTTCCTTGAAGCGCTTGAGGAAGTCGATCGTCGTGTCGATGTCGGCCAGCAGGTTGCCCCGATATACGCGTCGATCGCGCCTGCCACACGCGCGTTCGTCCGGTCGCGCTCGCGGCCCGAAAAAACCGCTAGGCGGGCCGCAAAGAAAAAGCCCACCGGTTCCTGTGACGGAACGCGGCGGACGTGGGTTACGGATTGAACAAGTACCCTACGGTGTCTTAGGAGCTGCCGGAAGTGACATCCAGGAAAGCACCTTATCAGTCATGTTCCAGCGCTCTGAACACTTGGAATACCATTGAAGCGGGTGATCTTCATCGAAACGCTCGCACGTTACGATCCGGATCTCACCATCTACGCAATAGCCCAACACTGGTTTAGACGCCGGCCAAGATGACGGGTCATTGAGTAGCGCGGGAGGCTCGCTAACCGGAATCCAGCTTGCAGTCGTCAGATGCCGTTCCCTGTCAATGACTTCCGGCAGTCTCTCGCCGACAACCGGCTCGCCGTCCACTTCGTAGAGCGCGAGATGGCTGTCGTTGACGCTCGCCTCAAAGGTGATCGGATCTCCGTTCGGCCATGCTCCACCATTGCAGTCAGCGGCATCCATTGCCGCAAGCAGATGCGCTTCCGCTGCTTCGCGCGAGTCCCCCTTGACGCGGATCGCTGCCGTCAGCGTACAGTCAAAGGCATACTCGTGCTCCGGCAGTTTCCCGCCTTCCGGTTTCGCATATCCGAACCGCTCGAAATCCGGAACGCCGCCACATGTTTGAATAAACGCCTCAGCGTCCACGCCATTGTTGGCAGCCCGGGCTCGAAACTCGCCAAGTCTATCCATGGCCTGCTTGATCTTCGCTTCGCGATCTTGGAGTTCCAGTGCCAGAATATGTCCATTCCCGCGCGCCAACTGCACCCCGTGAAGAGCGGCCTCCTGTTCGCGCAAGACGTTCAAAGCGTGCTTGACGTAGAACTGAACAGACTCGGGAATTTGCTCCGGGTGTTTTCCTGCGTTGTTGGTATTGCCGTTCATGATTTCTCCTTTGGTGCCCGAATGGGGCGTTGAAAAGGAGAAGAGCCTCAGCAGCTTTCCGGTCCGAATAGACGGGGAAGCCCGGCAGGGTTTAGACGGGCGGCGGCGGCCCGGGAGGAATGCCGATCGAACGGCTGGGCGCAATATAGCACGGCCGGAACCGCACTGCACACCGCCCTTAGAACGTGAACGGGGTCGTGATGGACAAGACAACCAACGCGCCGAAGATTGCGCCCCAAACCAGATTGTCGTACCTGCTCGCGTTCATGAAAAGCTCCTTTTGTTGGTTGACCTTATCCATTTCCCCAAAGCGAGAGGCCAAAAAAAGGAAAAATCGACGCCGGATTTTTGTTCGCCTTGCTGGCGGGACCTACGGCCGAGCGCGGTCAGCCTTCGCCCTCCCCGTCAGGCTGCGGCAGCCACTGCGGCAGATACTCCTCCATCAACTGCCGCACCACGTCGACCTGAAGGGCATCGCGCTGACGTTTTAACGGATCGCGGTCGGGCTGATCCGCCATCCACCGCTTGAAGTCGCAGAACTCTGCGGGTGCGATGGTGTTCATGCGGGCCATGTGGCCGGATGCCGACACAACGACCGCCGAAAAGCGCCTGGCGCTGAGCAATTGCCCCGCGCGGCGGGCCTGCACTGCCCAGAAGTCGTCCTCACTCTCGGTCAGGCGCAACGGATGGGGATCGCCCTCTTTCGCCTCGCGGCGAATGATGTCCACCTCGAACCCGTCTGCGTTGAACGCGGTGAAAGGCTGGTCCGCTCGCAATGCGAAGGACGCGTCGACCTTCTTGAGCAGGCCAATCATCGTGGAGCCGAGTACATCCATCTGCGCGACGAAGCGAACGCGCTTGCGGGTGTCCCACAGGAGATCCACGTCCTGCGTGGCCAGCGCGGCGGACTCGAAGCGCACGCCGGCGGCCGCCTCATAGGCGTAGAGCGCGTGCGTGCCGACCACGGTGAAGTGCTCGGCGATGCCCGCACGATAAAGCGCGTCGAGGATTTCCACGACCGTTTTCGGCACCCGGCCCACGAGGAGCGCCCGATTGAGGCGTTGCTGGCGCTCGCATGCCTTCTTGAGCCGACGTACGGTTTCCTCGCTCGCGGCCTTGCGTTCCATGAAGCGCGCGTAGGTATTTTCGGTCTCCTCCGTTCGGGGGCCGAGGCTCTTCTGGGCATTAGTGGGCGTGGTTCGGATCAGGTAGTCTCGATCATGCTGGGTCTTCCAGTACATGCCGCCGCGCACGCCCTCAGCCGCCCGGAGCGCCTCCTCGTAGGCGGTAAAGGTGCTCGATGCGTCGACATACTGCCGGCGGGCATCGTCGCCGATGTCGGTAAGTATGTGTGTTTTCGGTACGTTTTCCATTTTTGTGATTTTATACGGAAACCCGTTTTTATTCATGTATTTATGCTTATGAAAAAGGCCTCCTATTTAGGGTTAGATTTCGTGATCCAGTTTGGGGCACGATCACTCGTGCTTTGTGGCGTTGAAAACTGGAGAGTGGGCCCGCTTCGGGTGAGAGATCAGCAAGCGTTGGCTGGAAGTGCTGACTCGCAGAACGTTGCGGTGCGCCGGGTGGCGGGTGCGCGTACTGAAGGAAGTGAGCCCGGCAGTCGAACCGCTCGTTTTTGAAAGATCTGGCACCTGAGCGGCCGTCGCCAAGAACAGAATCGTGGCGATTTGACCACTGCTAGGTTGATGAACCTCGGTAGCTTGCTCGATGTTCACCTGCGATGCTTCTTCGACCGGGAAGACGTTGAAGACATGTCCCCGCACTGAGACACAGCATGGCTTTGCCGACAACTCCCTTTCCCGGCGACGAAAGCTCGACGCACGACAGCTTTGAGCCCGGGATACCCACGGAAACCGGGGCATCCAACGGTTGAACTCGGTTGGACCCCGGCAGTTTCCCTTGTTCCATCTGTTGCGAATTCACTGATGCTCCCCATTTTGCCCTAACGGGTCGTTAAAAAAGGAGGGAGCACGTAGCGCTCGGCAAGACGGCCTGTCTTGCCGAACCTGATGACTGGTCGGCACCGCGCCGGCCGCCCCAATGGGCGGCGCGGCGGGCATAGTTTCGCGTTGACCGAAGGGTGGCCAGGTTAGGACTGCCCCCGCTTTGCTCGCGCGTCAGCGTAGATCGCGGGCATGTCGAGCTCGCCGTTCGCGATAGCCTTAAGGGTCTCGTCGGAAATTGCCTTGACGACTCCCAGACCACGCGTCTCGAGTTCGACCTCCGCGGCCTTGCGCCACTTCGCAGCATCGGTCAGGGCCGCCTCGTGATTCGGATGCGTCGAGACGTATCCAGTGAGGACGGCGGTTGCTTCATCTTTTGCGCTGTACGGCATCATCGCTTCCTTTGCCCGGGCGGGCGGTTACGAAACGGTTTCAAGATCCGACTACGAAATGGCTGCGCAGCTACGCACGTGCGGGTGCTCGTCGTGCAGCAGCGCGTGACGGGAAGCATCATCGCACTTGTCGAAGCGCGTGACCGCGACCAGGGCGCGGCCGCCGCGATCAGACCTTGATCAGTTGCTGGACACCGGCACGGACCAGGTCACGCCTTGGCTGTCCAGGATCGCATCGCAGAACAGAGTGAGTTCCTCCAAGGACAGGCCTTGGTGGTCGCCGCTGCAGGTCATGATGTCACCCACATCGCCATCGTTCGGCGAGACCGCGCCCTTCTCCATCTGCCGCTCGAGCAGACGCAGGGATGCGACGATGGCGTCGTACTGGCGGCGCGTCACACGCATGACCGCTTGCTGAAGGCCTGCATCGGCACCTTTGGCCAGCGCCTCGAGATCGCCAAATCTCTCGATCTTCGAAGCCTGCGGAACTGCAGGTTGCCCGTGCCACATCGGTGCGTTCGTTGCCTTGAACGCGACGACGTCGCCGACGGCCCAGTCCTTCGTGCGAAGGTCCCACCAAGTGGCGTACTTGATGCCGCTGATGGTGGTCCACTGGTTTCCGGCGCCGCCTTGCGTGAACTCGATCCTCTCGACCTTGCCCACGAAGCGTCCGTCGGAGAGCCGGTGCCGTACCTTCAGCGTCTCCTGCAGCGTTGCATCGGCCTGCTTGTCGCGCCACTGGCGCTTGGCTTCTTCGCACGCGGAAATGCGCTCCGCTTCCGTGGCCGAAATGCCCTGCAGCTTGCAGAACTGATCGACCGCATCGCGGATAGCATCGCACTCGACCTCGAAGCCGTTCCTGTCCGCCTGCTCGATAACGAGGCTGGCGAGCTGGCGGGCATTGTCGGTAAGCGGCGGCCGTTGCGATTGAAGGTTGCGGTTCATAACCTACTCCTTTGTACCGCTTAGCGGTGGTTGAAAAGGAGTGAGCCTTAGGCTCGGCGAGGCGGTGGCCCGGCCGAACCGGTAGTTCGGTTCGATGCGCCACCGGCCGCCCGGATGGGCGGCGCGGTGAACGCGGTTTCAGCTTGATGTTGCTCGGCGCTCTGCAACGGCTGCCTGCTCCACGGCCGAAAGAACCTTTTCGATGACCGTTGCCGGCGGAACGTCCAGTGCGTCGTCGATGTCGACTGCCACCGTACGCGTGGTCTTAACCGTGAAGCGCTGGTACGGCTCCAGCATGTCGAGCTGCCATTGGATGTCCGGACGGCCCTGGCTGAAATACACCCGGACGTTGTCGCGACGGAACGCTGCGGTCGCCGAATCGTAAGTAAATCCGGCTCGCTGCATGGCGGAATGAAACGCAGGCGCCCGCTCGTTGAGTCTGCACTGCATTTCGAGGGTCCGTCGAAACGGAGCATCCTTGTCGATCGGTTCTGCCACTACGTGGTGGCTATTGCTAGTCATGGTTATCTCCTTTGTGCCCGCGCGGGCGAGTGAAAAGGAGCGAGCGGTTGGGTTCGGCGAGGCACAAGCCTGGCCGAACTTCACTTCAGACTCCGGCCGCGCCGCCCCCGAAGGAGCGGCACGACCGGCATAGGTTCAGGTTAATGTGTTACTGCTCCGCTTTGGCTCGAATGCTGTCCGGATCGAGTTCGGCGCGCAATGCAACCTCGGCAATGCCGGCCTCGCCGAGCGCCTTTACTGCGCTGGCCAACGCTGCATCGTACGAGTCGGTAATGCCCTCATTGCACAACGCTTGCCATAGAGCGCCTTCCTTGTCGGCACGCATGAGCACTCCGACAATATCAGGTAGCGCATTGAAAGACCCCACGATGCGCCTCTTGATCGCTTCCATCTCCGCCGGCGAATCACCCGGTTGGTACATCTCGGCGATCTTCCGGTGATCCTTGTCGATGATGAATCGACCAGACGGAACTAGCGTAAGCGGCGGCCGTTGCGATTGAAGGTTGCTGTTCATGACTTTCTCCTTTGATACCCCGGCGGGGTGGTTGAAAGGAGTGAGCCTTAGGCTCGGCGAGGCGTCGGCCCGGCCGAACCGGAAGTTCGGTTCCGCAAGCGGGGAGCGCGTCCCCGCGAGGGTTTGAAAAGTTACTTCGGGCTCACCAGCACTCCTTCTCAGGAGTGCCCAGCGAGAGGATTTCAGGTTGATCGACTACATCGACGGCCCGAGCGGGCTTCTGTTGATTCCCCAAGGGACGAAGTAATCGAACGGGCTTGGAGCTTTCTTGGCAACGACCTGTTTCTCGTTCGTCGCGCCTTCAGCCAAGGACCGAACATACCGGTCCAATGCATCTCGCGAACCTGGGTCGACCTCGAGCACGTGCGACATGTCGAAGACGCCGACGAGTTCCAGTTCGTCAGCACCAGTCTCGGCAGTGAAACGCGCAAAAATTTCGGCATCGTCAGGCTCAGTGGGTTGCGCAATCAATACCGGCTGAGTGCCCGGCACTGTTTGATGCTCCACCAAAGCGACCCAAAGCCGAATCTTCGGCAGGTTCCTCACGATTCCTGCTGCGCGTGCCAGCACGCGACGACAGTCCCCATCGGTTGGCTCGCCATTCACGTCAGCATAGCGCTGGACGTACTCAACGAGACCTGAGACAAGGTCGCAAGGATCGAGCGTTGCCGAACCGGATTCCAGCCAGGCTTCGGCTTTTCGGATGATTTCCCGGCAATGGCCTTCGCGCGGTTCGCCGTTCATGTCTGCATAGCGCTCCGCGTAGTCGGTAAGACAGCCGATCAGCTTGTGCGTTTCCGGCTGTGTCCCTGCTTGGATCTTCCTGTTCATGAGTCTCTCCATTCTGCCCAGACGGGCTGTTGAAAAGGAGCGAGCGTTAGCTCGGCTAGGCACACTGCCTAGCCGAACCGGATGCTGGCCAACCTCGCCCGAGCCCCGTACTGGCGGCGCGGGCGAGGTTTCCCAGATGTGGTTCAGGTTCCCTGGTGGATGAGAAGGTACGCAGCGCCTTCGGCACGCGCGGCAGCGATCACCGGCGCGAGGCGGCCCGGATCACCCTTGAACGTGCAGCTGGGGTTCAGCATGAATTCCCAGACGCCATACGTGGCGTTGCGGCTGTGGACGTAGGAAGCGTTCGCTTCCACCCAGGCCCATTCCGGCACTTGGTCGGGCGTGTCATAGTTGTCCGCGACGTCCTGCATCATCACGGCAAGGACTTTCTGCGGTACGTCGAACACCCGCGCCTCCAGCTCGCCTTTGATCCCGAGCTGCGCCAGCAGAAAAGCGTACGGCAGACCGATCAGCTTGAGGACGTTCGCCTTGGCCTGGACGGCTTGCTCGAACAGGTCCGTGCCCTCGCCTTCGCCGTAGTCGAACTCGGCATCGCCCATCATGCAGAGCGAAGCCATCAGACGGCGGTCGTAGGCCGGAGCTTCGGCGACCTCCTTCCAGTCTTCCTTGTCCATCTCCTCGCCATTCGGCAAGAAGATGGTGTGAATGTCGATCGCGGTGCCATCGTCCGCGGACTTCGGAGCGTTGCCCTCCTGATCCTTGAACGGGTACTCGATCACGACTTCGCCCGTCTCGTAGAGAAGGCCCTTCGCCTCGAAGTTGATCGGATAGCAGGTGTCCGTCGCGATGACCTTCACCGGGTACGGGAAGAACGTGCGGGGGACGATCGGAACGCAGCCCGTCTTGTTCGCTTCGTTGGTTTTCTCATTCATGGTTTGCTCCTTGTGTGCCTCGACGAGGCGGTTGAGAAGGAGCGAGCGGTAGCTCTGGGCATGCTGGATGGCCAGAGCCGCACCTGGCCCGCCCGCGAGGGCGAATCAGGTGCGTTCATGGGTTACGCAGGGACTTGCGCCTTGTCGCGAATCCGCCAGCCGTACTGGCGGGCGAGGCTCTCGGCATAGGCGGTAGCCTCTCCGTGCGTCTCGAAGTCTCCGACACAGCGTGCGCCGACGTCGTCGCCTTCCGGCTTCAGACGCAGGTACACCGAGAAGAACTCCGGTGTTTCATTGTCGACTTCGCAGTGCCCATCGGCTTCCCGGACGCCCTCGAGCTCGATGCCCTCGAAGCGTTCCGTACGGCGGGCGATGACTTGGGGCGCGTAACCACCGAACTTCATAGTCATGCGGCCCTCCGGGTTTCGGCGGCGGGTGCGACGCGGTCGAGGTTTTCCTTGATGAGGGTGACGAGAGCAGCGGGATCCAGACGGCGACCCTGCAGTTCGTCTGCCAGCACCATCTGCAGGTCCGTGAACGCGCGCTCAGTGAGGCTGACCGCATATTCCACGCGATTTTCTGCGTCACCGACAAATTCGCGGATCTCATTTTCGCTGGCGTTGGGTCCGCAGCCGTCTCGGGTGACAGCCATCATCCGCGCAACGGCATGAATAGCGTCGTCGCGGCAGTTGACCTCAGCAGTTTCGGTGAACGTTCCTTGTTCCGCATCGCATTCGTCCCAGCGAATGCAGACTTCGTAGATGCTCTTCATGGCTTCTCCTGTGTTGCCCGGGCTGGGCTTTTGATAAAGGAGAGAGAGCGTTGCGCTCTGCGGGGTCGCTCGACCCGGCGAAGCGGTGGTAGATCTTTGATGCGGCGGCGTGCGCCTTTGGGCGGGATGCCGATCTAACGGCTGGGAGGCACTATAGCACACGCGATTTTACCTCAGCAAACCCGGTGCTGGCGGCGCCGTGACAAGCGCCGCCGGTCATGAGCCAGTTGCATTCCAGGGAACGCGCGAGAGCATGAATCCGTTGCTACCGCCGAAAGGCATCACACGGAGATCATCATGCATTACGCCAACCCGTCGGCCATTGGCCACGAACTTCGCCCACGCATGGCAGGCCTGCACCTGACGTTCCACGCCTGCGAGCGTACCCGTTCCCGCACCGGCCTCGACGGTGAGCGCCTGCGCCGCTTCATCGCCGGCGGCGGCGCGGTCATTCTGCCGTGGCAGAGCGAGACCGGCAACCGGATCCGCACCTACCACCTGCTCTACAACCCGGAGCAGGATGCGTTCTTCGTCGCCGTGCTCGCGCACCATCCGGCACCGGACGCATCGCCCTGCATCGTGACGGTGCTTACACAGGAGCAGTTCGAGAACGACGCGGGGCCGATCTCGGTTGCACGCCTGCGCACGGCCGCCTTCCAGGCGCTCGACCCAGTCACGTTCCGTGCGTGGGAGCCGCGCTACTTCGACGGCGTGCTGCCGGCGGCGCGGTACCGCGTCACGACGTGGTTTCGCCGCGACGACGACGCGCCCGGCGCGCGTCCGGCGCAGATGGTATTTCACAACGCACCGGTTTGCCGCGACTTCGTGGAAACGCACTCGCTCGAGCAAGCGGCCGGCCACCCTGGCTTCCTGGACTGGTACCGCGAGCAGGCGGAGCAGCACGGTCTGCCGATCGAGCGCGTGGTCGCGATCCGCATCGCGGACACCCATCCGGTCGAACTCGACGTCAGTGCAACGGCGCTGTCGTGCTCGTGCTGCTCGGGCAAAAACCCGGCCAAGGGCATGTTCTCCGGCTTCGCCCCGGCGAGCGCAGATCAAGAAAATCACGTGGCATGTTAAGTTCTGCGGATAAAGACGAAAATCGCATAGAGTCGATTGCCCCCGTTCCACCTGAGGTTTCGCTTGACTATTCGAGAAGGTACGCGCCGCCGCGCGCTGAGTCGCTATAGCCATGTCATCGACAATATCCGTCTGGGTCGCCTCGCGCGCAAGCAGGCGCAGTCCGTCACGTGTCTGTCCCCGTCCGATCTCGAGGCCGCCATTCGCACCGGTCTCGCTGTCCTCCTGAGCTACACCGATCAGGAGTGCGGCTATCTCGGGCTGTATGTGCCTGCGCGGGACAAGATCATCGTGTGCGCGGTAACGCTGGACGAAAGTGCTTTCGAAGACGGCCAGCCCGTCATCGCCGAGCTGCTTGATCTGGACGAGTTCGAGCACAAGGGCGGCGCAATCGACCTCGAGGTGCAGCGGCGCATCGCGGGCCGCCAGCTCAATCCCGTGGGCCTGCGTGCGTGGGAGGCAAAGCACCTCGACGCGACCTACTCGTGGCCGCGGCCGCGCGTCTTCATCTATTTCGAACTCGACGGCAAGGTGCACACGCACTACGCGCGCCGCCCGCCTGTCTGTCGCGAGTGGATCGACACCTATGGCATCGAGAACATCCTCGGACACCCTGGTGTCTGGGACTGGTTCCGCCAGGTCCTCGTGGACGGGCAGATCGACCCGGAGACGGTCATCAGCCTGCGCGTCGCCGATGGCATCAAGATGCGCCTGGACATCGATGCGGAACCGCACCCCTGCCCTGACTGCAAGTACGCGCGCTTCCCGTCCGAGCCGGACGTCGAAGAAGACAAGGCGCTCGACGTCGACGACGCAGCGCCGGAGGGCGGCTCGGGTCGCCTCGTCGGCTGGCTGTCCGGCGTGCTTAAGGGCAACTGAATCTATGGTGAGAGAATCCGGGACGCTTGGTGAGCATATACAGGAGACAACATGAGCCGCCGCGCTTCCCGTCGCACGCATACACGCACGACCAAGCCAACGTCTCGCCCGGCTCCTAAGGCTGGCGATGGCGCTGTCTGGCTGCAAGTCACGCTTTTCGTGATCGGACTGGGCGTGCAGACTTCTCACCCGCCCGCGGCTGTGACTGCCGCGTACTGGCTGTTCTTTGCTGCCGTTGTGCTCTTGAGCCGATCGCGGAAAAAAAAGGCCCCCGGAGCGCCCGAACAAGCCTCCCCTTCCGTCGCGGCACCTGAGCCGGAGCAGATTCCGACCAAGCCCGCGCGTCGGGCCGTGGCCACACCGCGCATCACGACTAACGAGGTCTCGACGCGTACATAGCGTCTCTTAGAGGTGGCCTCGTTCGTTCGGACGGGATCCGCGATTTTTAAAGTGGAATCGCTGAGGCAATCAAGCTGCCGATTTTATCGCTGGCAGCGTGGCG
>NZ_JBNDKT010000054.1:0-35752 GCF_050435685.1 Paraburkholderia sp. GAS448
CTCTTCATCATCGTGAGTCTGTTCCGTGAGCTGCCTTCTATAACGTCCTCAGCTACGCCAGCGATGACCACCGAGCTGAATAAATCAGCGTTTCCTTAGAACGTCCGCGCTTTCGGCGGAACCGGGTCGACGGTCAGCGGCTTCATATGCACCGGCTTGTAGTCGAGGCGGTCGCCAACGCTAAACCACAGCGTGTGGCGCAGCCAGTCTTTATCGTCCCGTTCCTTGTAGTCGCCCGGTGCATGAGCGCCGCGGCTTTCCTTTCGCGCTTGCGCCGATACCATCGTGGCGCGCGCTACTTCGATCAGGTTCGCCAGTTCCAGCGCTTCGACGCGCGCGGTGTTGAACACCTTTGACTTGTCCTTCAGGTGGACGTGTCCTACGCGTTCCTTCAGTTGCGCCAGCATCTTGACGCCTTCGTCCATCAATTTTTGCGTGCGGAATACGCCCGCATGCTTTTGCATCGTCGAACGGATGTCGCCCGCGATCGCTTGCGTGTATTCGCCCGACGAGGACTCTTCGAGCCTGTCAAGACGCGACAGCGCGAAATCGGCGGCGTCAGGGGGCAGTAGCTTGTGCTCCCTGATTTCCTTCACGTGCCTGATGATGTGGTTGCCGGCCGCGCGGCCGAACACCACCAGGTCGAGCAGCGAGTTCGTGCCCAGGCGATTCGCGCCGTGCACCGACACGCATGAGCATTCGCCCACGGCGTAGAACCCGTTGACCGGCTCTTCGTGACCCTTCGATGTGCCGACAACCTGGCCGTGGATGTTCGTGGGGATGCCGCCCATCTGGTAGTGGATGGTCGGCACGACCGGGATCGGCTCCTTGATGGGGTCGACATTCGCAAACCTTATCGCGATCTCGCGGATCGACGGCAGACGCTTCATGATCGTCTCGGCGCCGATGTGCGACAGGTCCAGCAGAATGTGGTCCTTGTTTGGGCCCACGCCGCGGCCTTCATTGATCTCCTGGCCCATCGAACGCGAGACGAAGTCACGCGGCGCGAGGTCCTTCAGCGTCGGTGCGTAGCGTTCCATGAAGCGATCGCCGTTCGCGTTGCGCAAGACGCCGCCTTCACCGCGCACGCCCTCGGTAATCAGCACGCCCGCGCCGGCCACGCCGGTCGGGTGGAATTGCCAGAATTCCATGTCTTGCAAGGCGAATCCGGCACGCGCTGCCATGCCGAGGCCGTCACCGGTGTTGATGAACGCGTTAGTCGTAGCGGCGAAAATACGTCCTGCCCCACCCGTTGCAAACAACGTGCACTTGCCTTCGAGAATGTAGACGTCGCCGGTTTCCATTTCCAGCGCGGTCACGCCGAGCACGTCGCCGTCGGCGTCGCGGATCAGGTCCAGCGCCATCCATTCGACGAAGAATTGCGTCCTGGCGGCAACGTTTTGCTGATACAGCGTATGCAGCAGCGCGTGGCCGGTACGGTCAGCCGCCGCGCAGGCGCGTTGCACCGGTTTTTCGCCGTAGTTCGCGGTATGGCCGCCGAACGGACGTTGATAGATCGTGCCGTCCGCATTGCGGTCGAACGGCATGCCCATGTGTTCCAGTTCATAGACGGCGTTCGGCGCTTCGCGGCACATGAACTCGATCGCGTCCTGATCGCCGAGCCAGTCCGAGCCCTTGATGGTGTCGTAAAAGTGATAGTGCCAGTTGTCCTCGCTCATGTTGCCGAGCGACGCGCCTATGCCGCCTTGCGCCGCCACCGTATGCGAGCGCGTGGGGAACACCTTCGAGAGCACGCACACCGAAAGACCTGCGCGTGCAAGTTGGAGCGAAGCACGCAGCCCCGATCCGCCTGCGCCGACGATGACCACGTCAAAGCGGCGACGCGGCAGAGAATTCTTGATCGCAACCATGCTTTACTCTCTCCAGAGAATCTGCGCAGCGTAGCCCGCGCACGCGAGCAGCCAGACGATCGTCAGCGCTTCGAGAAAAAGACGCTCGCCGACGGGCTTCACGTAGTCCATCCAGATGTCGCGTACACCAACCCACGCGTGATAGAAGAGCGAGACCAACGCGACGAATGTCACGAGCTTCATCCACTGCGTGGCGAAGATCGACGCCCAGCCTTGATAGGAGAAATCGTGCGCGCCGAAGAACCAGGCGAGCAGAATGATCGTGTAAACCGCCATGATGGTGGCGGTCACGCGTTGCGCAAGCCAGTCGCGCGAGCCGTAATGTGCACCGACGACGAGACGTTTCGGGCCGATATGATTACTTTCCGCCATTTTTAGAACGCTCCGAATAGTTTGAGCGCGAAAGCGATCGTGAGGATGAGCGACACAACAAGAACGACCATCGCCGTACTTCTGCCGCTTTGCTTCGTCACCGCCTTGTGATTCGTATCCATCACAAGGTAGCGGATGCCCGCGCAGAAGTGATGGAGGAAAGCCCATGCGAGCACGAGCGCGATGATCTTGACGATGATGTTGGAAAGGAACGCCTTGAACACCCCGAAGCTCGTTTCAGAGGTGAGGCTCTGCTCGAAGAGGTATAGCAGGAACGGCAAAAAGACAAACAACAACACACCGCTGACACGATGCAAGATCGATGTGCGCCCTGCAAGAGGTAGGCGATACACGAACAGAATCTGCCCCAATCCGATATTTTTGAATTCCCGCCTGGGCTTCGTCAGGATTTCAGCCATAGTAGACTCCTTATCTAATGCATCGGTGATTAAGGTTCGCTGCAACATCAACTGACCCTTAAGGTCACGTTAACCGGTGCTAATCGCGAAGCAACGAGCACATCAATGGGCCTCATTCGTCGCAGCGCGCGGTTCGCGATGCGCGGCGTCAAATCGCAGTTGTGCATCGCAAGCGTCCACAGACACAACATATAACGTTGTGCTCGGCAGGGAAATTGAATATTCATGTAATCCGAGGCACGTTCAGGTGCCTGGTCCCGTTGCTCAACAAGCGTCGAGCGCCAATAGCCTCGCTGGGCTTATTCCATATTCATGTGATAGCCGTCCTGTTCCCCGCCAACTATTATCAAGAACATGGCACAACGAAACGTTCAACCTGTGGAGATGTGAAATGGCAACGATAGCTGCCGACTACATGGTAGGTGCACTAGTAAATGCCGGAGTTAAGCGTGTGTTCGGCGTGGTGGGGGATTCGCTTAATGGATTCACGGACTCCCTGCGCCGCGATGGTTCGATTGAATGGGTTCACATGCGGCATGAGGAAAGCGCGGCTTTCGCCGCTGGCGCCGAGGCTCATCTCACGGGGCAACTCGCAGTCTGCTGTGGGAGCTGCGGTCCGGGGAATCTGCACCTTATCAACGGCTTGTTCGACTGCCATCGGAGCGGTGTTCCTGTTCTCGCTATCGCCGCGCATATCCCAAGTACGGAAATCGGCACCGACTATTTTCAGGCTACCCACCCCGAAGTGCTGTTCAAGGAATGTAGTCACTACGTCGAACTCGTTCACAGTCCCGACCAGCTACCGCAAATTTTGGGCCGCGCCATCCGGACGGCAGTTGCGCGTAAAGGCGTCGCTGTTGTCGTCGTACCTGGAAATGTGGCGCTCGGGCCTCTCACAACACCTGTGCCGAACTGGAGCGCGCCTGCCGCTCCTGTGATTCGCCCATCGAACGACGAAGTCTCGGAGCTCGCGCATCTGTTGAACCGGTCGTCGCGAGTGACGTTGCTTTGTGGGGCGGGTTGCAAGGATTCCCACGCGGAAGTCGTAGAACTCGCCCGCAAGCTGCAAGCGCCAATCGTGCACTCGCTGCGAGGAAAGGAGTACATCGAATACGATAACCCGTTCGATGTGGGAATGACGGGCCTTGTCGGGTTCGCCTCCGGTTATACCGTGATGAAGAGTTGCGACATGCTCCTGATGCTGGGTACCGACTTCCCTTATCGACAGTTCTACCCGGAGGGGGTGACCATCGCACAAGTCGATACAAGAGCCGAAGCGCTCGGCAATCGATGCCTGATAGAGCTCGGCGTATTGGGAACAATCAAGGATACGCTCAATGAACTTCTTCCAATGATTCGGGAGAAAGCGGACAGCAGCTTCCTGAATCGCGCGCTCGACGACTATCGCAAGGCTCGCAAGAGTCTGGATGCGCTAGCGGAGCCCGAAGCGGGCAGCAGCACCATCCATCCGCAGTACGTAACCCGGCTCGTCAGCGAACTCGCGGACGAGGACGCCATCTTCTCCTGCGACGTCGGCACCCCCGTCGCGTGGGCAGCCAGATATCTGAAGATGAACGGCAAACGACGACTGATTGGTTCGTTCAATCACGGCTCGATGGCCAACTCGCTGTTGCACTCGATTGGCGCGCAGGCTGCTTTCAGGGACCGACAGGTGATTTCGATGTCAGGTGACGGCGGCTTCGCCATGATGATGGGTGAATTCCTCACGCTGATTCAGACAGGTTTGCCGGTCAAAGTGGTCGTGCTCAACAATGGAACGCTGGGCTTCGTGGAAATGGAGATGAAAGCCACCGGGTTCCTTGCTACGGGATGTGACCTGAAAAATCCGAACTTCGCCGCGATGGCCAATGCGATCGGAATCAAAGGCGTGCGCGTCGAGCACCCTGCGGAGCTGGAAGGAGCCCTACGTGAAGCATTCGCCCATCCGGGTCCGGCTCTCGTCGACGTAGTGAGCGCACGCCAGGAGCTCGTGATGCCTCCTGCGACCACCGCCGACCAAACTTACCACTTTGGGCTGTTTATGCTTCGTGCCGTCATGGACGGTCGAGGCCAGCAGCTCATTGACCTCGCAAAGGTCAATCTGTTCCGGTAGCGCGGTGCATCTCCGCCGCGCGTTGGCCCGTACCCGGTCGATCGGCAACTCAGTGTAAATCGAGCCATGTCCAGCAAGGTCGTAAGCACTGCAAATATTCCATCAGTCCGCGAGCCCATACACATTGGTTTCGTCATCGCCTGGCTTTTCTGTGTCGCGTTCTACTTCATGCAGTACATGCTGCGTTCCGCGCCGGGCGTGATGGTGCCCGAGTTGAGTGCGGCGTTCGCCCGCGATGCGCTGGGCGTGGGCACGCTCGTCGGCCTGTACTACTACAGCTATGCGCTGTTCTCGATCGTTTGCGGTGCGTTGCTCGATCGGCTCGGCGGCAAGGCCGTCATCGTTCTCGTTGCCGTCGGGGCGGCGCTGTTCGGTCTGGGCAGCGTGGAGGCCGCGCAGATCGGCCGCCTGTTGCAAGGCGCGGGTTCGGCGTGTGGGTTCATCGGTGCAGTGTATCTCGCCGCGCACGGCTTTCCTCCGCGTTCTCTCGCGACGGCGGTAGGGTTCACTCAATGCTTCGGCATGCTGGGCGGCTCCGCGGGTCAGTTCGCCGTTGCGCCGCTCATTCACGGCCTCATCACGTGGCAGCAGTTCTGGTGGCTGTCCGGCCTCGTCATCCTTTTGATCGCCGCGCTGGTGCTCATCGCGACGCCGGCAGTCCATGAAGACAGCCCAACCAGCCAGGGCTCGTGGGTGAAGATGTTCGCGCCGTACAAGGAAGTGCTGTCGAATCCGCAATCGTATCTTTGCGGTTTCTGCGCCGGCCTGCTGTTCTTGCCGACTACGGTCGGCGATATGATCTGGGGCATTCCGTTCCTGCGCAACGGTCTCGACGTCGGCTATGCGCAGGCTGTCAATCGCGCGAGCATGGTGCCGCTCGGCTGGGTGATCGGCTGCCCGCTGTCAGGCTACCTGTCTGACCGCCTGGGCCGCCGCAAGCCGGTGTTCATCGCCGGCGCGCTGCTGATGCTTGCGTCGGGCGCAGGCATTTTCTATCTGCCGCCCGGTGTGGCGCCGCCTTACGTACTCGGCCTGCTGCTCGGCATCGGCTCCGGTGCGGCAATGCTGCCCTACACGGTGATCAAGGAAGTCAATCCGGACAACGTGAAAGGCAGCGCCAGCGGCGCGATCAATTTCCTGGTGTTCGCCTTCAGCGCGTTGCTCACGCCCGTGTACGGCAAGCTGCTCGCCCACCTCGCGAACGGCGGCGCAATGAACCTGCCGGTGTTCCGCGCAGCCGGCTCGTGGCTGCTCGGTGGCATCGTGCTCGCAATGGTGCTTGCGATGTTCATGCGCGAGACCGGAGCGCGCGGACGCGCGAATTCCAGCTTTATGTAATAGGCAGCGCTCAACAAGCTTCCTATCATTAACAGCAAGGTCCGCGAATCGGCCTTCCGCTGCGAGAAACCAGCAATCACGGTATCGTCCAGGCAATCATGCCGTGACGATGATGGTTACGATGCCAGGAGCGATGCAATGCCCGAATCGATACATTCCGACCGGCCTTGGACGTACATTACTTCCCTGCTTTCAGGGGAGGTGCGGCCCCTTCCAGTTCATCAAACGCGCAGCGCCGTGTACAGCCCGGCATCGCGTCAACGTACCAAAGTCACCGTCCTTGAGCGCCAAGGGTCCTCGAGTGTTGTGATCTCCTGGTGCGATTCGACAGCCTGTTGCTATTGGGAGCAGATATGGCGGCGCTGCCGCGCGCGCAAGCGCGGCTTTTGCGCACTCACAGGAACCGCGATTGTCGCCGGCGACGACGTCTTCCGTCCGAAGCTGGTGTGCCCAGCTCCCCTGAACATTCATGCCATGATTCTCGCGTCCGTGATGGATACCATGCCGCTTGGTGAACTTGTCTGAAACCTGAAAAGATTCGATGACAGCTTCGCCAACGGAAAAACGAAGAGGTTAACAGAGCGCGATTTGGGCGAACGGTCCCTTCGGCTCATTTTCCAGGCGCATCAATAGTTCGAGGGCGCGAACGAAGCCACATTCGCGTGCGAGGAAACTCGTCAATACATCACCTTTCCGAAACCGCTCCCCTAACCACCGTCGGAAGGCTGAAGCTAAACGTCACGCCACGGACCTCATTGCGCACGACCCAGATACGCCCGGCGTGTGCTTCGACAATCGACCGGCAAATCGCCAGCCCCATGCCCATGCCCGTTTCCTTTGTGGTGGTAAAGGGCTCGAATATCGTCTCCAGATTCGCCAGCCCGGCGCCCTCATCCTGAACGTCGACCACCACGTTGTCCCCGTCGCACCTGGAGCGGATCAATAGCGACTTCTTACGCTCCATCGTCACCGACAACGCCTCGATAGCGTTACGCACAAGGTTGACGATCACCTGCTGAATCTGCACTGCGTCGGCTCTGATCATCGGCACGTCCTGGGCCAGCTGAGTCTCGAGCGAGATCACGTTCTCGTGAATGTCGTCAGCCATCAGCGTGCAGACCTGAAGTATCAGCTCATTGATGTCAAGTTCGACCTTTGCAGGAGCCGTGCGCTTGAACAGCGCGCGAATACGGCTTATTACGTCCGCCGTGGCATATCCGTCACGGACGATGGCTTCGGCGCTGAGTCGGGCCTGGTCGATGTCGGGCGGCGTTGCAGCGAGCCAGCGGCGGCACGCCTGCCCATGGGCTACAACGGCCTGCAGCGGTTGATTAATTTCGTGGGCGATGGACGCAGACAGCTCGGCTACAGTCGCCATCCGTGACGCCTGCGCAAGCTTTTCCCGCGCATGCCGCAGCGCGTCTTCCGCTCGCGTGCGCTCGATGAATTGCCCGACCTGGGAGCCGACAGAGGTCATCATCTGCACGAGCTCGGGATCGGCGTCGCGGACCTCGCGGCTGAAGAATTCGATCACGCCCAGTACGCCGCCCTTAAGCGTGATCGGGAACGCGAAGGCCGCGCGGAGCCCTTCCTTCGCGGCCCATACTGCCCGCTGGAACTCCCGATCGAGCGCCATGTCGGCAATCCATGCAGGTGCGCCGCTCTTCCATACTCGCCCGGGGAGCCCCATGCCGAAGCCGGCCGTCCCGGACACCAACCCGGAGCCGGCCCGCGCGAAGGTGGCCGACGGCCATGTTTGCACGCGCACCAGCAGGCCCACTTCAGGATCGACGCGCCAGAATGCGCCACGATCCCACTCGAGTGCCTCACACATTTCGCTCAGGATGCGCTGTGCCGCCTCTTCGAGCGAGCCCGCTTCCGACAGCGTCCGCGTGACGCTGAATTGCGCGAGCAGCCGCTGCTCGCGGCGTCTGCGCTCGGTGATGTCGCTGACTTGCCCGATGCCGAAAAGGCGTCCACCGCGGTCGAACACCCGTACGCGCACTTCGACGGGAAAGAGGCTTCCGTCTTTTCGCATGTGGCGGCTATTGAACGTCGCGCTTCCGTCTTCGCGCAGTCGCTGCTTGACCCACTGGATCTTTTCGGTCGTGATGTCGGGGTCGATCTGACGGGCGCGCATGCCGATGAGCTCTTCGCGCGTATAACCCAGCGCCTCGCACGCCTGACGGTTCACGTCGCGCACGATGCCTTCCTCATCGAACAGGAAAATGGCATCCGTCGCGTGGTCGACCAGGGTTCGGAAGCGTTCCTCGCTCGTGCGCAGCGCCTCCTCGCTCGCGAGCAGGTCGCGGTGCGCGAGCGCGCTCGTCAACGCATCTTCCAGGCGTCTGCCAATCTCCTCGAAGAGCCGCCGCTCCACGGTGGTCCAGGAGCGCAAATGCGAGCACTGATGCAGCCCGAACAGGTACGGCCTGTCGCCCCTGGGGCGAACCGCGATCGCGATCGTCGACAGGATGTTGAACCGCTCGCGAATCTCCGGCGGGATGCCTGGATCCGCCACCGCCCCTGGCGCGTGCAGCAAGTCGCGCAGCGATTCCGCCGCCGCGGCGTCCACCGGCAGCTCCTGGCCGAGCGCGAAGGCGCCCGGATAGTCCGGATGCGTATGCTCCATCACCGCGTGACACGTCGGCGCATCGGGATCGCAGGGATATACCAGCCAGGCCCGATCGCAATTGAAGATCGCCAGCGCCTCCTCGAGCACGCCGCGCGTCAGGCCCTCGACCTCGTTCGTTCGCTGCATCGCGCGGTTGATGCGGTCCATGCACTCGAGAAACCATAGATGTTCCTCGCGCTCCTCCTGTGCACGCTTCTGCTCCGTGACATCGATCACGGTGCCGATGTACTCGATCACCTGGCCCGAGCGGTCCAGAATCGGATGCGCGAGGCAATGGACGGTTCTCACCCGGGTACCGAAGTGTACGAGCCGGTACTCGGCTTCCCAGTCGGAACCTTCGCGCACCGCCTTCCTCAGGCTCTCCACGACCCGGATGCGGTCATCCGGAAAAAGCTCATCCACTAACTCCTCGAACGAAGGCAGGCCCTTCGCAGGGTCATGGCCCATGACGCGATAACACTCGTCCGACCAATACAGAATCGCATTTGAAAAAGGGTTCCATGCCCAGCTTCCGGTGTGACTGACCTTCTGCGCCTCCGCGAGGTACTGGCGGCTGCGCCACAGTTCTGCCTCTGCGCGCTTGCGCTCTGTCATGTCGACGACGAAGGCCACACCGCGCTCGCATATCTCGTCGAAAGCGGCCACGCCGATCAGCACCGGCACCCGGCTGCCATCTTTGTGGAAATATTCCTTTTCATAGGGTGGCAGGCTGCCGGTCCGCCTGAACTGCTGCAAGTTTTGTTCTCGCTGGCTGTCGAGCCATTCGGGAGGCGTCAAGTCGGTCCACCGCAAGCGACCCGAGACGAGATCCTCGCGCTCGTATCCGACCATGCGAAGAAACGCGTCATTGGCCTCGAAAATCTGACCATCCTCGTCCCAAAACAAAATTCCGATGATGTTGGCGTCGACGAGGCGCCGGATCTGCGCTTCCCGTTTCTGGAGGTCGCGGTACAGACGGCTGTTTTCGAGCGAAATCGCCGCCTGGGAGGCAATCACCTTCAGGACAGAAATCCTGCCGGGCGTGAAAACACCTGGAGCAAACCTGTTTTCCAGGTACAGCAGCGCAACCAGCGCACCCTGCTTCATCAACGGCAGGCAGAGTACCGACCGGACGCCCTGCGCGCCGATGTACCGATCCGTGGAATGCGGACTCGAGACTAATGTATCGTCGAGAATCACGATCTCCCGGGTACGTGCGGCATAACGGACCACTTCCAAGGGAAGCTCGTCCGCGGTAATGGGCGTCTCGCGCAGGATGACCGAAACCGAGCTGCCGCCCGTCTTCGCTTCCGCCTGGATCAGGAATTCGCCGTCACGCGGCAGAATCAGCAGCCCACGGTCCGCCCCGGCATGCTCGATGGCCGTACGCAACAGCGATTCGATGAGCCTTTCCGGGACGATCTCGCCCGACACCGCCTGCGACACCTTGATCACAGTGGCCAGATCCAGATCTTCAACCGGCGCGTCGATCATGCCCGTTGAGCCCGGAGCACGATCGTCCTGCCTCAACGCGGGATAGAGCTGATCGAGTTGTCGCACCTTCCCAAAGGCTCCCCACCGCAGCCAGGCACGCCGTGCGTTTCCCAGGTAGAGGTGCGCAAACTCCTCAAGACCGCGCGCAGCGTAGCAGCGGGCAGCCAGTTCGTAGGACAGGGCCTCATTTTGAACGAAGCCATTCGAACGCGCAGCACGAATGGCTCGCTCGTACAGATCCATTGCCTCGGGCAGGCGCCCCTCGATGCGCGCAATCTCCGCGCCGACCAACGCCGCACGATCTTCGAAGTTCTGGGGGCAGTTTTCCGCCCATGCCCGAAGTTGTCGTTCGTGTGCCGACAGCGCCTCCCGATGCTTCGCATACGGATCGGGGCCCACGGGTTCGCAGCAGGCGGCACGGGTGAGAGCGGCGTAGAGATGGTAATCCGCCCTCTCCAACAGCTTGACCGAAAGCGCCGCTGAGGTCGAAAACCATTTTTCCGCCTTTTCCGCGGCATCGATAGCCGATGCGTAGTCGCCAGCGAAGAAGCGTGCCTGCAGCTTTCGGATCCAGTAGAAACATTCGGGCAAGGCCAGAGCCGGGTGACCGGTGAGGCGCGCTTCGAACGAGCGCTCCATGAACGAGCCATCGTCGAGCGAGCCGAATTTCGCGGTCTCGCCGCTGAGAGTCCGAACGAGCGCGAGCGAGGAAGCGATCATGTCGACGGCGAACTCGAACCGCACCGAGCGCGCGAACTCCAAACCGTGCACCGCTTCACGTGCAACCTGATCGAGCGGATCGCCTGAGGCCAGCAGAATGGTACTGATATTGCCGCAGGCGTATGCAGCAAACGACGGGTCGCCCTGCTCGTTCGCGATCTGAAAGCCACGTCGGGCCGGATCGATACCCTCCCGAAGCGGTCGTGTCCAAGGTACCACGAGCGAGAAGACCGAATAGGTCTTTCCTCCCACGCGCTTCAATCCGCGGCGTTCGGTCAGATCGCACGCCATCTCTCCAAGTCGATAACCTGCGTCGTAATGGCCGAAGCGGTCGCCGGCGATAATCCCGACCGCGACATAATGCGCAGGTGAGGCGTCGCTGTTGCCACGCTCGAGGCTGAGATTCACCGCCCTGCAGACGGTGAGCGCGTACAGATTCTCGTCGGTGTATAACGTCGGGGGTCCAAGGGCGGTGAGCACGTCGAGCGTCGCGCGAGACTCAGGATCCTCCATCAGCGGCAGGTCGATGAGCGCGTCGATTGGCCGACTTCCGACCTGTGACCAGATCCGCTCGTACTCGCGACGCGCTTCCAGCTGGGCGGGATGGGCTGCCCAATCGATGCCCGCCTGCCGCAGGTATTCCAGACCCGCCGCGACCGCGCGGTCGCTAGCCCCGAGCATCGTGTAAAGATCCACGCGCCGGCTCGCGACCGCCGCTCGTTGGACCGTATCGGCAGCGCGGGTAGCAAGCGCCTCGAGACGTCCGTCCACGGACGGCAGTGCCCGCGTCCAGAGCTCGCAGTCGGCCCTATGCAGTTCCAGGGCGAAGGCAAGCTCCTGCCGGCGCGCCCACGCATCCTCCCGCAGCAGCGCCGCGCCGGTGCTGAAATACGTCAGCGCAGAGGCATAGGCGGATGAGGCCTTCGCGCGCTTGCCGGCGATCAGGTTCAGCTCGGCGAGCTTCTCGCGTTCGTCCTGTGACGTAATGAGGTGTGCGCCGCGATTGAGCTGGTTGACGATCTCGAAGATCATCTCCGGCAGCTTTTCCGGCGGGATGCAGGCAGCCAGCACCCCGCCTATCCGGAGATGGGTCTGCGCACGCGCCTCCTCCGGGATCAAGGAGTACGCCGCCTCCTGAACCCGGTCGTGCACGAAGCGGCAGGAATGCTCCGTGCAAGCAATGAGGCCTGCATGAATGGCTTCCCAAAGCCCGTCATGGAGATCGTCTCCCGAGCGCGGGGAAACGGTCTCCAGCAGGGCGAGCTCGGCACTGTTCCCCATGCACGCAAGCAGCTGCAGGTCTTGCTGCGTCTCGGCGGACAGGCGGGTCAGCTTGCCAACCATGAGCTCCACCACATTGTCGGTATAACCCTTCGTGTGTATGCGATCGAGGTCCCAGGACCAGCACGCCGCATCATGATCGAACGTAAGCATTCCCTCTTCTGTCAGCGAAGAAATGAACTGAATGGCGAAGAACGGATTTCCGGCGGTTTTGTCATGCACCAGCCGCGCGAGCGGCGCGACCCGCTCCGGCTTGCAACGAAGGGTGTCCGCCATCAACCGTTCGAGATGCTCCCGGGCAAGCGGCGCGAGCGTGATCTCCGCCACCTTGCCGCCGGCGGCCTTGATGGTATTGAGCTTGTGCATCAGCAGATGCGTGGAATCGACTTCGTTGTCGCGATAGGCGCCGATCAGCATGAGGTTCTGCGGACGGGACCGGGTCAACAGGTCCTCTATCAGGTCGAGCGTCGCCTCATCTAGCCATTGCAAATCGTCGAGGAATAGCACCAGCGGATGTTCCGGCCTGGCGAAAACTTCAATGAACCGGCGGAACATGAGCTGAAACCGCTGCTGCGCGTCTTGTGGCGGCAGCTCGGGCACTGGCGCTGGCTGTCCGATGATGTGCACCACTTCAGGAACGAGGTCCACGGCGAGTCCCGCATTCGGGCCCAGAGCTTCCCGAAGTGCGTCGCGCCAGCCCATCAACTCTGCTTCGCTTTTCCCGAGCAGCGGCCGGATCAAACTCTGAAAGGCCTGTGCCAGAGTGGAATAGGGAATGTCGCGTTTGTACTGGTCGAACTTGCCGGAGGCGAAAAGCCAGCGCGACGGCACCAGCGCCTGGTGCAGTTCATTGACGACGGAGGACTTGCCAATGCCGGAATACCCGGAGACCAGCACCAGCTCTGGCGCGCCCCTTTCGACGACGCGCCTGAAGGCGCCAAGCAATGTCTCGACCTCGTGCGACCGCCCGTACAATTTCTCGGGAATCGTCAGTTGGTCCGGCGTGTCGCGCTCGCCAAGCGGGAATTCGCCGATGCGTCGCCCGGTTTCCCAAAGCGCCAGGCAGCGTCGCAGGTCCGCTTCAACGCCTGCCGCGGTTTGATAGCGGTCCTCCGCGGCCTTGGCGAGCAGCTTCATCACAATCGCGGAAAGGACCGGCGCCAGGTGGGCCACGCGCTCGTGCGGCGGCACCGCCTCTCTCGCGATGTGGCAGTGCACCCATTCCATCGGATCGACAGCGGTGAATGGCAGACTTCCCGTGAGCATCTGGTAGAGCGTCACGCCGAACGCGTAGAGATCGCTGCGGGAGTCGACCGAACGATTCATCCGCCCGGTCTGCTCCGGCGCCATGTAGGCGAGCGTACCGGCGATAGACTCGGGCGGTTCGGGCCGTTGACGCTCTCGCGTAAGCCGCGACGCGAGGCCAAAACCCGTGAGCCTGACTTCACCACTATCGGGATTCACCAGGATGTTGGCCGGCTTGACGTCCTTGTGCACGAGCCCGCTCTGGTGGACTTTGGCGAGCGACGACGCGATGCCAATAGCGAGGCGCAGGAAGGTCCCAGAGTCCATCGGGGCATCGAGGAGGCCGTCGAGGGGCTTGTAGCCGGAATCTTCGGGAACAAGGACTGTTCGGTCCCGCGCGCGAAGCCACGGAGCGCGATCCACATCGAGTTCGATCTGGTTCATGGAATGCCGGTCCGTTCTGATGCTTGCCCGGGTCGTAAGCGGCCAGCCTGCGACGGTGTCAGGAGCGACGCCTTTCGCGTACTCCGCGAAAATGCTGGAAAGCCGCGCGAGGCTGGCTGGCTAGCGTTGATCAAGCGCCTATGATCGACTGATTACGACTGTCGAAACACTATCAGAGAATACAAGATATGAGTCGTCCGGGGTAAATCCATCTCGGTTAGCAAAGACGGCCAGGGTTGTCGGAAAGTGGTGATTGCCGAGTTGCGGCAAGTCCTGCCCCAGCGTCTGCCGGGTGCAGGAATGGCAACCGTTGGGAAGGGGCACGGCCACCGTCAAAGGATCATTTTCCACGGCAAATGGGTAAATTTACAACCCAACATTGGGTGGTGCCATTACATATTCATGTAATGCACAACGCGGTTGCCCGTGCTTCCGTCCGACGAATCCGACGCCTATAATTTTTTGTGGGCACCGCCACGTGAGAGGGACATTCTGCGAGATTATTGTGGACCGTCTGTGCCGGTGTTAAGAGAGGCTTTCGCCTAACCACAGGGGGGTCCATGGAATCCGCAAGTTCGATGGCAGACGCTAACGCTAATTCTTTGTTGGACTCGACGAGCCGGAGAAAATAATGATCCCGCCTCCGGTTCGGACCGTTGCCGTGATTGACGATGATCGACGCGTTCTGGCAGCTCTTGCGAACCTGCTTGCCTCCGGCGGGTATGGAGTTCGGGTCTACGAATCTCCACTGGATTTTTTTGCCGACGGCTACGCGGGTTTCGTATGCGTTATCACCGACCTGGGAATGCGGCCCATCGACGGCATACAAGTGCTCGAGAGAGTGGTTCATCCTGACGCAGCAACGCCCGTCATCATTATCACAGGCAAACCGGGCGAGCATACAGAAGACTACTATCTGCAGAGAGGCGCATTAGGCTTCTTCAAAAAGCCTGTCGATGGAGACGCGTTGCTGGACCTGCTCGATAGTATCGCCTGAACGTATCGGGGACCAAAGTTCGCCCGTGGGGTTGGGCATGTGGCCTAGTCTGGACCCACAAGACCGAGGTCCCGCGCACGTGAAACGGCGTGAGCTCGCTTATCGACGCATAGTTTCATGAAGATGTTCTTCACATGGGATTTGACGGTTTCAGCTCCAATCCCGAGCGTTTTCGCGATTTCCTTGTTCGACTGTCCTCGGGCAATCAAGTCGACGATCTCGCACTCCCTTGAGCTTAGCGATCCGCGCTCAGTGTCGCGCTGACGGTACCCGCCGGGCTGATAAAGTATCCGCCAGCCATCGAGCAGATGATTGATGTAGGGGATCAGCTCGTTCGTTTGCGCCGTGTGCTGCGCGTCTTCGCATACAGCATGCAGCAGTTCTCCGATTTCCGGACCCACGTCGAGAATGGATTGATACACGCCTGCGGGCGCGGCGACCTTCAGGACTTCGCGAAAGACCTCGATCGCACGGTTGCGTTCGTTCGCCGCCAGCCAGACCAGCGCGAGCATGGTTCGCAAACGTATCGCCAGAAAATCTTCATGTCGTCGTTCGGCGCTCTGCAGCGCGGCGCCCAGCACCACGGTGGCCTCTTCGGTCCGATGCTGGGCCGCGGCAACAGCGGCCACCCCGATTGCACGGTAGTTCTCGATCTCGAGCGAGATGGAATGTGAAGGATGGGAATTGAAGCGTGCCACCTGATCGAGTTGCGCAACGCACGCAGCAGCCTCGATCATCCTGCCTTCCGCAAGATATAGCCGTATGCGCTCGGCAAGGGCGGCGGCGGTCAGCCGTTCCCATTGACGTGCGCGACCCAACGCCTGCGCCCGATCGAGCAACGCGTACGCCTGCCTCACGTCCGAACGCGCGGCTGCGATCCGGATGAGGAGGTGATAGGCAATCAACACGCTATCGAGCAAGACCGCAACGTCAATAACTGGCATCAACCCGGCAACCAGCGTTTCAGCCTCGTCCAGTCGGCCTTGTTCGTACCAGATCTGTCCGATCATCGGTGCGCACAGCGCTACCGAAATCGAATCGGGACCGGCATGGCGTTCGGCCAGTCGCATCGATTCCGTGAAATGCCGTTCGGCAAGCCCAAAGTGCAACTGTTGCATCTGCGCATGTCCCAGCAGGCACAGCCGGTAGACCGAAGAATACAGGTTGCGCTGGTCTTCTTCGATTGAATAGGACATCCACGGCGTTGCGTAAAGAGCTTCGAGGTTGCCGGCCTTCCAATGCGCGAGGCGCACGACGTTGGATGCCACATTGGTTGTCCAGATATCGGCGGACCCCCGCTTGAGGCATGGCTCGGCGAGAGCGAGCCCCCGCTCAGGATCGTCCCTCAGTGCCGCGACGACCGAGCGGATCGCCTGGCATTCTCGCCGGACGTCCACGCGTTCGGCGCTAGCGTGGGACGGGATATCATGTTCGACCGTATCCAGCATTGCGAGCGCCTCGTCGAAACGCATGGCGAGCGCCATGCCCCAGGCGATCGCCAGCGTAATCTTCACCTGTGCGCCGGCCAGGCCCGCGGGAAACCGGCGCTGCATATCGAGCAGCGTGAGCAGATCGCCTTTCTTGACCAGCGCCATCGCGCACCGGTCCATAAGACGAATCGCGTTATCTGTGTTGCCCGCGGCGATCGCATGTTTGACTGCCTCAGTCCACAACTCCTGCCCGCCATACCACTCGCATGCGCGGCAATGCAATTCCACCACCTCATCGGCGTGCTGTACCTCGAGCTTCGCCCGCAGGTACTCGCCCATCAGATGGTGATGGCGGAACCATTGCCCGTCGCAGTCGAGCGCTTGCAACAGCAACTGACCCTCGGCGATTTCGTTCAGCATGCGTTGGCTCGTGCGCAGGCCCGTTACCGCCTCGCAGAGCGGCGCGCTCAACCGATCGAGTATCGACGTGCGCAGCATGAACTCGACCATTTCCGTGGGCAACCGCTCGAAAATCTGTTCGATATAGGCGGCAAACGGGCGCGACGTACCTGACGGCGCATGACGCTCCTGAGCCGGTTGGCATTCCTTGCGCGACACCACGGACATCGAGATGCGCAACGCCGCAGCCCAACCCGCTGTGCTCGCAAAAAGCGCCTCGATGTGGGAAGCGTTCAGCATGCCGGGCAATGCCTGTTCGATGAAGTGCCTCGTTTCGTCGAAGTCGAAACGTAACGCCGACGCATCGATTTCCAGCAGGTCGGCTCCTGCTCTCAGCCTCGCGATCGGCAGCGGTGGATCTGTGCGACTGCAGAGGACCACATGCACATGTTGCGGCGCCTTTTCGATAAAGAACGACATCGCGTCGTGTACGGCTGGATCGCTGACCAGGTGATAGTCGTCCAGAAACAGGACGACCTCGTCGTCGACGTCGACAAGCTCGTTGATTATCGTGGAAACGACGGCGTGTGAAGGGACGAAAGCGGCGTCGGCAGTCAGGCTGATCGCCGCAGCGCCGACATTGCCGCAGGCATGCCGCAACGCATGCGCCAGATAATTGAGGAAGCGCGCGGGTTCGTCGTCCTCTGCGTCGAGCGACAGCCACGCCACCTGTGCACCGTTCGCGCGCAGCCGGGCGAACCAGGCGAGCGCCAGCGAGGTTTTGCCGAATCCGGCGGGCGCCTTGATCACGGTGAGACGTTTGCCCTCGGCGCGCTCAGCCAGACCGACGAGCCGCGGACGATCGATCAGATCCACCGGCAGGCGCGGCGGAACGACCTTTGTTGCAAGGAAAAGGTGCGGCCCGCTCGCGGGCGTTTCTACAACCACACGCATTTTTACTCACACGCTGTTATTGGGGGTGCCCGTGCTTGCCGCCATCACCCATCGATTGAAGCGCATCCCCCTTATTGGGGGATAGTGGGACGCTCACCAGTAAGGGGGATGGTGGGCCGCCTCGCGCCAGGAGACCATACGGGCACCGGATTGAGATCAGCGTCCCTGAACCACGGGCAGCGCGCTTGTCGATCCTTGCCGGGCCGCTCACTGGCGCTTCGCCGGGACGGCTCCTTGTTCGCCACATGATACGCCGCATCGAATTCCATTGCAGGGTATCGAGCGGGAACGGGTCGGTGCGCAGCCGTAGAAGTCGCCGCGCCGGCGCTCCTTGTTAATCGAAATCGTGCGCCCGTTACTGATAGATATATATTCGTGTTAGCCAAAGTTCCAAGAATCAGCAATTACCTGCGGGAAAAAACCGTGTCAATCGCAGCCGATCTGACGCTTGTCGTCGAACGCACGCTTGCGATACTGACGCAGGTCGACGGATACAGGTTGCTCGCACCGGCAGCGAAACAGGACGTTCACGAATCCGTTGCGGTGTCAGCCAGGGTATGGTTCGAAACGCTGTTGTCGGGCGAACCCCCATCGGCACAGGACATGGACGTCTTTCGGGAAATCAGCCAAAGACATGAGCATCAACGCGTGCCGCTGCAGAGTCTCCTTCAGTCGTTGCGCCTGGGGTTGCGAGAAACCTGGAGCACATACATCGCACTGGGGGAGTTGGACGAGCGTATCGCCAAGGAACTTCTGGTCGACGTCTCGCTGTATCTGCTGGACTACTTCGATCTCATTGCGCAGGTCACTGTCCGGGCCTATCTGTCTGAGCAATATAGGCAGCCGCGATGGGCGGAACTGGCCATCGCAATCGAGGAAGGCGCGCGCCGATCCGAAAGCGTGCGACACCATCTAATCGCGCTGCTCGATCGCCTGGCGGAAGAGCCGCACCTGCTGTCAAGGCTCGAACTCGGGCATGCTCGAGAGCAACGTGGTACTGACGCGGCTGGTGCGCAAGTGATGAAGTTCTTCGGCCTCGATGTCGATATCGACGACGGCGAAGAACTGTCGAAGGCCTTGCGCGATGCGCAGGCGAGGCTCGCGCAGGCGTCGAGGCTCGCGGCTGTCGCCGAACTGTCCGCCTCCATCGCCCACGAAATCAACCAGCCGCTCCAGGCCGTCGTGGCGCATGGGCGCGCATGCGTGCGATGGCTCGCGGCAACGCCGCCCAGGATTGACGAAGCCAAACACTCGGCCGAGCAGGTGATCCGCGACGCGAATGCCGCAGCTGACGTGGTAAGCCGCATTCGGGCGCTCTTCAGGCACACGGCTCCCCAAAAGGTCGATCTCGATATCAATAAGCTGATTCTTCAGGTATGCACGCTGATGGCCGACGACATCCAGCGCAACGCGGTTTCGCTCGAGACAATATTGTGCGAAGACGTGTCGAAGATCAGCGCCGACGCGGTTCAGATTCAGCAAGTGATCGTGAACCTCGTGCGCAACGCAATCGAAGCGTTAGCGACAACGGAGGAACGACCGAGGCTGCTGGTGATCCGCTCGCGTCGCGATGCGTACAATGTGGTGGTCGACGTGGTTGATCACGGTCCAGGGCAACTGGACTTTGAGAAGATCTTCGAGCCGTTTTTCACCACGAAGAAAACGGGGATGGGCATTGGACTGGCAATCTGCCGATCCATCATCGAAGCGCACGCTGGTCGGATTGGGGCCGTGCGCAATGTGTCCCGCGGGGTAACCTTCAGCTTCAGCCTTCCGATAGAGAGGTCGAGCACAACAGCACATTGACAGAGGCGGCCCAGCCCGATGTGAGGGGCAGCGCCAGCGGCGCGATCAATTTCCTTGTGTTCGCGTTTAGCGTCGTTGCATCCTCCGCCTTCTTGCGAAGAACGCGTGCCCTGGCGAGGGACGCATCGACCGCGCGGTAAGTCAGATCTCTTTCGAACTGGTTGCACGATGCCAGATCCTTGCAGAGGTTGCGTAACAGATTAATAGCAACGCGAATCCAGCGTATCTGACGGGTGACATGTCAACGAACCATCCCGCGACGAGCAGTACCCACGCTGTCGCTGTGCCCATGATCGGCGCGGTGCGGCGCGTTTGCAACGCCCTTTGCACGCCAACGGTGAGGGACAGGATCAAGGTCAGCGTCGCGAACGTCAGCCAGAGCGGATTGACGGTCTCTACGGCAAACCAGCTCGCATTGACAAGCCCCGCATACGTGGTCCAGCAGATGGCGCACTTCGGCGCGGCGATCTGCAACACGATGCCGGACACCTCAACGACCGCTCTGGCGCCTCTGGGAGAGCGCACCGTGCGGGAGCAGGCGCATGCTTCAGAAGCCGGCGCCTTCCCCCGGCTAACCGCTGCTGGCGTCACTGCCGGCGTGTCAGCTTGCTTGATTGTCAACGGCAGAGGGACCCGATTCACTCTTCTTCCCATTAATGACGCCGAGGTAGCGGGCGAGTGCGCCCACCTGATCAGCGGGAATAGGTGCGCCGAACGCACCGCGCATCTTCATGATCTCGATTTTCCATTCGTCTACAGTCATTGCGGGCTGCCGTAAAACCATGCCCGTGGAATGACACATCACACAGTTGGCGTTGGCAATTTCCGAACCCTCACCGGGTGGGAACATCGCCGCGCCTGAGGGCAGCGTGATGCTGACCGCAGTGAAATAGACTGGAGGAACCAGTTCGGCCTGTCGCCTCGCCTGCCCGGCAATTGATTCCGGCAGGTAGTGGCTGCCCACCACTGCAGCGACCGCGCCTAACAGAACAGGCGCCGCCCAGACAGTCGCAATTCGGTTTAGCTTCGCATTCATCGTTTAGCCTTGCGTGTTAGACCACGTCGATGTCAACGGACTCGATGACATTGCGCATGAACCCCGCCCCGTTCCAGTTCGGGCTGTTCGGCTGAACCTGGCCAGTAGTATCGATCGCGCGCACCATGAGCGCCTGCCTGCCCGGCTGTGGAAAGCTGACCACCGTTTGCCACTGGCGGAAGCTGTACCTGCCATAGTCCTGACCCAGGTTCGCATCGGTCCAGGTTTGCCCCTGATTAGCGGAAAACTGGACCTGCTTCAGTGCGTTCAAGCCGCCGAACGCGATGCCTCGCACCAGCATCGGCTGCCCGGAGCGCACCGTGGCGCCGGAGCGCACATTGGTAAAGAACGAGCGCGGCAGCATGGTGTTAATTGGCACCTGCTTAAAGCCTGTCTCACCCGGATGAACATTTGCAAAATGGTTATCCGGAACGAGATAGGCCTTTGCGGTCCAGAAGTTGTCGTCAGGTTTTTCGAGCACCTCAATGTCGTGCAACATTTTGATCCAGTACGTTGCGTACCATCCGGGCACAACCAGCCGCAGCGGGTAGCCGTTCAGCAGCGGCAACGCCTCGCCGTTCATCGCATAGGCCACCATCACTTCGCCGTCAAGCGCATGATCGATCGCCAGCGATTTCATGAATTTTGGCGTCTGCGGAATCACTCCGGTTTCGAGGCCGTTAAACCGCACCTGGACAGCGTTCGCACCCACGCCGGCGTGTTCAAGCAGGTCCTTCAGTCGCACACCCGTCCAGCGTGCATTGCCCATCGCGCCATTGGCCCATTGTCCACCTGGCACCCGAGGACTGAAGAACCCCCGCGAATTGCCGGAACACTGGTTGACCGCCACAATCTCGAAGCGCGGGAACTTTCTCACGAGATCATTCAGCGTCAGGCTGACTGCACTGTTGACGTGCCCGCGGATGTCGAGCCGGAACGTTGCGGGATCCACCGCAGTCGGGATGCTCGCAAGGTGCCACCGAACATAGAAGCGGCTGTTCGGCGTGAAAACGCCCTGGTCAAAGACGTCGAATGGCGTTTCCATCAGCGGCGGTCGTGTTCTTTGCAGAATGACGCCCGATTTCTGTGGAAAGGCGGACGTCAGGGTGCGCTCGCCGTTCTCGAACGGCAACTCAATGCTGCTGCTTTCAGCCCCCTTCGCTGTGAGGGAACCACCAAACGCGGCGACTCCCAACGCGCCGAGACTGCCGAGAAGCCTGCGCCGCTGCGCGAAGATGTCACGTTCATGCTTCTTCATAGGTATCCTCTACAACTGTCTGGTGAGCAATGTGCGCAAAGGTACACTGCCCTGTTTCTGTTCCCGGCCGCCTGACGCGCAATCAATAGTCCGCGCCGACACCCGCTCCCGGACGCGCCGCACCTTCTTCCCCTTCACTGCCAGACGAGAGGAATTCAGCGTGACCGACAGCGAGCTTGCGATCATCAGAACGGCAGCCATTGCCGGCGACACAATTCCCGATACTGCGAGCGGAATCGCGAGGACGTTGTAAATAGCTGCCGCAGCCAGGTTTTGGCGCATCGCGCGCGCGGTCTGGCGAGCGAGCGATAGCGCAACGTTCAGCTTTTCAATGCCGCCATCGACAAGCACCACCGACGCTGCAGCGATCGAGGATGCAGAGGCATTACCCACAGCGACGCCGAGGTCGGCCGCGGCAAGCGCCGGGGCGTCGTTGAGTCCATCACCGACGAAGGCCACCTTTGCGCCTGAGGCCTGCGCGGCCACAATCCGATGCGCCTTGTCTTCGGGGGAATGACTGGCGTAGATGGCGCAATCGTCGATGCCGACGGCTTCTGCTATTCGTAGCGCAACACCCATCTGGTCGCCGGTTAGCATGGCGAGACTGGCGCCTGCTGCCTGTATTTGCGAAAGCGCACGTGCCGCACCTGCACGCGGTATATCGGAGAAGTAAAGGGCACCGACCCATTGGCCGTTGCGCGCAACGTGAACCGTCGTATGTTCGGTCGTGGCCTCAGGAGGGCAAACGCCACGGGTAGTCAGAAACGCGCTGCGGCCCACGAGGATGCAGGTACCGTCAGCACCGGTCCATTCGACGCCCGACCCTGGCACGGCACGGGACGATCCGGTGGTCGCCTCGACCGATGCCAGGCGCGACTGCGGCAGGAGCGCGCAGACAGCTTTCGCAAGGGGATGCTCACTGCCCCGCTCCGCTATGGCTGCCGCTGCGACAAGTTCGGCCTCACTAACGCCCATCGCCACGCGCGAGCCGACTAGCTGAGGCGTGCCCTCGGTCAGCGTTCCGGTCTTGTCCAGAAAGAAGAGCGCAATGTGACCGGCCTTCTCGATCGCCTCTACGTCGCGAAACAGGACGCCCGCCCGCGCAGCTCTGCCGACACCGGCGTTGAGCGCGAGCGGCACGGCCATGCCAAGCGCACAAGGGCACGTTATGACCAGTACTGCGATGGCACGCTCGATCGCGCCGGCCATTGCCATGCCGTTGGCCATGCCCCATGCGAGGGTCAGCGCCGCAAGCACGCAGATCCCCGGCGCCAGATAGCGGGTGAATCGCTCGGCGAGCGCCTGGGACGCAGTTTTACGGGCCAGCATCTGGCGCACGCTGCGAGCGATGAGGTCCACGCGCCGTTCGCCCCATACGCACTTGACGACAACCAGCAATTCGCCCTCCCCATTGAGGGCGCCAGCCTCGACAACATCGCCCGGCTCCACCGTCTTGAATACGGTTTCACCGGTCAATAACGAGCGGTCCAGAGATGACATACCCTGGGTGACGACACCGTCCAGCGGCACGCGTTCACCGGGGCAAATACGGATTATGTTGCCGCGTTCCACGCGTTTGGCCAATACACGGGTTTCTGCTCCGCTCGCCTCGATGACCCGTGCCGTCTCGGGAGGCAATTCCAGCAGACTTCTTACTGCGTCGGACGACCCGCTCCGCACCGCGGTTTCCAGCAGCCGTCCGGCCAGCAGGAAGGTGACAATCATGGCAGCGGAGTCAAAGTAGACAGTCGACTCACCGTGAATCAGGTGCCACATGGACAGAAGGCAGGATGAACTGGCGCCCAGCACAACCAGAAAGTCCATCCCTGGCGCTCGAGCGCGCAGCGTGCGCCACGCTGCGCGAAAAAACGGCAGCGCGCAGTAGCCGATAACCGGGACTGTTGTCAGGCCCGCGAAAAGCGCAAGCCAATATTCCACGGCCAGCGACATGCTGCCTTCGGGTGCGACATACAAGGTCCACTGGGCGACCATGACCCACATCGAAAAAAATGCAGCGACGACCAGGCGGACTAACAGGTCATGCCTGACCTTCGCGAAATGCGCCCGCCGGTCGTGGCCCGCGCCTTCGGGCACGCACTCGTACCCGAGTCTGGTGCCATGCTGCAGGATCTGGGCGAGCGAGATCGCCGCCGGGTCCCATTGAAGCGAAGCCGATTCCGACGCGAAGCTCACCCTGGCGTCGAGGACACCCGGTTGACGCTGAAGCACGCGTTCCAATGCATTGGCGCAACTGGTGCACCACATGCCGCGCACATCAAGCACGACGCTGTCGGGGCGGTCGGATTGCATGTTGCGTATGCTCGATCTACTGCTGCGACTTCAGTTCGTCGCCACCTGCCCACGGCGTCGTGCGATTACCCAGTTTAGTCCGCTCTGTCTTGACGAGGTCTGCCGTCAGCGCAGGCGACTTGTTGCCGAAGCTCGCTCTGACGTGCGATGCAACCGCTGCAATTTCCGCATCGGACAGTGTCGTGCCAAATGCGGGCATCGTGCCGTTAAAGGCCGAGCCGGCGACGCCGATCGTTCCGTTGATGCCGAGAAGCAGGATCCGCGCGACCGTCTTTGCGTCGCCATTCACCCATTCGGAGCCCGCCAACGGCGGAAACACACCTGGCAGCCCTGCGCCCGTCGCCTGATGGCAGGACGCACAGCGGCCAGCAAAGATCTGTGCGCCATCCGCTGCAGCTGGAGCCGCCGCACTGGCGGCGGCTGGCGCACCACTGGAAGCTGCGGTCGTGGCTGACATAAGTCCGGGATTGAGCAGGAAGTAGCTGACACCCCATACGATGAGGCATGCCGCCACGAGCCCAAGAAGCCACGGTACAGGATTGGTGCGCTCGGCTGGCTCCGCGTGTTCTCGCGCGCGCACCCAGTCCTGCTTTCGGTTCTCGTTCATTTGGTCGCTCCGGATTCATCGGTTGCAACGGGATAGGTGTGATTGAGCGAAGTCAGGTACGCGACGAGATCCAGCGCCGCCTGCGTCGCAACGACCTGGCCGCCCACAGGGGCGTACTGCGGAGGCAGCGTGACGACTTTCTCGCCAGGCGCAGCATGAGCCACCACCTTGAACAGAAACGGGTATGCCGGCATTACACTTCCGGGCGTCACGCTGCGCGGCTGGTACAAATGTGTGAGATTCCAGTCCACGCTCGGTTGTCGCGCGCCGATATTGAAAAGGTCCGGGCCGGTACGGGCCACGCCTAACAGATGCGGGTAGTCATAGACGTAATCGGCCGATACGGAAGCACGACCCCAGCCTCGCAAACCATCCGGTCCGAGGTCAGCGGGCCGCGGCTGCTGCGTGTGACAGTAAACACATCCCATGCCGACGTAGGTGGCTCGGCCACGCAGTTGAGCGATTGTGTAGGGCTTCAGCTGCTCCGGCGGTGACTCGTCCGCCAGTTGGCGATACGGCAGTGCAACAAGGACAAGCGTCGCGATGGCGATCATGATCAGTGCGCCGATTATGACTGTCAGAGCCCTGTTCATGATCAGACTCCTGCCGCAGGAGCGCTGCCGATGAAAGCGCGTCCGGATCGTTCTGGTCCTCGGTTCATCACCATCGCGAAGCAGTGCCAGGCGAAAAGGCAGTGTCCTGCCGCCATAAGTACGCCGCCAAATGTTCTGGCCAACAGGTAAGGTGTCAGGAGTGTGACCGAGTCCATGAATGGACGCGTCGCGTCAAGCATTGCTGCGCCCTGCAGTACGCCGCCAATGGTCAAGAAAACGAAATAGATTGCGAAGCCGATCGAGACGAGCCAGAAATGCCATGCAATGAGCTTCGGATAGGGCCACTCGCGCTCGAGCACGCGCGGCATCACGAAATAAATCGAGCCAAACATGATCATCGAGAAGAAGCCGTACAAGCCAAGGTGTGCGTGCGCGACCTTGTACTGCGTGAAGTGGACAAGGCGGTTGAAAAAGGGCAACGCTTCCAGTGTCCCCTGCAACGAGACAAGCGTATAAAGCACAGCACCGAATACGACAAAGCGCAGGGTCGGCGAATACCTGAGGGTGGCGAACCGTCCAGCGACTGTCATGTGCTGATTGACCCCGACCGCCAGGACGGGAACAATCATCATCACGCTCTGCACGACCGACACACTCACTAACCAGTTGGGAACCGGGCCACCGATCAGGTGGTGGATACCGGCCTGACTGTAGAACATCGCAAGGGCCCAGAAACCGACCAGCGACAGGTTGTACGAATAGATCGGGCGCCCCAGCACCTTGGCGATGAAATAATACGCTGCCCCAAGACCCAGCGGTGTAAGCCACAGGCCCAACACGTTGTGGGCAAACCACCAGTTGACGATTGCCTGTTCGACGCCGAAGTGGACGTAAGGGACCTTTGCGACGACGTACAGAATCGGAAACCAGAGCAACGCCGCCGAGATGTACCAAACGGATACATAGAGATGGTCAACCTTGCGCTGCAACAGGGTAAGAAAGAGCGGCACTGCGCACATCGCTCCCCCTGCAGCGAGCAGGATGCCGATCTGCCACGGAATCTCGAGCCACTGCAAACCGTCGGTCCAACCCGAAAGAATCGCCACGACGCCTGCGGCGACACCCGCGTTCCATAGCCCGGCGCCGGCCACCGCAAAACGTTCACCCACGAGGTTGGTCTTCAGCAACCTGGGGAGCATCCACAGCGCGATGCCAAGGCCAGCCATCGAAGCCCACCCGTAGATAACCATGTTTAGATGCGCGGTCCGGACGCGGCCGAATGTGAGCCAGGCGGTTTGTGTGAGGAAATCGGGAGAGGTCAGCTTCTGCGAGGCGATCAGTCCCGCGATGGAACCCAGCACCAGCCAGAGAATCGCCGAGGTAAGAAACGCAAAGGCGGCGGCTCGACTGGACCTGTCCTGGGCCTCGCGCGCCTCAAGTTCCGGAGAGCCGGCGACAATCCCTTTCGAGTCCGAGCTGAAGTGCGTATCGACTGAACTGCTTTCAATGTCCTGAAGCGCAACGCGTTGCATCGACGAGACTGCGGGCTCTTCCACCACACCGACTTCGCCCTTCTCGAATATGACCGCCGCCGCATCGGGGCCGGCTCGCATCAGGCCCTGCGTTTGAGCCCAGATAAACATAAAGAGGCCGAGCACTGAGATGAGGAACGACAGCGCGAGCAAGGCGCCTATTGTCAGGTTCATGGCTGCAAAGTCTCATGGTTTGGAATACACGACGACAACTGTTGAGGTGCTAGCGCACTTAAACGACGAAACCGCCGCGCCGCCGGCAGCCTTTACGGGCTTCAAGGCGACGAGCCATGACGAAGAGCCTACTAGAGCGGTGCCCGGTCCGACATTACATATTCATGTATTTGGACGAGGCTGCGCTCATCGCGCCGGAGCCTGGCTGGTGGGGCGCCACCGGCTTTGCTATATGCGCAGCCGTCATATTGCGAGCCTGATTCGACGCGCAGCGACGAGCAACGAGGCAGAGTCGAAGTTCGAGCAAGGCAACCGTGATTGCTCATGGATCAGGCGGCCCCGGCTAACGTGCGGTGCCCGGGAACCCTGCGGCCGCTTTGAAAGGCCCTTGAGCCAATTGATCTCATTCGCGCGGGACACGGGCCACCAGCTCTCCAGTGTCAGCCGACGTACACCGGTCGGACTCCAGCTTTATGTAATAGCGGCGCTTCCCACGGCTCACTATCATTAAGACCATGCAAAGCACTTTCTGAGCTCTGGAGGTTGCGATGGTAACGCTTTCAAACTGGATAGTAGTGCTTGGCAGCGCCTACATGGAATACACGACATGTACATGGAACACCAAAAGCGTCTACCGACGCACGGTCGGTTATGACCTGGTGGTCTGGTGCTGACGGTCGATCAGCCGCCGCCGTCCAGGTGTGTTAGCGGTTCCAAAGATGTGACGCTCGCTTTACAGCGCGTCGAAAAGCTACAACAAAGCGTCGCCATCCAGAGGCTTTCTGAAGAAACCGATAGCGCATTTTTTACGGAAGTAGCCTGCGGGGGCCGCTCGGCGGGAGATTGCAGGTCTACCAATTCGTCACGATAACGCCGAAAGAGACATTCGGCATTACATGAATATGTAATTTCGCCGCAAAACGACAACGATATAAATTGAACGCTGAGCTGGTCCCCAAACCGAATTGATGAAATGCATGCCTCGACGGATTTCCGTGCTTTCTGATCGCTACAGGGATGAACAAGCAACACCCGACCGGTAAGGCGCCGGACGTCCATGAACGCGGAAGGATCAATCTGATGCCGCACAATTTATCTGTTCCCTCCTTCGACACCCTTCTCTATGAAAAGAGAAATGCGACGGCCTATGTGACGCTGAACCGTCCCGAGGTGATGAATGCCCTGAACCAGAAGGCAATCGCAGAACTACGCGCGGCGTTCGAAGATGCGCAAGACGACCCGCAGATTCGCGGCGTCATCATAACCGGCGCAGGCAATCGGGCATTCATCGCCGGTGCCGATATCAACGAGTTGGCCAAGGCAACGCCAATTGAGGCCGAGCGCCAGACACGTGCAGGGCAAGCGTTTCTCAATCTTGTCGAACATCTCGGCAAGCCAGTCATTGCTGCAGTGAACGGCCTCGCACTCGGCGGCGGATGTGAAACCGCGCTCGCCTGCACGATCCGGCTAGCCAGTCCGGGCGCGAAGTTCGGGCAGCCTGAAATCAGGCTGGGACTCATCCCTGGCTTTGGCGGAACGCAACGACTCCCTCGCCTCGTCGGCAAAGGTATTGCGCTACAACTCATCCTCACCGGCGAGATGGTGTCGGCAGAGGAAGCTTATAGGATCGGCCTCGTGAATGAAATCGTGGAAGCCGGCAGTCTGATCGCTCGCGCCGAAGCGATTCTGGCGCAGATTGCCGCTAACGCGCCGCTGGCCGTCGCATATGCGATCAATGCCGTCAACCTTGGACTCAACGCGGCATTGCCAGAAGGACTCGCCCTGGAAGGGAAACTATTCGCGCTATGCGCCGCGACCGAGGACATGAAAGAAGGAACCACCGCCTTTCTCGGGAAGCGCCCGCCGAAGTTCCAGGGTCGTTGAGACATGACGGTTCTTCGCTGTTCCGGCTCGCGATCCAGACGAGGTTCCACCTGTACGGAGTCAATACCTAAACCCGAATCGAGAACACTTTCATGATTGACGGACAACACGTTTTTTCAGGTCTCAACGTACTCGATCTCGCCAGCTATATTGCGGGCCCCGCAGCCGCGACGATTCTGGCCGACTTCGGCGCAGACGTCATCAAGATCGAGCCCCCGGGTACGGGCGATGTCTATCGCTTCTTCTCGGCGATGCCGCCGAACCCCGTGGCCAACACAAACTATGCCTGGCAGTTGACGAACCGCAACAAACGCAGCATCGCCATCGACCTCAAGTCCAGTGAAGCCAGAGAAGTACTGGTGCGCCTTGTTCAATGGGCTGATGTCGTGGTCGTCAACTTCCCGCCACGCGTGAAGGCCTCTTTGGGCGTGACCTACGAGGCCCTCTCGCCGCTCAACCCAAAGCTGATCTACGCAGACATTACCGGCTATGGTTCCGAGGGGCCCGAGGCCGACACCCCGGGTTTCGATGTCACGGCCTATTGGGCACGCTCCGGCCTCATGGAGGTCACTCACGATGCCGGTAGCCCGCCGACGCTTCCCATTCCCGGGATTGGCGACCACGCCACGGCAACGACACTCTATGCCGCGATCGTCACGGCGCTTTATGTGCGCGCCACGACCGGCAAAGGCAGCCATGTGTCGACTTCGCTGATCGCCAATGGTATCTGGGCAGCAGCAGCGTGGGTCGAGGGCGGTCTCAATGGTGGTCGGTTCTTCGCCCAGCACGATCGAAAAAATCCACCCAACGCGTTGCTGAACCCTTACCAGACAGCCGACGGGCGCTGGATCCTGCTGGTCGCGGCGCAACGCAAGGACTGGCCGGCCTTCACCCGCGCTATTGGCATGCCCGAGCTTCTGGAGGACCCGCGCTTTACCGATGACCGGCGCACCGACAACACAGCCGCACTGGTCGAGATTCTCGACCCGTTGTTCTCCAGCCAGCCGCTGGCCTTCTGGAAACAGGCGCTCACCGCCGCACGAGTGATTTTCGGCGTCGTGCAGGTTGCCGAGGAGATCATTCACGACCCCCAGTTGGCGGCCAATGGGATAGTCGTGCCGCTCGACGTGCCGGGCAAGCCCGCCATGCGAACGGTCAGCAATCCGATCCAGATCGTGGGAGAGCAGAAGGTCAAGCCGTGCGCCGCGCCGCAACTTGGCGAACACGGCGCAGAGATCATGAAAGAGTTGGGCTTCAACGAGAGCGAGATCGCACGCCTTTACGACGCGGGCGCGGTCGCGCGCTTCGAAGGCTCGGCCTGAATCTGATCGTGTTAAGCGATTTGAACGAACGCCTCTGGCGGCAATGCACTCGCCGGCTACTGCCCGCCACATACCAGGAGTTTTCCATGACTGAAGACGAAATCCGCGCTCGCGCTTACGCGATGCCGATCAGCAGCCCAGCCTATCCCAAGTTTCCTTTCCGGTTCGTCGATCGCGAAACGATCATCGTTACCTATCGCACCGATCCAGAAGCGCTTGCCAGCTTCGTGCCCGCACCGCTGCTTCCGGCCGAGCCTATTGTCAAATATGAGTTCATCAGCATGCCCGATTCTAGTGGGCTAGGTTCCTATACCGAGACCGGTCAAGTCATTCCGGTAACGTTCAAAGGCGAGTCCGGCGGCTTCACCCATGCCATGTACCTCGACAATGAAGCCGGCATAGCTTCCGGCCGTGAGCTGCTCGGCTTTCCGAAAGTGCTCGCGCAACCGAAGCTTGAAATCCGCAACGACGCGCTGGTGGGAACCCTCGACTACAACGGCGTGCGCGTTGTGACCGCAACCATGGCCTACAAGTACGAGCCGCTCGATCTCGCCGCCGTCAAGAAGACGCTCGCGGCACCCGGCTTCCTGCTCAAAATCCTGCCTCACGTCGACGGGTCGGCCCGGGTCTGCGAACTGGTCAAGTATTACGTGACCGACATCACGGTAAAAGGAGCCTGGACCGGGCCTGCCTCTCTTGAACTGCATCCTCATTGTTTCGCGCCCGTCGCAAAGCTGCCTGTGCTCGAGGTTCTATCCGCAATCCATATCCTGACCGATCTGACGATCGCGGGCGCAGAAGTCGTTCACGACTATCTGCGCGCCCCCTCGAACGCATCCTGATCAACGCCCTTTAGGACATCATCATGACTGCCAGCGCGAAGCCAAACCACCCGCTTCCGGCCCCCGACAGCGACTTTTATCTGATTCACGAACTCCTGAGTGATAGCGAACAAGCCTTGCTAAAGCGGGTGCGTGCCTTCATGGAGAGCCGGGTTGCTCCCGTGATCAACAAGTTTTGGGCTGAGGACGCGTTCCCGTTCGAGCTCATTCCCGGGATCAAGGATCTCAATATCGTCGGGGTCGGGTTTGACGGCTATGGTTGCCCTGGCGGCAGCACGCTTCTCGATGGATTTATCGCCATGGAACTGGCGCGCGTCGACTCGTCCATCGCGACCTTCTACGGGGTCCATAGTGGGCTGGCAATGGGATCGATCTATCTCGGCGGTTCAGAGGAACAGAAGCGGAAATGGCTGCCGCCCATGGCGCGACTGGAAAAGATCGGCTGCTTCGGATTGACCGAACCGCTGGTGGGATCGGGCGCCGGCGGGGGCCTGCTGACAACCGCCAGGCGAGAAGGCGATACGTGGGTTCTCAATGGTCAGAAGCGGTGGATAGGCAATTCACCCTGGTGCGACCTGTCGATTATCTGGGCGCGCGATGTCGATGACAATCAGGTCAAAGGTTTCATCGTCGAGAACAAAACCACCCCGGGCTTTTCCGTAGAAAAAATCGAGAACAAGATCGCACTTCGAGTCGTGCAGAACGGTGTCATCACGCTCGATCATTGCCGCGTGCCCGAAGAGAACCGCCTCCAGGGCGATCTATCCTTCCGCGATACGGCGCGGGTCCTTCGGCTTACCCGCCAATACGTCGCATGGGAAGCCGTCGGCTGCAGCATGGGCGCTTACGAACATGCGCTGCGCTACGCACAGACCCGCGAGCAGTTCGGCAAACCGATCGCGTCATTCCAGATGGTGCAGGACCTCCTCGCCAAAATGCTCGGCAACATCACCGCGTCGCAATGCATGGTTGCACGGCTTGCCGAATTGCAGGACCAGGGCAAGCTGCTGGACCAGCATGCGTCACTGGCCAAGGCATTCTGCACGACCCGTATGCGCGAGACCGTTGCCTGGGCGCGGGAAATATTCGGCGGTAACGGGATCGTGCTCGACTACAACGTCGCCCGCTTCTTTGCCGACTCGGAAGCGCTCTATTCCTACGAAGGCACGCGCGAAATGAACTCCCTGATCGTCGGCAAGGCGGTGAGCGGATTTAGCGCCTTCGCCTGATCCCACTCCACTCGAAGGATTGTCAGCCATGAGCAAAGACATCAACCGCATTGCCATTATCGGCACCGGCGTCATCGGTGCGAGCTGGGCCGCCCTGTTCCTTGCCAGGGGCCTCGATGTCATCGCCACGGACATCGCGCCGGATGCCAGGCCGAAGCTCGAGGCATTCATCGAAGCGGCATGGCCCGCCCTGGAAGGATTGGGACTGGCGCCAGGCGCCTCACGTTCCAGACTGACGTTCACGGCGAATCTTGACGAAGCGGTGACCGGCAGCGATTTTGTTCAGGAGAATGGGCCCGAGCGGATCGACTTCAAGAAAGACCTCTACAGGCATCTCGACAACATCCTCGCACCCGGCACGATCATCGCATCGAGTTCGTCGGGCCTGACCATGAGCGAGATCCAGTCGGCTTGCGAGCACCACCCCGAGCGGTGCGTGATCGGACATCCGTTCAATCCGCCGCATCTGATACCGCTTGTTGAAATTGTCGGCGGCGCCAGGACATCGGAAGAGACGATTGAACGCGTCGCGGCTTTCTACAGCAGTCTGGGCAAGCGCACGGTCCGGCTGCACAAGGAGGTGCCAGGGCACGTCGCCAATCGGCTGCAAGCCGCGCTCTATCGTGAGATGGTGTATCTGATATCGGAAGGCGTTGTCAGCGTAGCCGACGCGGATACCGCCGTTTCCTGGGGTCCAGGCCTGCGCTGGGGGGGTATGGGCCCCAGTCTGCTCTTCCATCTGGGCGGAGGCGACGGCGGCATCGAACATTTCTTCGAACAGTTCACTGGCCCTTTGACCGCGTGGTGGCACGTGCTTGGCACGCCCGAGTTGACCCCCGAAGTCCGCGCGACGATTATCCAGGGTGTTCACGAACAGACGAAATCCCGATCTGTGCAGGACCTTGCTGCGTATCGCGATCAAATACTGCTCGGCCTTTTATCCCTTCGGCGGGACGAGCTGTTTTCGAAACGCGAATAACAGGATGGTCGTGAGTCAACGGCACGCACTGTACCTATCTAAAGCCTTGAGCACGTTGAACGGGTGCGCCACGAGAGGCGCGCCTTCGTTCGCGCTTTTCGGCGCCTTCTTCCCTGCCTGGATGCCATCACAGATTTGAACTTGGCGAACAGGCAGCTTCTGCAAGCAGGAAATGCATCATTTAATGCGTACAACACGGCTCTGTCGGCGGCTCCCGTGTTAGCGCTCGCGACCAGGATACCCGGCGTCGCGCCTGAATAGCGCCTAAAGAGAACGACGTGAATCTGACACTTCTATCCGCCGCCATGCTGGTCGCGATCACCATCGTGGGAGTGCTCGGGCTTCGGCAATTCTCGGACAAAGTCCGGATCACGTTCGACCTGAGCTGTTTTCTCGCCATCAGCTTCTACTTTCACAAACAGGGCATTTTCTTCCCGGTGTTTCCGCCCTTGCACGCTCCGGCCGACAGTGGTGCCTTGTGGTTGCGTGCGATAGGCGGTGCATGGTGGCTGCTGGGTTCGCGGATTGTTGTCGCCGCCCTCTGGTTCGCGCATCATCGGGATCGCGGCTCGCGCGGAGCCAGGCTTTTCTCAGACCTCTCTTCCGCCGCTGTCTATATCGCGACGGCCGCGATCGTTCTGAACTCGGTCTTCGCGCTGCCGGTCACAGGCGTGGTCGCCACCTCAGGCGTCGTGGCGATCGTGGTCGGTCTTGCGCTGCAAAACACACTGGCCGACGTGTTTTCCGGCATCGCAGTCGGCATCGAGGCGCCGTTCAGCGTGGGTGATCGAATTCAGATCGCGGACAAGACCGAGGGAATCGTCGTGCAGGTCAACTGGCGGTCGATCCGGATCCGCACGGATGGGGACGACACGGCGATTATTCCAAACAGCCTGATCGCCAGGGCCGAGATCGTCAACAGAAGCATCCCGAGTCCGCGTAGGACCGCATCCGTCGATCTATCCTGTCCGGAAAGTGCCGTTCCGGATCGCGTCATCGAGACCCTGCTTCACGCGACGCTGCTCTGCCCGGACCTCCTGCGAACGCCGCCGCCGAGTGCCGTTCTGACTCAGCTCGGCGCGCGGCGGAACGCCTACAGGATTTCATTTTTCGTCGGGGACACCAGTCATCTCGGATCGACCAGGGATCTCCTCCTGCGAAGTGTGCGCCGCCAACTGTACTATGCCGGGTTTCTCGACCCGAGCCGCCAGGAAGAACCTTCAAGGCTCAATCTCACGGAAGAGGCGCTGACCACGCGCCGTCTGGTTCGCGACGTCATCCTGTTCGAGTGCCTCGACGAGCAACAACGCGACGGTCTTGCAGCGCTGCTCGAATTGCTTCGACTGGAACCCGGGGATGCGCTCTTTTCGGAAGGGAGGAGCGACGCCGCGCTCTATATCGTCGCCTGGGGCATCCTCGAACTGACGCGACAATCGGGCGCCTCGGCCGAAACGATCGGCTGCATTGGTGCTGGCGAATACGTCGGCGAGATTGGCATGCTCACCGCGGCACCTCACGCGGCTACTGCCGTCGCGCGCACGCACTGCAAAGTCTATCGGCTCCCGCGCAAAGCGATCGAGCCGCTGTTGGCGAAACATACAGAATTTATCTCTGATCTCGACAAATCGGCACGTCGCGGAATGGAAGCGCTTCATCGCAAGATTGCGGTTCTCGCCTCGCCTGACATGGGTCCGACAGGGCAATTTCTGCAAAGAATTCGAAACCTCCTTCATTTCAATTCTGACTGACGCGCCAGCTTCGCAACGTGCGACGTTGAGCCGTTTCAACGCGTCATTCATCAGCAGCCCGCTAGAACATATGCCGCAAGCCAGCCATGATGCCTAGCTGGGTCGTGCCGTACGCCGAGCTCAGGGCGTTGATACCCTGGAACTGGGCGCCGACCATTCCGCCGCGGTACAGCGAGTAGTCGGCTTCCAGATAGGTATCCGTGCGTTTCGACCAGTTATAGTCCGCAAGCAACTGGAATTGCGTCGCGTTCCCGTTGGCTGCCTGCGTCTTCCCGGTCTGAATGGTGCGCCACACATTCGCAGAAAGGTGAATCACGTCCGCTACCTGCTGCGTCACCCCACCAAAAAACATCTGCCGGGAACTGAACGTATTGAATTTAAGCGCGGTCAATTCCGGCGGGGTGAAAGGCCCGTTAGGGAAATTACCGACAAACCCGGCATCCTGCCTGTTCACGGCCCAGCCTGCTGTGAGCGTCGTATATTCGAACGAATAGGATCCGCCGGCAGTCCAGGATTTGAAGTGCGCCGAAGAATTCACGGCATCGCGCGAGTCCAGGTACGCGGCAGCCAGGCGCAATGGTTGGGCGGGCAGATAGAGAAGCGATGCCCCAATCTGGCTTCCCGCACCAAATGCGCCTGCATTGCCACCAAACGCATAGGACACCTCGGCCGTCAGGTATTGCCAGGCGGTTTCAAGAGTGAAGCGCAACAGGGGGCTAATGAATGGAAGCTGAGTGTATCGAAGCGGTTGCGAGCATACGTTCGAAGACCTCGAATGGC
>NZ_JBNDKT010000055.1:0-34366 GCF_050435685.1 Paraburkholderia sp. GAS448
GTTGGTTGCCGCGCGGTCTACGAGATGGCAAAGCGCAACCATGCAGCCGATCACATCGCGCCGCCACCGCCGGGCTGGAAGAGCCAGTGGGAAACGCCCGAAGCTATTGCTGCGGTGACCAGCGAACCTGTGGCCGACTGATCCAGCCCGAAAAATCCAGCAAAAATCCCAGAGGAGATACCGACCATGTCTGGTTTCGCCGCCGCTGCACGGGCCTATACCGAGATCCACCTGCCCTCGGTCGAGGCCTACATGAATTTCAGCCAGAACATCCCTCGCGCCCGATCCAACGTGATCGATCCGAGCCAGACCTATCGGCCGCTGGAGGCGCACAAGGTCATCATCCACGACGCGCGCCCGATTCGTGACTACCTCGATCTGGACAAGGAAGGCTTCATCCTGGTGGACCATGTCAGCAGTGTCTCGCACCTGCGCGACGCCAAGCAGCTGGAGGGTACCTACCACGACGAGATCCAGGCGGCAATCAAGAAGATCTCCGGCGCCGACTACGTCCTGCCGTACCGCACGTACTGCCAGGTCCGCCTGTCCCAGCGCGCACCAGGCGAAAACGGCAACGACACCACTCGGCCGGCTGGCTTCGTGCACGCCGATGTGACTCAGGAGACCTTCCACGACTGGGCCAGGTGGGTCCAGGAGGATGAGAAGATCACCGTGCCGCCGCACAAGCGGGTGGTGATGTACAACACCTGGCGGGCGGTGTCGAAGCCGCCTCAGGATTTCCCGCTGGCCTTCACCGACGGCTTCAGCATCAAGCCCGGCAAGTGCGTGGTAATGGACAACGTCACCAGCATGGAGGCGGAAGGGCACACCGTCGAGACGCGCCTGGGCCTCTACGATCCGGACGACAAGTGGTACTACTTCTCCAACATGAGCGAGGAGGAACTGCTGATCTTCAAGGGCTACGACACCAAATTCAACGACGATCAAACCGTCTGGCACAGCAGCTTTAACAACACCGAGCTCCACCCCAACGCGACGCCCCGGGAAAGCCTCGAAGCGCGCTTCTTCGCCTTCTGGGTTTGAAGGCGGAACCCTTCTGGGCGGCGCTGCGGCGTTCGCCGGGAAGCAGGTTGACCACTACAGGAAAGGAGGTGCATCAATGTCGGCAAAGGGTTTAGGCCGCCTGCAAGGCAAAGTAGCCGTCGTGACCGGTGCGGGTTCCGGCATCGGCGAGGGCATCGCCACTGTCTTCGCCCGCGAGGGCGCTAAAGTTGTTGTTGTCGATGTGGATCCGGTCGGCGGCGAACGCTGCACGGCGGCGATCAAGGCTGCGGGCGGCGAGGCCGAGTTCGTCAAGACGGATGTCCGTGTGGAATCCGAGGTCCAGGCCTTGCTGGAACGCGCTGTCGCGCGCTTCGGCGGTCTGGACGTGCTGGTCAACAACGCTGGCGTCGGCATCGGCAAAACCGCCGAGCAGACCAGCGAGGATGAGTGGGACCGCATTATCAACATCAATGCCAAGGGCACCTTTCTGGCGACCAAGCATTCCATCGGCCATCTGCGTAAGCGCGGCGGCGGCAGCATCATCAACATCGGCTCGCTGTTCGGGCTGCGTGGCGGCCCCAGTTTCGCCGCCTACCATGCGTCCAAGGGCGCGATACGCCAATTTACCAAGTCCACGGCCTTGGCGCATGCCGGCGAAGGAATCCGGGTCAACGCCGTGCATCCTGGAATCATTCGGACGCCAGCGTCAATGCAGAACGCCGAGGCGCAGAAGTTCGCCGCGGCGAGTCTCGGGCCAATCGGGCGCTGGGGCGAGCCAGAGGAGATTGCGTACGGTTGCGTGTACCTCGCCTCCGACGAGTCCAAATTTGTGACCGGAATCGATCTCGCCATAGACGGTGGACTGTCAGCCTGACCCGCATTGCGTGTTCTTGCCGGTGTCGCCCACCACGCCAGGAGATCGTCGTGCGTAAGCGCGAGATTTGCCAAACGTAGACTCGCGCGAGATGTCGGCGCAGCAGATGTCCACCTCAACATGGTGGGCATCTGCGTGTCCTCATAACGTGCGGGGTACCCAGTGTGCGCGGCCGCCATCACCAGATCGTGCTCACGCGAGGACGTGCTGCCCGGCAACGATTCGAAGCCCAGGCGCTGAATTGCCAAAACTTTGGTTTCCGAAGGATCGGCGATCGCCAAGGCGCTCGACTATAGCCTGAAGCCATGGGAGACGCTCACGCGCTATCTTGTAGATGGGCACGTGCCCACCGACAACAACTGGCTTCATGCCGCTAGCTGCATGGCAGACGTTATGCCGACTCCTGGCTGGATTATCAGCGTCGGCATGCGTTACCTGATCGCAGGCTCTCCCGAGACGGTGGCGCGCAAGATGAAGGCGATTTCCGATGCTGGTATCGACGGCATTCTGTTTACCTGGGTCAAGCCGCTCGAGGACATCCGTCGAGTGACGAAAGACGTCCTCCCCATTCTGGAGGATTACGGCCTGTGCCGGCCATATATAAGCCGCGACAAGAATGATCAATCGGTTCTCGTCTGAAAATTCGGAGGAAAGAAAGTCATGTTCGCAGCCTATGTGGAAAAGCCCAATTTCGACTCCCCATTGTCGGCGCTTATCGTCGGCGAGCACCCGGAACTAGGGGTTCCAGAAGGGTGGGTAAGGGTCAAGATGTCTGCCGCCAGTCTCAACTGGCACGATATCTGGACACTGCGAGGCATGGGCGCCGCGGCCGGGCGACCCGAGATTTTCCCCATGATCCTCGGCTGCGATGGGATCGGCACTCTGGACGACGGCACGCGGGTCGCGATCTATCCAATCATCGGCAATACCGATTGGAGAGACGACGAGACACTGGATCCCGAACGCAATGTTTTCACCGAGCAGTTTCACGGATCATTCGCCGACTACATGGTCGTGCCGCGGCGCAATGCGGTGCCTTTGCCACAAAGCCTTGCGTCGGTTCCGGCCGCCGTTTTAGGGGCCGCGTGGCTTACCGCCTATCGGATGATGTTCACCCGCGTGCGGCTGCGGCCCGGACAGACGGTCCTTGTCCAAGGCGCGTCCGGCGGCGTTGCTACCGCGCTCATTCAGCTTGGCCGCGCGGCCGGCTTGCGGGTATGGGCGACGGGGCGCTCGGAGGAGAAGCGTGCTCTCGCCGAAAGTCTCGGCGCCCACCGGACTTTCGCGTCCAACGAATCGCTTCCGGAGAAGGTCGATGCGGTGTTCGAACCGGTCGGAGCGGCAACCTGGAAACATTCGATTCATTCCGTGCGGCCGGGGGGTACTGTGGTCATCTGCGGCGTGACAACCGGTGATCAGCCGGGTGCGGAACTGGCTAGCATCACATTCGACCAAATCACAGTAACGGGCGTCTTTGCTGGAACGCGTAGCGAATTCAGGGATCTGATCACCTTCGTTGACGAATACGGGTTGAAGCCTCAGGTGGGCAGGGTGCTGCCGATCACGGAAGCCGCCGAAGGGATGCGGATGATGTGGGAAGGAAATGTTCCCGGGAAGATTGTTTTCAGTTTCGCTAGTTCGTGAACCGACGTGAGTTTGGCGCAAGATGAGACAGACATTTCGGAGGCGGTGCTCTCGGATGCCACCACCAGTCGATCATGACGAAAAGCGCCGGCGCGTCATCGAGGTCGCTTCGCGCCTGCTCGCCAAATCGGGGCTGGGTGCACTGACCGTTCGCGACGTGCCGCGCGAGGCCGGTTACAGCACGACAATCGTCACGCACTATTTCAAGAACGAGGATGAGTTGTTGACCCCCATCTTCAAATACAATCACGCCCGGTTCGTCACTATCACCGATGAGGCGTTACGGAAAAGTGGCAGCGACCTCAAAGCCTTCATGACGTCGGTGATGCTCCTGGAAGACCACAGCATCCAATGGTGGCGCGTCTGGTTCGCTTATATTGCCCAGCTCGACTCACATCCCAAGATTTCTTCGATTCACCGGGACTTCACCCAGGCGCATAGGGAGCGCTGGGTTGTCATCCTGAACTCGATGACCGCACGCGGACTGCTGAAAGGCGCTCAAAGCGCATCTGAAGCAGCCGATGCTGATCATTTGGGATGGTGCCAGGCCCCATCGCGCCACAATTGTCCGCCAACACCTGGATTCGCTCGAGGGCCATATTCAGATCGCCTTCCTGACACCGTATTGTCCGGAACTCAATCCCGTCCAGTATCTGTGGGCATGGCTCAAGCGTCACGCGATTGCGAACTTCTGCCCCGACAACCTCAACGAGTTGCATACCATACCCGCAACAAGCTCAAAAGCGACCAGCGCCGGCCTTCGATCATCGCCGCGTGCCGGATTCAGGCAACGTTGTGGTGACGTCATGATTTATGGAACGATCAGTAAGTACCCGAGCCGGTCGCCAGGTTCGTCTGACACCGACTACATCCCTTCCCTTCTCCAACTATCAGGCAAAAACGGATTGATACCCGTGACAAGGAAATCGACATGAGCAAACCATTTGACGCGACGTCCACTGGGGACGATGTACTCGAAGATCTTGACCTAACCGGCAAGCGCGTGCTTGTCACGGGGGTCTCAGCTGGTATTGGTGTAGCGACCGTTCGCGCGCTGACCAAGCGTGGTGCCCATGTCGTTGGTGCCGCGCGGAACCTTGACAAGGCCCGTTCAGCGATCGCCGGCATAGGCGGAACTTCAGCAGATCCCGGCAAGCTCAGCCTCGTCCAGCTCGATCTCGGATCGCTTGCCAGGGTGCGCAAGTGTACAGACGCGCTGCTCGCCAATGGCCAGACGTTCGATCTTATCATCGCCAATGCTGGAATCATGGCCTGCCCCAAAAGCGAGACAGTGGATGGCTTCGAAACACAGTTCGGCGTCAATCACCTCGGCCATTTCGTCCTGGTCAATCGCCTCGTTCCGTTGCTGCGACCAGGAGCACGAATCGTCAGCGTCACTTCGGCTGGCCATCGGTTGGCAGATGTCGATCTGGACGATCCTGGTTTCGACCGTACATCGTACACCCCTTTTGCCGCGTATGGCCGTTCGAAGACGGCTACGATCCTATTCGCGGTAGAGTTCGACCGTCGACACCGCGACAAGGGTATCCAGGCGACCGCCGTCCATCCCGGAGCAGCCCATACCGAACTGAGCCGCTATCTGACTGACGACGTCGTACAGCAGATGGTGGCCGCAATCGAGCAGACATATCCAGGCGGCATGGCCGCATTTCCGTGGAAAGACGTTTCGCAAGCTTCAGCAACATCGCTGTGGGCGGGCGTAACCGCAGCAGCGGATACCGTTGGCGGGCGCTATTGCGAAGATTGCCACGTTGCAGAATACGACGACGGCGACGGGTTGATGTCCGGTGTACGCAGCTATGCGCTCGATCCCGCGCGCGCTGAAGCTCTGTGGGCGAAAAGTGAAGAAATGGTAGGCGAACAATTCCTGTAAGTGCCCGCCTCCGATTAGTCGAGCAACGGAAAAAGCCCGGTCAGTCAGGCCGGGCCGGTGAACGCTGCGAGACGTAGCCGATATAGCAGAGCAGCGCGCCTGGCCGGTACGCTTACCGCAGATCCACTGGCTGAATCATCTCGGCTCGCGCACGACGCCACTGACTCCAGCTCCCCTGCGTCGTCGCCAACACGCCTAATCTACCAGCCGCTTCTTGCTGGCCCACGGTCTTGGCAAGCTTGAACGCCCCCGCATTGTATTTCTCCGTGTATTGAGTCGTCGACACCACATTCGCTGCCACGCATTCCTCAATAAACGGACAGCTAAAATTTGTTGCTGTATGCGAGATCCGTGCAGATTCAGCGCGTCTTTCAACGAAAAGCGACCATGCTGCAGTTGTTGATTGGCGGGCACAAAACCATCCAGTTTCCTCGTCGTGGACATCGGCGCAGCATACCTATGGACTCCGCGCGTCGCTTCCGGGTCTGGAGTGTTCGCCCGTACAGCTACACGCTTGGCCCATCCTTCGCTCTTCATGAGGCACGCAGGCGTCAGGCAGGAAAAGGTTGTGTCGCAGCAAGGGGGCGGAGGCGAAGCGGAGAGACGTTGATAGGATTGCTTACGTCGCAAGACCGTAAAACTGCTCGGGGATGGAGCATTGCAGTGCCTCATCATCGTCCTTCTGACCCTTCGCTATCATGTGCATGAGTTCGATGCCGCCCAAGCTGATTCGGGTGCAACGAAAATCCTTGAACCCCAGCATTGGTCAGACAATGCGCTTGATCGCCCGATGATCCCACTTTTGTCGATCGTCACCGTCTCCGGGATACCGTTCTTATTGCAACAGAGCCTCTCAGATTACGCGATCGGAACAGTTCCGCCGTCGATGACGTACTCAGTGCCGGTGATGGCGCTGGCCCGCGCGGAGACGAGGAAACCAATGAGTTCTGCGACTTCTCGGGGAGAGCATGGCCGGCCGAGAGGAATGCCCCCGAGCGAATCCATGATGATCTTGCGGGCGCCTTCCGTGTCGATGCCGTTCTGCCGGGCGATCTCAGCAACGAGACCCGCGGCCGCATCTGTCTCGACCCAGCCGGGGGAGACGCGTACGACGCGAATGCCTTTCGGACTGACTTCCCTGGACAAGGCTTTGCTGTAGTTCGAGAGGGCAGCCTTGGCGGCGGCATAGGCAATCGTGGCCTCCGGCAACGGTAACTGCCGCTGGATCGACGTGACGTGGATGATGACGCCCGAGCGCTGCTCGACCATCAAGGGCAACAGCGCGCGATCGATGCGCACTGCCGGGAGCAGGTTCAGGCTCAATGCCTTGTTCCATTCGTCGTCGTCGAGCACGCTGAAGCCACCCGCTGGCGCAGATGAACCACCCGCCACGTGCGCGATTATATCGACGCCGCCGAGCCGTTCGAGCACGGCCTCGACAATAGTTTTACAGCCTTCGGCCGTCGTGATGTCCGCGCCGATGAACCTTTCTTCGGAAAGGTCATCGGGACGCGAACGTGCCGTCGCAAGGACGTTCGCGCCAGCCTCGCAAAGGCGCGCGACAACGGCTTTACCGACTCCTTTGGTCCCGCCTGTGACAAGCGCGCGAAGGCCCTGAAGTTCGAGTGCAGTGCTCATCAGTGAATCTCCAGAGACGCGATCTTGCCGCCAGCCAGGACAAACGTGTAGGTCAGCTCGACCGGGCTACCGGGGAAGGCGCCCGTGAGCCTGGCGCGCATTGTGACGACGGCGCCATCCTGGGACAGGTCCAACGGCTCGACGTTGTACTGGTACCTGGCTTTGGCGTCTTTCTTCCATGCCTGGATGGCTTCGAGCCCCTCGATAGTGCGGCCCTCGTCTTGTACGACGGCGTCGGCAGCGAAGCAGTTCGCAAGAGGGGCAGTGTCGTTGGTGGTTTCCGCATTCAGATAGGCATCCAGTGGCGGCGGCAGTGTCATGTTCATCGGACTTTTCCTGAACGTCACGTTTGCATGTCTCAATGATGGCGCTATAGTTACCACATCGCAAGAACGCACTAAAAAGTAAGTAAGCCGTGCCCAACCGAAAAGTCTACACGCCTGCGACCGCCGCGGTCGACGTCGAAGCCGCATTCAAGCTGCTGGAAGGTCGTTGGAAGCTGGTGATCCTGTTTCACCTTTTCGGTGGACAGGTGCGGCGTTTTTCGGACCTCGAGCGGCTGATCCCCGGCATCACGCAAAAGATGCTTGCCCAGCAGTTACGCCGCCTCGAAGAGGACGGCATTGTGACGCGCACGGTCTATCACCAGGTGCCACCGAAGGTGGACTATCGCCTGACCGATTGGGGCCAGGCGCTCTGCCCGGCACTGGATGCGATCCTGAAATGGGCGGAGCGCCGTGAAGACTTTCCATCGCCTGCGTCGAGTGGGCGTGCCTCAGGCTAATGGAGTAGACGCCCCCGCGGGACGGATATGCCAAAGTAGGGACCTCAAGCGTTAGCCCGAAGGAGAGCCTGACTAAGGGCTTTGCCATTGAGGGCTACAGATTGCTGCTGGACGTGCCGGGAGGCAATTCTCGATCGAAGGCACATGGGGTGAGGCAACCTCGACCATCAGCGAGACGGGGTGGACCGTGGCGCCCCTGTCGCCGAACGACGGATCAGACGAGGTGAAAGAATGAATTCGCAACGACGTCACCATTGACAATCAGCTCAACTACGTGCCGTCCGGCGTAGTGCGTGCGTGTCGTGAAGTCGCGAATATGCTGGGTGTGGCTTAACGAAATATGCTGACAGGGTTCCAGAGTCAGCTCCTTCAGCTTGAACACCCTTGCAGCCGTCGCGCCGCTGCGCTTCACATATCTGATACGATAATCGACGACAAGCCTCTGCGCCGCCTTCACCGCCGAACTCAGCTTGCAGCTGAGTGTGATCGTGTCACCGATGACAATCCGCTGCGGAGTCACGCTAAACGCCTCGAGCACAATCTCAGGCGCGCCCCCCGCGCCCAGGATCGCAAGCGCCTGCATATTACCCTGTTTTACCAACGTGCGCAGCCCGTGGCGAACGATCCATCGGGTATGGTGATTGTCTCCATCCCATTGACCGACTCGCTCCAGCACCCACGCCGCATGCATCTTCGTCACATCGTTCAGATGGTTTGCCACCGATTTGCGTACGTATGCACTCGGGTCGGCGCTCAGACTGTCGAGAATCGGCGCCGCTAACGACGGATCGCCCTCTATATCACCCAGCCGGAATGACCAGGGCAGGCGGGGCCTGCTGCCTTCACTCGCGAGCCGCCGCACCGCCTCATCTGAGTCCGTCGACCAGGTTTCCATGATCGCAAGCGCGCAGTGCGTATCATCACGCAAAAATTCGCGCACTGCGAATTCGGACGAACCGAATCGCGTGAAGTATTTCAGCGCGTCCATAGAACGCTCGAATGCATGCCGACCGTACTGCCCGACATAATCGGGCGCCACGAGCGACACGAACCCTTTGCCGAGCAGCGGCGCCGCCTGCATCAACAGCGCGAGTACTGCATCGTAACCGCCTCGTAGTCCACGTGAGCCAGCGTCAATCGCACCACTGGCGCGACGTACGCGTTCCATCAGCGTCAGGTGTTCAAGTCCGTCGAATGCGGTCGCGAGAAAGACCGGCTCGTCGAAGACGGGTTCAATCGAGTTCAGTATGGCCGAAAGAGCGCGAAACTGTTGCTCGCCCATCGAATGCTTGAGCGGGGTGTTAACTCGAGTAGTCATAGTAACTATAGATACCCGGCGTTCTGGCCGGCTATCAATGAGCTGGAAAACGGACAGTGTCGCGCAAGCAACTGTCAGTTTCTGTCAGCAGGCTGTGCTTGAGCGGAAAGCGTCAGGTGCGCATGCAGCGCCCGCATCAGCTCGCTACGACGTCCCGGATAGCGCACGCCTTCTTTCGCTTCGAGAATTCGGTCGGTCCGGAACGTGCGAAATGCTTGACGCAGTTCGCACCATGCGGCGAGCACGCGCGCGCTGTCCATGAAACCGATTTGCACCGGCCAGACCACTCGCCGCGAGGAACACCCGGCCGCATCGGCATAGACGATTTCGAGGCGGCACTGTGCACGAATCGCCGCGCGCAAGCGGTCGAGTTCGACTACGATATCAGGAAAGAACGGCGCCGGCGGTCCCGGCATTGCAAGCGGCGCGTCGAGCGTGGCGCCCGCGAGCGGCGGCAGCACCGCAACGATCTTCGCCAATGCTGCAGCGGAAGCGGTTTTGAGCACGTCGTCGCCCCGCTGGTCGACGTAGCGCAGCCCAAGCAGGATCGCTTCCACTTCCTCGCGCGCGAACATCAGGGGCGGCAGGAAATGGCCCGGCTTGAGCACATAACCCACGCCCGCGCTGCCTTCAACGGGAGCGCCCTGCGCCGTCAGTTCAGCGATGTCGCGATAAATCGTCCGCTCGGACACCGCAAGTTCGACCGCAAGTTGCGCGGCCGTCACGGGGCGTCGCCTGGTGCGCAGTATCTCCATCAACCCCAGGAGCCGTCCCGAACGCGACATGCCTCGCACCCTTTCAGAAATGACTAAGCTACTGACGCGGCAGGGCGCAGGGTCGACCGAGCCGGATGGGGTCGGAACTGTAGCCCCGTTCGCCATCCACGAGATGCGATCTTCCCCATCACTCTGCCCATTGTCTGCTTCTTGAGCGTCATCAGCCCATTCCGATCCAGGCCACGACTACAAACCGAAGTCTGCCTTCATCGTGCTCATGTGATCGACTACGCGTCGCGCATAGCCCCTCGCGCCCCCGCTATAGCGATATAACGCGCTGTCGAGATTTCCGTCCGCCTCTCTTATGTAGTTATGCAGAATTTCTGATCCGATTCCAACATTCGTGCGCGCGTCGGTCAAATCGGACGTGCGAAGGACGCGGTCTCGGTGCTGAGATGGAAGCACTTGCATGAGTCCCCTGGCGCCAACCACACTGATCGCGAATCGGTCGAAACTAGATTCGACCGCGATCACCGCAAGCAATAAGAACGGCGAGATTGTGTAGCGCCTGGCTGCGTTCAGCACCGCGTGACCGATTTCCAATGCGTCGTGCAACCCTATATGAAAGCGGACGCTCAAAACAGTTGCGATTTCCTCCGCTGTGGGCTCGCCCTCTCGAGGCGCGTCGAAGGTGTGGGTTGGCGTTGGCCCAACCTGCGAATCAGCGCCAAAACACAGTCCGGCTAGCGACCCGCAGACCACAATTGCCGCGAAAACAATACCGCGGAGGCGGTGCGCAATAGCGCGTGGCCAATCAATGATATCTTCGCTCAAATCCGCAAACATGATCTTTGTTCCTGAAAATTACTACCGCGCATCAAGATGCATTCCCCAAGTCGGCACGGGGCTGCATTGGCAGACACTCTCGTCACTGACACGCTCAAATGACGGCTGTCTAAGTGCCTGGTCGGCATAGGTATCATTCAATAGAATTTCGTCATCGGACGCGGTGTCGCTGGCGGAAACACATTCCACTTGCCGAAAGAACAAGAAGGAAATCCGTCGGTCCTGTCGCGACACCTCGACGCGCACGAAGCGCGTGCCGCCGATTGCCATTCGACTGAAGTCGCTCACTCGGGCAGGTGCGGCCAGCGTTGGCCTAAGCCATTTCTCGACCACGGAACGAAGCGATTGCTGCGCGAATCTCACACGCTCTGGTGCGGAATTCACTGTAATTGGGCTCATTTGGCTTGCCTCCATACCGACACGTCATCCCCTTCCCCCTGGTACGCGAAATTTTCCGGGCACACTACGCCGAACTCACGTACCGCAGGCCAAGGTTCGAAGATCGGACTTTCGCCAACAATTGACCCTGGTCTTCTTCGATTCTCCGGATATCGATGAGAATCGTTATATTTTACTTCAGTACAGTTTAGACTAGTACAATACTTTCCAAATGTAAAGCGTTGCAGGGGCTGGGACTATCACTGTCCGCCAGCGCCCGGCGAACGCGAGAATCATCAGAACTTTGTTGTGAGCTGTGGGAACCCCACAGCCACGGCGACCCAATCAAGCGGCAGAAAATGACGACCTGAACAGGGGCGTTTAATTTCGACTGCGACATGAAAGTAACGCCCCGATTCCTGGCACAGCATGCACGCTTCGTCTCTGCCCCCTACCCGCCCTGAGCCCACCACGCCGGGTGCCGCAATAACGTGCGAAGTTTCGCCGACCAAATGCGGTTCGAGCCGAACGCCAATCCAGGCCTTTTTACTATGACTAAAATCGAGACCAAACTTCCCCCGTTTCTGGGTGGGCGGGAAGTGGACCTGAGAGCCGCAGCAAATTTGGGCCGGTATTTCTGCGACGAGGCCGTAAAGACGGCTGAGGTCCAGCATGGAGTCCGATGACGTCATTCCGCTCCGACACATTGCGGACGCCTTCAGATCCGCGATTCGCTTCACGGAAGTAACCTGATGCCAGGAGAACAATTCATCGGGTATAGGTCCAGGAGATCAGACGATCGCGCAGATTCCTGACTTTCCATTCGTCGCATAACCTCGGGTACCTCCGTCATGGACCTGATTCGCGCGCCTATTAATCAACCGCAATGACGATCTTGCCGAAATGATTGCGGCTGTCCAGTTGTTTGAGAGCGTCTGGAATTTCCGAGAACCCGAAAATGCTATCGACCACCGGCTTGATCTTGCCGATTTCGACAGCGCGCATCATGACCTCCGCCGCATCCCGGCTGCCGGACATGATCCCGTCGATATGAGCAGACTTGGTTATCAACGGGTAAATGGGCAGGCTCGCCTCCACCCCTCCGAGAATGCCGACCTGTGAGATATGCCCACCATTTGCCACTGCAACGAGCGATTCACCAAGTGTGGAGCCTGCCACATCCACAACGAGGTCAACGCCGCGCCCCCCCGTCAGCTCCGAGACAATCTTCCCCCAACCGGGAGTGTGAGAGTAATTGATTGTGTGATGCGCACCAAGCGCCTTCGCGCGCTCCAACTTTGCATCGCTCGACGAAATGATGAAAGTCTCGGCGCCAGCGGCCAAGGCGAACTGCAACGCCATTAAGGAGACACCGCCGGTGCCCTGCACGAGGACGGCGTCTCCCGCCTTAATATTCGAACTCTCAGTTATCGCCGACCAGGCAGTAACCCCGGCACAGGGAAGCGTCGCCGCCTCGGCGTCGCTAAGAAAATCCGGTACTTTGATAAGCTCAGCTTGAGACACCACCAGATATTCCGCGGCGACGCCGTCATTTGTGCCCCCGCGGTCTCTTTTGAACTTATACGGAGCAATCGTGCCATCGATCCAATCGGGATAATAGGTCGCAATTGCGCGATCACCGATCTTCACACGATTTACGCCAGCACCTACCTCGACCACCTCTCCAACGGCATCCGATAGCGGAATAAGCGGGTATTGGACTGGCATATATCCCTTGACTACGTACAAGTCACGATAGTTAAGTGAGATAGCTTTCACCTTGAGGCGGACCAGGCCCGATCCAACAGTCCCCTCTTCACGGTCCGTTACCCGCAGCGCATCGACACCCACATCGGTGAGTTCAACCACTCTCATGGCATGTCCTTTATAAAGTTAATTCAACTTGCGCGAAGCGCATCAGAAGCAGCAAGGCTATGCTCCCAAATTTGAATCATATTTCCATCGGGGTCGTAAAAAATGAACGTCTTCCCCAAATTGGCGCAGGGCCAAACATACTCCGTTTGAGTCTTATAGCCGGCCGCGCGCACCTTCTTATAAAACTCCTCAATACCGTCAATTACGAGGGCAATCTCACGAATTCCGCTATCTTTATAAAGCAACTTATCAGATGGCGTCTTCTGAACCTCGGGCACAATCGGTGCAAGCAGCTCCATCATCGCGCCCTGTTCTGAGACCATAACCGCAACGTCTGCCTTGGCACCGGGTGTCTTATAGAGATCCTCTAGCAACGCACGAGGCGCCATGACAGTCGGCGCCCAATTCTCGCCATCCGGGATTGTCGTCCGTACCATAAGATTGAAACCCATAACGTCTTGCCAGAATTCCACCTGCCGATCGAGATCGGTCGTAACAATGCAAATATGATGAAAGCGCATCCTTGATCTCCCATACTCAGATGAATATTTCCCACGTCCGCAGTCGCGTGGTTCGGCTGTATTTGATCTTCCAAACGCCGTCAACCTTCAGATATCGCTCGTGATAGTGACCCCACCCTTTAAATTCGCTGGTCGGCATCTGCACCCAATCATGCATCGCCCAAACGCCTTCAGCGGTTGTCGGACTAGTCAATGTAATTTCCGGGAGCAAGGCCTGATGCACGGTCCGAACTCCTTTGAGCAAACCCGCCATCCCTTCGACAAACTGATCCCGGCCCTCGATGGTCACCGAATTGGCTCCTTCTATGGAGGCGCGTGGAATAATATCAAACACGCCTACAAAGTCTTCAGTGAAAAGCCGCCTAAATTCCTCCCATTGCTGGGTGTCGCCGTAACGGATATATTTTGCCTTCAATTGTTTAATTTCTTCGATATCCTGCCAGCTTTCCAGATTCTGCATACACCCTCCTATCTACAAGTGCGTTATCTTCCTGTCGACATAACGCCCCTACGCCTAATGCGTCGAGGAGTTCGTCAGACGCCTATCGATCACCTTGATTCCACATCAATGCATATCGAGCCGAATAGTCCGTGCGTTAGACGCTTCAGACTCGCACGAGACTCCGCCGCACCAGCGACGCCAATTACATCGCAGTTGAATCGGGGATCTGAAAATCATCTCGCAGCAAAATACAAGCTCCCACTCTTCGCCCCCGTGATTCAAGTAGATCGACTCGTTGGCTCCGTCAACACTGCATCACCCACCGTCGTGTCCAAGCTTCGGCCCTTGTGCGATGCGGGTGCGCCCAGTGGTTGATTCCTCGTCTTTACAACTCCTCTTAGCAAAAAATGTGATAGCGCAGGAATCAAAATGAGGGCGCCGAGCATATTCCAGAGAAACATAAACATCAGGAGGATTCCCATATCCGCCTGGAATTTGATCGCAGAGAAACCCCATGTCGCCACGCCAGCTGCGAGCGTTAGAGCGACAAGCACTATCACCTTTCCCGTGAATTCGACTGCTCCTTGATATGCTTCCGCGAGCGTGGCACCTCGCCGCTGCAGTGCCAACTGGATGCTAAGCAGATAGAGTGCATAGTCAACTCCGACGCCAACCCCCAAAGCGATGACCGGGAGTGTCGCTACCTTTACACCGATGCCCAGTACCACCATCAGCGCCTCACAGAGAACAGATGTCAGGACAAGCGGCAATACCGCGACCACGACTGCGCTAATACTTCGAAACGTTATAAAGCACAGCACCACAACGGCGGAATACAGCAGAACCAGCATCAAATGATTTGCATGCTCGACTACGATATTGGTAGCCGCCTCTATCCCCGCAGAGCCCGCCGCTAACAGGAACTTTCTGTCAGGAGTGTCGTGTTGCAACGCGAATGCCTGAACTGCTCGTACCATGCGTCCCAACGTCTCTGCACGATGATCCGTCAAGTGTGCAATGATCGGTATAACAGAACAGTCACTGTTAACTAGCTCCGGGTAATTTGCCATGACCTGTTGCATCGCCGGCGCGATCACCAACGGATCGCGACTTATCGTCATCCATTTCGGATTTCCCTCGTTGTTGGCGGCCGAAATGCTTCTGATCAGTGACGCCGGAGAAGTGACGCCCTCCACGCCTGGCACATTCATGAGCTGTACGCCCAGTCGATCTTCTTCAAGCAGTGTCTCGAATTTGCTGCACCCCCCAGGAGGGGTCTTGACCATAACCGCGAACTGATCGTCTGTGAACCCATAGTGCTGGGTAACGTACGCCACGTCGAGGTTGTATTGCGAACGCGGTCGAAGTTCGGGCGCCCCGGCACTAAGGTCTCCAATTTCCAAGTGCCGACTGATCACATAACCAGAAGCGCCCATCACTCCTGCTAATATGACAGCGAGGGTCGCGCCTTTTCGCGCGGTAAAGAGCACCAGCAGTTGCGCGAGGTGTCGCCCAATTCCTGTTCCCTTTGAATTCTCGCTCACTGACCTTGTCGCGGCCTCCTCACTCACTCCGATGTAAGACAGCGCCACAGGAACCAATATCAACTTCGTGCAAATGAGTACGCATACGCCAACGCTCGTCGCTATGGCAAGCTCCCTTATCACGGGAATGTCGATTACCATCAGCACTGCGAATCCAACAACATTTGTCAGCAATGCGGTAAAACCTGTGACGAACAGCCTACGGAACGTGTATCGAGCCGCCACATACTTGTGAACGCCGCGCCCAATATCCTGCATGATCCCGTTCATCTTCTGCGCCCCGTGACTGAGGCCGATGGCAAATATCAGAAACGGAGCCAATATCGAGTACGGATCCAACGTGTATCCTAAAAGCCTCATCAGACCGAGCATCCAGATGACGCCGATCAAGGAAGCTCCCACTAATATAGTCGTACTGCGCCAACAGCGGGTATAGCAGCGCACAAATGTCGTAGCGATTGCCACTGAAATGCAAAAAAAGAGGAAAAATTGCCGCAGCCCCTGAATTAGATTGCTCACAAGCTGCGCGAAACCTATAACGTGAATTTTTGTATCACTGTCTGCCTGGCTAAGCACCTGCTTGCTGATTTCCTTCGAAAAGGATACGTAATCCAGAGGCTTACCGGTTGCGGGATCCGTATCAACTAACGGCACTACGATCATCGTCGACTTGTAGTCTTTCCCAACCAGACTTCCAAGCAGACCAGCGCGCACAATATTGACCGCCAAGGCCGAGCGCGCTTCCTTGGATCCATCGTAGTGGTCCGGCATCACGGGACCTGCCTGAAACCCTTCCTCGGTAACTTCAGTCCACCGAACGGAAGGCGTCCATAGGGACTTCATCCATGACCGGTCGACACCGGGAAGTAAGAACAATGCGTCATTGATTTTCTTTAGCTTTCCTATATAAGCGGCGTCAAAAATCGTCCCGTTTTTCGATTCAACTATGATTCGCACCGAGTTGCCTAGTCCTCGTAGTGCGTCCCTATTATCAAAGTAGTTCCTAATATAGGGGTGGGACTGAGGAATCATGCTTTCGAAGCTTGCATTAATGGATAGCTTGCTAGCACTAAGCGTGAGAAGCGCGGAAACTATCAGAAATGCGAGCACAATCCACCGCCGATGATTGAAAATCATCCGCTCCAAAGGGCCGCCGCTGGCGGTATCGAATTCCTCCAGTTTGCCCACAACTGGAAAGCTGCCGGAACTATCAATTATCGGTCCCATTTACGTCCTCATCGCGACAACCGTTAAGAACCGCTGCACAGTTGGTGTAAGATTCGCTTCGCGTAAACCGTCACGGAGCCACGTAGGCATCCACGACCTGATTCCCCGCGACTCCTGTAATTACTACCCATCCTTGCCGCTTGGGCGAGGCTATTCCAGTGAGCATTGGCATACGTACTCTTGACATAAGCGAAAATCGTGTCATGCCGATATCACTCTGGGTAACCGAGCCAGCAACGTCAACCAAAGCCAGTCGTCCGTTAGGCAATGCAGTTCCTGCGGTAATAGTCGCGCCCGTCCCAGTCTCGACCGCTGACCACGTTCGCCCACCATCAATCGACCTGAATGCCGTGCCGCGTAGCCCGTAGGCAACGACGGTGTCTCGGACGCCGACTAACCCGAAGAGGCTGCCTCGATAGCCCGTCAGTTCGCGGACGAACTGCTGCTCTCCCGGTCGCCGTACGAACACTGTTCCCTTCTCCGACGCAATGTACAAACTGCCGTTCAGTTCGCATAGGCCGAACAGGTGAAGTCCCTCCGGGTTATCCACGTGGTCACTCCAGGGCAGCCAATGCCGGCCACCGTCTAACGTGTGCATTGACAAGCCGAACGATCCAACCGCGAATCCCTCTCGGGCGTCCAGGAAAAGAACCGACAGGAACGGGATACTCGCGTTATCCTTCTCGTGCGCTCGCGCATCCTCGAGCAGCGAACGTGCCCGCTGGTCTCCCTCCTCGGCTTTTTTCTCGTAGTACGCGATCGTCAGCTTGCTCGCTTCCACGCCATCCATTTGTTTGTGCCAGGTCTTGCCGGCGTCGTCGCTATGCAATATGAGGCCATCATGCCCAACTACCCAACCGTCGGTTGGAGTCGGAAATGCAACCGCCGTCAGATCCACGGAAACAGGCACCGAGGATTGCCTCCAGGATTTGCCGCCATCATCGGAATACATGATCAGCCCGCGCCACCCTGCAGCGACCAGCCGGTCTCCAGCAGTGGTGATCGCAGTCAACGGCGAGCGTGAAGGATGCGATACACCGGGCGCGGCAGTAACAAGCGGGTCAACAAAACCCGTGGTCGCCGACGCCCAGAAAGAGAAGGTGAGACCCAACACGAATAGCAAGAGTCTAGTAGGCATTTGACATTCCCGTTTCTTCACCAGGTACTGTTTGTCAAGAGTCTGCTTCCGTACCACTTGCGGCTGCGTCTCACAGACACTTCAATCACCGCACGCCTGCACCGGCCAGCGCATCCGGAGTCAACCCCGACTTAAATGGCACGTCCGGCAAGACTTTATAAAATCCACTGGGGGTTTCAATGCCAGCCATCGAATAGTTTCCCTTTGAGAAATCGTAAATAAACTGATTAAGAAATGGCTGATCCGGAACGCTTCCGTACGGAACGAAGTGTGGCCCAAAGCCGGCGCGATAGATATTGCCAGAGTGGTCATATGCATCCGTGGCGACGATTGCCCAAGAGTCCTCGTCCACATAGTATGTTCTCCGTAAAACAACATGACGAGCTGAAGGCTTCAAATCTGCCTGCACCACCCAGACCCGGTGAATTTCCCATCGCAGCGCATCGGGTGAAATGAAGTGCTTTCCGAGCATCTGGCTCAACGGCGTTTCAAAGTGAAACCGATAAGTGTTGTAAGGAATTATCATCTCCCTCTTTCCAACAATCTTCCAATCAAACCGGTCCATCTTGCCGTCCCATAGATTGACCTCATCACCAAGCTCAGCTCCACCAATAAAGGAAACGGGAGTGTCATAGGTGAGTTCCGGTGCGAGACGTACACGTCTAAGTCCGGGGGTATAGGCATAGATCGTCTCGTCATCGTGCTGATAATTCAACGGCAGCCACTCCAGGATCTTCTGCCCCACCGACGACGGCGGGCCGACAAATGTGGTAGTCCATTTCCTATACCACTTGTCTGGTTTTGCGGCGGGATCGTAGTAAGCCGAGTAGGCCATCACCCTGTTGCGTCCGACCTCCGTCGCGTTCCCGGAAGAGTCGACCAAAAAGGCGCTGTTCAAGCCGTCGTGAGAGAAGTGTGTGTAAGCAAGCGTGAAGTTCCAGATTACCTCCGCGCCACGCTTTGGGATTGGAAACGGAATGCCGCCCCAAGCGTTCTCGACGTTCAAATTATCGGAACTCAGACTCGCGGTGCGGGCCAGCTCCTTCGTCTTCTCGAGTACCCATTGCGGGTAGACCATGGTCCGATGTGAAGGGTATACGTCGACGCGGAAATCAGGGTAGCGCTTCAGGAGTTCCTTCGTGCCCTCCGTCAACTTATCGCTATACTCCGCCATGTTCTGCTGCGTTATCGAGACCACCGGCTTCTCACTTGAAAACGGGTCGGGGTAGCGTCCACTCCCCTCCTGATAGCTAGCCGGCGGCTTGATCGGCTCGCCTGTATATGCAGGGACCAGGCCGTCCGCACTCGCCTTAGGATCTGCACCGAATGCCGTCAATGTTGTTCCGAGCGCCCTAGCCTCGCTATCGCTGACTTCTGCGCAGGCGTGTCCCACAACAAGCATTGTCACCGACATTGCGATCGCATTTTTGATCGAACCCATGATTTCACTCCTCCTGTCAAAATGCTGCCTGAAGCGTTAGCAACACATATCCTTTATCGTTGTACATATAGGGGCCCGCTCCGGTCGTTGTCGCCAGGGGAGCACCCGCGGCACTCGTCTGTTGATATCGGCTATGAAAACCGCCGTAGTACAGCGCGACCGTGTACTTCTGTCGGATCACCGCCGATGCACCGATCTGCCACGACCAGCTTTGCTGAAAACTCGAACCGTTCGTCGGCCCGGTGCCGGCGAGGCCGGTCGAGACGGTTATCGGAATAGTCAGGTCCACACCGGGCAACACCTGGAGGTATTGCGGAGCGAAGTTGACTGTGAGTGCGACGGCGTTGCGAGTCGAGCAACCCGTGCTTGTCCCGCCGTTCTGGCACGCAACAGACCCAACTCCGTTATAGAGCTGCGGCTGAGCTGTAATCCGTTGCAGATGCGTATAAGCCAACTCGGCGGCGACTGAGCCGGTGCTCCATAGAGGAGTCCGCGGCAGGATATACGTAGCATTCAATAGGCCATTGATGACGTCGCCGATAGGACCTTGCTTCGTTGCCGGATCAATACCGACATTCGCGAGAGCTGTATGAGCTCGATAGCTAACTTCACTGCCTACGCTGACGTCGCCGATCGACTTGCTCAGACTGATGCCATATAGCTTGACGTTGTCGTTATATACAAGCCGGTAGCCGGATGAGGTGATTAGCGGCGCCTCGTAAGGCGCCGTCTCCGCCAGACGGCGAAAGTAGACGCCGATGGTACCGCCCGAAAGCCAGTCCGGCCGCCAACGCGCGTTTACACCAAAGTTACCCTGATAATGGGGCGTCAGAGCAGACAACCGGGGCAAGAACGGCTGCTGCGACGATCCCGTGAAGAGCCGGTCAGGCCCATTAAAAAGGAAGTCTGCGACTCCGAAATAGGTCCCACCTTCGGGATAGCGGTTTGGTATCCAGTCCAGGAAATACTGACCAGCCAACGACAATGTGGGCGTTATCTGGGCGGATATAGACAGTTGGCTGACCGGCAGGAACAATTGATTCAATTTGGCGCTTGGGCTCGTTATTGCTTTGTTGATGTCAATCGGTCCTTGCGCATACGCAATGCTGTTGGCGGTATTGAACAGTGCTTCGCCCCAATAGACAGATGTCTGCCCCAGTCTTACGCTGACTGGTACGGAACCAGCGTCGAACGTTCCGAATACAAAGGCGTCGAGCAGTTGGCCGCCGGGTCCACGGTAATACTTGTCGATATAGCTGGAATATTTGTTGTTTATGTACGTCGATGGTATTCCAACCGACGCAGGCCCGGCAGCGGGTCCAACCGATGTGTTGTGGTAGGCGGCATCGTACCAACCCTCTGCACTGACTCTGAAGCCATACCGATTTTTGTAGATCAGCTCGAACTCGGAGAGCACGTCGGCGCGATTTTCAAACAGGTCGCCCTTGCCAAATTTGTTATCAGATATCCCAAAAATCGGATTGTTCAGAATTGCGGGATTCTGGCCCTGTACGCGCACTCCACCGTTGTAGGACACGGTATTGTCCCAGTGTATTTCCAAATCAGGATTTGGAGTCTCAATTTGAAATGCGCGAGATTCCGTTGCAACCGCAAGTGGCAATGCGATAAGAGTAACGAATTTGACAGAACGTACTACCGATGACCGCTTCATGGCGCGCTTTCGCACTTGATTTAAGGCTGGTCGGGCTTCGCGATTGGCCTCACGGGTCTCAAGCGGACGACAGGTCTTGGATGCGTCAAGCAGATTCGACGTCGCACGTGCGACGCTCCGGGTGAAATTCATCCTGCCGCGCGCATGCGGACGGTCGACTACATCCGGTTCACTGGGAGCCGTTGGGGGGGTGGCCATGCTAAGCATCTCCTGTCTGTCTTTCTCTTTTTTTGAAAACTGCCGGTCTTTCCACTACCACTGACACGGTTGCCATTTGCACTTCCAGCCAAACGGAGGTGGTGCGACATGGTTGGCCGGATTGCTCGCCCAGACCACCTCATAAGCAGGCCTGGCGCCCGATGAATTACCGAATGGCTCTTCAAACATAACTAAGGACACCTTCTTAAATAAAATCTGCGATACCAACGGTAGCTTGTGGCGCGCGGGCACAATTGCAAACTTATAGGTGCATCAGTGTTTTACTAGCAACTAGCGAACGGACGGCACCTTGTTCCTCGTCAACGACGGAATAGCAGTCTTTCTGACACTGTCGCCTGACAAGGCGGCACACCCCGATGCCGGTCGATCCGCTGACATGCCAAGGTTCAAACAGCCCCACCAATGCATGGCAGCCCAGCTATGCAACACGACCGTATCGTCCCATCATGGGTCGCGCCCACCCGGGTGCAAACACGCGCCACCGACCGTCGTCATGCCGGAAAAAGAACAGCTCGAAGGGTCCCGCTGCCCGCGATGACTCGCTGCGGATGCAACGATGATGACTGGTGCCCGGATAGCTGTGTCGCGTCAGTCTGACTGTCTGCCCGGCTGCGTGCACCAACCATTTGTCGATCAACCACCTCAAACACCCCCTCCGTACCCATCTCCTGCTCCTCAAACGCTTCCCGGGTTCGCCCCATCCGGCCCCGGGAGGCGCACCTTCTGGTTCGCGATCGCCAGTGGGTCCGCTCTACCGCAGGCAGCTCGCCTCTATCGGTCTATGGACCTATAATAGTAGTCAAAAGACTGGGATGCAAGCCGAGTCGCCTCGGGAAAACACCAATGAATGCGTCATGTCATGGCGAAAAATAATTATCGGATACAATAATTGGACATGTTTTACAGGTTTCATGACCTATAATCCTGTGAGGTATGTGGCCGATGCTTGCCCGTTTGTGGCATCTTTGCCTGGATCAATGCAGGCTCAGCGAGGTTCCATTGGTGCTGCGGATTCTTTGGCCATCCCGCGACGAGGAAGAGAAATGAAACAACTGATCATTACGGCGGAAGATATGTCAGCCACCAATTCGGCTGGCGAGACAAGGCGACGGGGAAACCGAACCACGCGCGTGCCTGAAATCCTCGAGATTTCAATAAACGCCTTTGCCACCGACGGGTATGCGGCGTTCAACCAGCGGCGTGTCGCGAGTGAGGCCGGCCTTCGGTTGAGCACGCTCCAGCACTACTTCCGCACAAGGGAAGACCTGCTGCGGGCTACCGTCGAGGCAATGGGCGACCGGTATCTGGATTTGTATCGCAAACTGTCCAGAGATAGTTCGCTTACGCCGTTGGCACGTCTGGACAAGATTGCCGATGAGACATTTAACGCGCTGGCGCGGCCGAATAGCAACTTTAGCGCCTTTGCGATTGAACTCTGGAGTTTGGCTGAGCACGAGGACTTCGCTCGTGATCTCCTCGAGGAAATCACCGGACAAAACCTGGAGATATTTGCAGGCCTGGTTTCGAAGATCAATCCAGAATTGTCTTCAGAGGACTGCGCTCTGCGAGGCGCATTGCTCACGTCAAACTTGCAGGGCTTGCTCATCTTTGTACGTCGGGCAGGCAAGAACACTCCGGATCTCGACGGGCTTCGCGCTATGACGAAGGTGGTCTGGAGAGCACTGAGCACCGCACCGGGCTCCTCCTGAATCACCATCAGACTTCATCGCCAGATAACCTGCGGGGCATCTACTCTCTCAACCAATAACCAATTCTGGTGCCCCCCCGAAACAAGAAGTGGTGACACCACTTTTTGAAGATGTACCCCACCCGAGAACCGGCCAGGTCAAATGCTATTTCTTTATCGAATATATCTCTCTCACAACCCCTTGTTGGACTGTCCCAGGACTTCATGAATGGCTAACCTTACGCCGCTGATGCTCGAGGCTGAAACCCCGTGCGACGAAATGATTCAATTCGATATAAGACGCCAAACTCCAGATCTGATGTTCCGAGGTGTTGTGCGACTCACGCGATCTGCTCATCCGTCGTGCAGCAGGATGTTGCGTGCTATCAATGACTCCCGCCCGGAGATTGCGCCCTATAAAACTCGTGCGCTAGTGATCGGGGTTGTGCCAGGCGCGTGTCAGTTGCCGTCTCCGTGGTAAGAGTAAACAATACTAAAACTAAGGAATGCAAATTGTTGCCTTGATGAAGCAAGTACTCTACATTTTTATTCTATGACGTCTTCGAGCTGAGACTCCGTTGTGCACCCGCAGAACATTCAGCGACAGGGCGACTCTTACACAAGCGACTGCGGGGAACGCAGGTTTGACTGGCCACCGGATACGGCGCGCTTTCGGTAGGCGGTTAAGAATTGATTTTTCCCGCTTTTCACCCAGATACAGGAGTGCCAACTATGTGCCCTGAAATATCCTCTGAATCTTCCATTGCAAGGGTGGTGCCCGCAGTCCCTTTTCTTGTCGTCGCACCAGATGGCCACGCGCATCTCGTCGGCTCGCGCTGCACGGATTGTGGGGCCGTCATGCCAGGTAGACGCATCGCGTGCGCCGCCTGTGGTACGCGCGGGCGCCTGGAATCCATCCAGTTGGCTGAAAGTGGTCGCCTCTGCAGCTATACGGTCGTACACCGCAGCTTTCCGGGAGTGACGACTCCATTTGTTGCAGCAATCGTCAATCTGGATGGCGGCGGAACACTAAAAGGTACGCTGACGGACGTGACGCCAGACCCTCGATCCCTGCCTTACGACATGCCAGTGGAAATTGTCTATCGCGATTCCGGCCAGAAGGCGGCGGACGGCTCCGCCTTCCTCTCCTACTACTTCGTCCCATCCCGCCGAGGTCACAAAAATGACTGACGTTTATATTGTCGGGATCGACATGATCCCATTTGGGCGCTACCCGAGTCGCACGGTGCCCGAACTCGGAGCGGAAGCTGCCTGGCTTGCACTTGACGATGCTGGGCTTGGGATCCGCGACATGCAAGCACTATATTGCGGCAACCTGATGGAGGCCCATTTGATGGTCGGGCAGCGCATTCTGCGTGAGATGGGCCTTACCGGCGTTTCTGTCACCAACGTGGCCAATGCTTGTGCCACTGGCGCCACCGCTTTCCGAGAGGGGCTAATCGCCGTGAAGTCCGGTCTGTACGACGTCGTGCTTGCTGTGGGCGTAGAGCAAATGGGCCGCGGACTGCTAGGCGGAAGTGGCCGTTCCGACGGCTTTGTCGAGGAAGGCGCACTCGGATCGAATACCATGCCAGCGATGTTCGCCCAGATTGGAGTAGAACACGCACGCAAGTACGGGACTACCTTCGAGCAGTTCGCCAAGGTAGCGGTCAAGAACCATCACCATTCCACCATGAATCCCAAGGCGATGAGTCAGCGTGAGACAACGCTCCGGGAAGTTATGGAGGCGGAGATGATCTCCTGGCCCAACACCAAGTTGATGTGTTCTATCAACGTGGACGGGGCGGCGGCCGCCGTGATTGCTTCGGAGCGTGCTGCACGACGGTTAGGCTTGATGGCGAGAGCGGTACGAGTGCGCGCTTCGGAGATGACTTCGGGACCGTATACGCCGAAAGAGTTTGCGATTCCTGACTTCAACGATGTCACACGTAACTGCGCGCGTCTCGCCTACGAACACGCTGGGATTGGTCCTGATGCACTAGACCTTGTGGAACTTCACGACTGTTTTGCAACGGCCGAATTGGTGCACTACGAAAACCTGGGTCTGTGCAACGAGGGGGAGGCGGGCCCAATGATCGATGCGGGGGAAACCACTCTCGGGGGACGAATTCCAGTGAACATGTCAGGTGGTCTTCTGTCAAAGGGCCATCCGCTCGGCGCGACGGGCATCGCCAATCTATATGAGGTGGCGACTCATTTACGAGGGGCAGCAGGTGCGCGGCAGGTCGTCGGCGCCCGGATGGGCCTTACCCATGTTGTCGGCGGCTCTTTTGGGCGCGGCTCAGCATGTGTAGTCCACGTTCTCGAAAGGGTTTGAACCTGGAAAATAGAAGCTCGCCGCCATCCGTCCCAAGACATGCCACGGGTTTAGCCGGTCGTTTTCTCGGAAGCCGGCTTCGCGATGCTAGCTCGTATGTCGCAACGAACTCAGAGGTGCCGACCTGGTCATTTCCCTGGAGACACACTCCATTGCCATACTCGTCTCTACGGGTCCAATAACTGCCTCGTTCCAACGGCAAACACTGGACTTTGCGATCAAGGAACAGGTCACGACCGCGTATCGCTCCTCGGGTACACACATGGGAGGCAAAAACGCGAGCGATACATCGGAGGCCGAGCGCTGTTAGACGCCCAGTTACACCTTCATCGAGTCCGCGTAAACTCGGTCACTGCGGACATGACGTTTGGCTGCGCCAGGCGCAAGGGCTGGGCCCGGCCGCTTTAGATACGGCTGGGACGTAACCTTTTGATTGATCGCGAAGGATCGCTGACCCGTGAGGGTCCGAATGTCGGCCAAACTCTGTAACACAAAGCATCAGGTGATTTGCTCAAGTACAGTATTCATTGTCTACATAGAGTGGAGGACCCGTGACCGCCTTTGTTGTAGTCATCAGGAGGGCGACCCTGGACGCAGCAGAAATTGCCGCCTACCTTTCCAAAGCACGAGCCGCTTCCATCGGCCATCCCTTGACCATTCGAGCATTTCAGGGACGACACAAGGTACTCGAAGGCCCAGAGATTGAGTCGATAGTAATACTCGAATTTCCATCCTTCGAGGACGCGGAGCATTGGTACGACACCCCTGCCTATCACGAAGCGCTGTCTCACCGTCTACGCGGTGGAGACTATAGCGCCGTTATCGTTGATAGCAACATTCCAGAGCCACATTAGGCTCGGAAAAACGGCCCCGATTGTTCGCTGCTCACCCACGGTCGATTCCCCTGCCCGGCTAACGTTTCTCGTAATCGCAACACTACGTCCCTTGGCGGCAGGGGTTTCCGGCAGTCTGCCTTGAGGCTGTATAAACATGACCGACGCGTTTAAAAAGTAAGCATTCGATCTACACCGTCGCGGATTACGTGATTACGTTGACGCGGGAGAGGATCGGCTGCTAGCGAGCGGGATCGATGTGTGAGGCGCCGGGTTCAAAGTATCCGTCAGCGGAACCCGTGTAGACGGTGTCGCGCGGTTAGATGTCGACAATCTTTCGCAGCAAAGCGTACGAGACCCGCCAATGGCCGTCCGAATCATTAACAGCGATGGACGCGGTTTTTGCGTTGAGCCTGACGATGATGCCGACTCGCTCGCTCAGATGTTTGTCGGTGAAACCAACCGTGTCGCCAACGAAGAATTCCTCACGTTGTGCTCGCGGCGGCGGCGACGGAGGCGCGTGAGTTGGACCGCGCGCAGTGTCAGCGTGAACGCGTACGCATCGGCAACCGTGAATCAGCTCGTCAGATACTCGCGGCCGGCGAGCGCGCGGTCCAGTTCCGTGAATCGCGTCGCGAACTTCGCGCGGCATGCGACTTTCGTCGACTCGGCCGTCTGCGCCTGCCAGAGCCACGGGCTGAACGTCTTGTGCAGTTCGGTGCTGACCAACGTGAGCCACTCAAGCACCGCGAGACGCTCCGCCGAGCCGGCAGGTGGAATGAGCGCGCGTTGCGGATCGAGGTCGCCGATGTACTGCAGCAGCGATGCGGCTTCGGTATGCCGCGAGCCGTCGTCGAACTCCACGAGCGGCACGTAGCCGCGCGGCCAGATCGCGTCGTAGTCTTCACCGTTCGCAAGCTTGTGCGTCTGCAGATTCACGTTGATGCCTTCGAAGTCGATACCCGCTTCGCGCAATGCGATATGGATCGACTGCGAGCATGCGCCGGGGGAGAAGTAAAATTTCATCGATGCACCGCGACGTGCGAGATTGATGTTCCGGGCCATGCCGCTATAGCACGCCGACATTCAAGCTTCGCTTGTGTCTAGCAGATCTGCGTACCGGCGAATATGCCGGTCAATTGTACCGAGGCACAAATTAAGGGTTTCGATACGACGGAAGTGATGGCTGACGTCCAGTTCGTCAGTAATACCTATAGCACCATGTATCTGCACGGCCGACTGTGCCACCATGCGCCCGAACCGCCCAACAAGTGCCTTAGCTGCCGACACAGCCTTTTTTCGTTGGACCGGGTTAGCAGCAAGGTGCGTCACTGCGTGGTGGGTAATCGACGCCGATTGATTACACCCTAATAGCATATCCACCATCCGATGTTGCAACACCTGGAATTTTCCAATCGGCGTTCCGAATTGCTTCCGCGTCCGTGCATATTCGACCGTTTTACGGAGCAGACTTCCCATGGATCCCACAGCGTCCGCGCACACCATTGCAGCAGCTTCATCGCGAATGCGTTCAATGGCCTCTCCGCTGTCGTAATACTCACCAATCCATGAGTTCGACGGCGCAAATGCTCTGTGGAGATGGACAGTCGAAGTACTTCCACCATCAATTGTTCGGTAGTGGCGGATCTCGACGCCGGGGGTATCCACCGGCAGAATAAATGTTCCAGTTGCGCCGTCAGTACCTTCGATCTTTGCAACCACCATCACATGGTCGCTCCAGATGCCACCCACAACGCCAGTCTTATGGCCAGTAATTTCAAATCCGCCCGAGGTCGGCGAAGCTAATGTCTTCACGAGACCGAGGTCAATCACATCGTTCGCCTCATCGCAGGCAAACGCGATGATGCTGCTGCCCTCGATCACGCTGGGCAGGTACTGGTCGCACTGCATCGTAGTACCAAACCGAGCAAGCAGCGTAGCTGCGGAGATGATGGTCGACAGGTATGGCGAAATCACCAGGTTCTTCCCAAACTCCGACATGATCAACATTGCAGTCAGATGATCCGCCCCTGATCCACCGCAACGCTCCGGCAACGTCGCTCCGAGCACGCCAAGCTGTCCCAACTCCTTCCAGAAGGGCCTATGAAAGCCGTCGTGGTCAAGTATTGCTGCCTGTCGGACGCCAAATCCGTATTGTTCGACAGAGACCCGCTCAACCATATCGCGCAACATACGCTGCTCTTCGTTTAGCGCGAAATCCATCCCTTCCATATACCCTCCTTCTTTGCAACCCCTACGCTACGCTACCTGACGCATCAAGGAAGGCGCGCTATTGGCTCCACATAGGGGTGTAACGTATACCTATGCGTCATGCTATCCCGCTGCGGGCTTACAATTGCAGCGCCGTTTTTGCGAGAATGTTCCGCTGGATCTCGCTGGATCCCCCGTAAATTGTTGCTGCGCGCATATTGAGGTACCGCGCCATCGCTACCTGTGCATCTCGGGAAGATGTATCTGACCTTGCAGGGTCGTGAGCATGCAGCGACGCCGCGCCGGCTGCTGTCACACATAGCTCACTTGCACGTTGCAATGTCTCTGTGCCGGCTAACTTGAGCAAGGATGTAGTGACCCCTGCCCGCTGTGAGTCGTTCTCGACAAGCATTCGTAACTCCGCTGCCTCAAGCGCATCGCAATCGATGCTCAACTCTGCATAACGCCAACGAAAGTCCGCGTCCCTCCAGCAATCTTCGCGCTCCTCGGCAATCCGGCGTGCCTGGAGCAGCAACCGACGAACGCGTGGTCCGTAGACTCCGCTGCGCTCGAACTCAAGCAGGCGCTTCGCGATGGTCCAACCCGCACCTTCATCGCCGATCCGGTTCTCAACCGCGGTTCGAGCGCCGTCGAAGAACACCTGGTTCACTTCGTGCTCACCGGACATACTGATGATTGGATGGACCACCACTCCCGGCGAGCGCATATCAACCAGCAGAAAGCTAATTCCTTCCTGTGGACGCTCGTGCGTGGAGGTTCGCACAAGCAGAAAGATCCAGTCCGCACAATGGGCATGCGTGGTCCAAATCTTTGTGCCCTCAACGAAGTACTCGCCTCCTTCACGGTGCGCTCGGCATTTTAGTGCGGCAAGATCGGATCCGGCGCCCGGTTCAGAGTAACCCTGACACCAATAATCTTCACCAGATCGAATACGCGGCAGGAAGCGTGTCTGCTGCTCCTCCGTGCCGAAGTGAATCAGGATGGGGCCGATCATAAGCAGGCCCGCCGACGAAAGCGTGGGAGCGTTCGCCAGCGCGCACTCCTGCTCGAAGATGTACCTTTGTGCAGGCCCCCAGCCCCGTCCTCCGTATTTCGTAGGCCACGTCGGCACAATCCAGCCTCGCTCGTAAAGTCTGCGATGCCAGATGCGACCAACCTCCGGCGGTGCAAAAACTCCGATTTGCCCACACCCTGCCTGTCGCAGTTCTGGTGTCAATGCTTCATCCAGGAATGCCCGAACCTGGGCGCGGAAACCGACTGGATCAATGCTTTCAAGAGAATCGGACATGGTTATTGCATCCATTGGTGCTAGCCAAAATCGTCAGTGATAGCTCAGATGGGAGTACTCACCATTGAGGTTGAAGGCTTGCCCACCAGCGCGTCTACTATCTTTGCGTCCCCCGGAAAAGCGCCCTTGAACTGACGTAATGGCCGCGGGGTCATGTGCTGCTCGAAGCCCTACCACCGCTCTGCTGTGGGCGACTTGCTCAGTGTCCTTTGGTAGTCAGGCTGCCGCCCCCGGATATAGTTGCCGTGGTTAACGTCGCCTTCGCACTTGCCTCGATAGTCGGACCGACATACACGAAGCATCCTTCCCCAGCTTTCATCACCCCAGGCGCCTCTGCATTAGCTTCGCCTGGCCGTTCAAAACGCTTTCCCCACCGTTTCCGGCAGCCGCGCGCATTCGAGCGAAGTCAACAACCTGGTTTGCGAGCAGCTCCAACTGCCTCTCGACCCCAGCATCGAGGCACCGTCCGTCCGTGTCAAAAGCTCTTGTGCTGCTATTGATTGCGACCCCCATCGGAGTTGGCCACCCGCGAAGTGCATGAACAATCGATCTCATGGCGGCCAGTGTGCTACCAGTTGCCTGCCAGCCAAATGCGCAGGCTATGCATCCTACGGCGCGGCCATCAAGGTAGACGGCCTCATCATTGCGCATATCTTCAACGTAATCCAAAGCGTTTTTGATGAGGCCCGAAACCGATCCATGGTAGGCCGGTGAGGCAACAACTACGCCGTGACACCGACGGAGCAAAGCAATCATTTCCGAGGCAGTGTCGCAACGCTCCGAACGGTCAGGTGAATACATCGGAAACTCAAGCTCCGGGCCAGCCACTATTGCGGTTCTTGCCCCGGCGCGCTCTGCCGCGCTCAGCGCAAAGCGCAGAGCCGTTTCTGTCGAAGAGCCAGCCCTTGATGTACCGCCTACTCCGACGATGAACGGAACAAACTCTTTCATCTTTAGCCCTTTGTCCTATGAACAACCAACCGGAAGACGCCTGTGTGGAGGCACGCGCGTTGAGATAAATTCGAATGTGCAACGCCCAAGTTACCCACGATTCGCGGATGAACACTCGGCATATCCAATAAACCAACCTCACTGGGTCACGGTCCGATCGCTACGTAGGTTGTAGCTGGCGCGCAACGACTTTTTATCGATCTTGCCAACCGCAGTTAGCGGCAGCTCATCAACGAATTCGATCACCTTAGGTACTTGCGCTGGCCCCTTCTTCTCGCGAACCAGCGCCTGTAGAGATTTCGAGCAGCGCTTCTCACCAGTGCGCAACACTACAAACGCCGTGACAATTTCGCCCCAGTAAGGATCGGGAAAGCCGACGACAGCGCAGCGTGCCACCGATGGATGACCGGAAAGGACGTCCTCAACTTCACGTGGATAGACATTGAATCCTCCGGATACAATCATGTCCTTCTTGCGATCGACGATACGGAGAAATCCGCTTTTGTCGCGCACAGCAACGTCACCAGTGTGCAGCCAACCGCCCGCGAGCGCCTCGGCTGTCTGCTCCCGGCGATTATGGTATTTCTCCATGACCAGTGGCCCCCGAACACAGATCTCCCCCGCAACTCCGTCTGGTACTGGACGCATCTGCTCATCAAGCAGCTCGACGTGCAACCACGGAACGGGACGACCGCACGATGCCAGCCGCTCCGGGTCGTCAGAAATGTGATCGGCTCGACGCATCACACACACCGTCATTGGAGCTTCGACCTGCCCATACCACTGGAAGAACACCGGTCCCAGACGAGCGAGACCCTGCTGGAGCCGTGTAGGAGACATCGCCGCTGCACCATAGAAGACCGTCTCCAAACTCGAAAGATCAAATTCGGTGAACCGAGGATGATCAAGCAATGCGTAAATCATGGTCGGAACGAGCAGTACGCAAGTGATCCGGTGTCTTTCGATAGTTTGAAGTACCTTCAACGGATCAAAACCGGGCATTATCACCATCGTGCCGCCACGAAGTAGTGTCGGCAGGAACATTGCTGATCCCGCGTGGCTGAGGTGTGCACACATGAGTTGCTTGACTTCCACAGGCCACTCCCACTCAGCCATGAGGATGCTCAACATGGCAGCGCCCACTCGATGGGTACCAGCGACAGCCTTGGGCTTGCCCGTCGTACCACCGGAATACGACAAACGGTAAACATCTTCCGGACTGGTGTCCGGGGCCACCAAGACCTCCGGCCTCATCTTGCCTGCCAGGTCGCAAAGATCCCGACCAGCCGTCGCCGGTCCAAAGGAGAGAGCGAACAATCCATCGACTGCCGTAGCCAACGCAGTTCCGCGCTCGTTGTAACTCTCAGGGTCGAATATCAGGGCCTCCATTCCTGAATCTTTCATTGCATACAGGTGATCTTCCAGGGAGGCCAACGGGTGCAACGGCACCATCACATATTCGCCCAGGAGACATGCCCCCGTCACTGCCAGCACCTCCGGCCGATTTGCAGAAAGCACGCCAATTCGTGCACCGCGGGCAAGTCCAAGCGACTTTAAAGATTGCAGATATTGACTAACAAGATCCCGATAGCCCCCTGCAGTCAACATTTGATCGTCGTAGTGAAGAAAGGGACGGTCGAGATTGTAGCTAAGCGCATGAACCAGCAGTTGGGGCTGGAAAACTCCCTGATACGGCGCTTCAACAACAGTTGTCATTCTTTCCTCCAGCCTGATTGAACGTCCGTCAAACTGTGCGTATATCGGTTCCGCTTAATGCACAGATTAACTGCATGTTCTATATGGACAGCGCAAGCAATGGCATGCACTAAGGAGTCTTTGAATTCACGTAACCTTCAACAATGACCGCAAGGTAGTCAGCGCCCCGCAGTCGATGAGGCAGTGCCCGACGGTATTCCGGCGCGTCGTACCAACGTTCGGCATCTTCAAAAGTCGGAAACTCCAGGATCGAGACTGCCTCTATTTCAGGACCTTCAAGTACCCGTTGTCGCCCGTGCAGCGCGCGAATAATCATAGGGTGATCCTTGCTCGCTGCTCGCGCCATCGGCCGATACGCGTCAAGTTCACGGGGATCCTTGGTCACTTGTCTAAGGAGCACAACGTACGCTTTCATTATTCACTCCATCCTGAGGTCTAGAGAGCTGCAAACAGACTGTCACCTCAAAGGCACTCGCCACGACAGCAGCCCTGGCTTAGGTCGCCGAAACGTGTAGTGCTGTCGCTCACGAACGGTGGACCGAGGGCACACGTCTTATCGTCTGGCGGCGACTCGACCAATATAACGTTGGCCTCGCAGCCCACGAGCATTCAGTTCGAAAGGGACTTGAGCGGCCCTGTGCCAAGTCGATCACTTTGACGCCTCCCACTCCGCTCCGCAGCAGCGTGCTTCCTCTTTCGACCCATACCGGGAAGTCCACTTGCCTTTACATTCGAACATAAACTGACTGGCACGACTGCAGTCCGTTTTTTCAGCCTTTGAGGCTCACTCCGACTCGGTTTCGACCTCCTTCCATACGCCGCGCAGCAAGTCAGAAGGCCATCGCTCTACCCAAGGGATCTAGTCCGTGCGATCGTTCTATCGAGCCCTCCCGAGCGAATAACCTTGTACTCCTGCGTCGTATGACATAGCTCATGGGTGTCAAAGTGCGCCTGAATGGCGTTTCTGAAACCTTGCATATCCGCTGTCCTGTTGAGTGATCGTTTTAACATCTTGATTGCAAACGGAGGCGCTTTTGCGACTTCATTTGCCAACATTAGGGCGCCTTTTTCCAGCGAGTCGGATGGGAAAACGCGGTTGACCATTCCAAGTCGCAGCGCTTCGTCCGCAAGCATCTTGCGGCCGGTGTACAGGAAGTCCTTCGCTGCCCGCAGCCCCAACACCCATGGGTGGATTAGTACTTCGGTCGCAGCAGCAGCCAAGGTGACACATGTTGGATCAACGAAAAATGCATCCTCAGAAGCGACGACCAGATCGCACATATTCGCGATCATGAAGCCGCCCGCAATGCACGCGCCTTGTACCTGTGCGATGGTAGGCTTCGGGAAATCCCAGAGCCGCAGACAGTAGCCGAGGTAGCGTTGCTCTTCGTACGCGTAACGGCGCTCGACCTGATCCGGACGGCCCATCGCTTCCTTCACATCGTGACCTGCCGAGAAGTGCTCTCCCTTCCCTCCAACAATCACAACACGGATGTTTTCATCATCTGCACAACGTGATAACGCATCGTCAAGTTCATCAAGTAACAGTGTTCCTTCAGCGTTACGTCGGTCTGGGCGATTGTGCGAAATTCGTGCAACCTGACCAATGATCTCAAAGGCGATATCGCGGTATGGAATATCCTTCATCTGTCGACTCCCTATTCTGCGTCTTGAAGCAATGCGAAACCTCCGCTTCCAATACGTGGCACTTGCAGAGGGCGTGCGTCCGGCTAAGCGATCGTCTGGCACGTTCTATTCGCATACCGACGTCTTTTCACTTCATTTACTAACACGTATGTGCGTTCCTCGATCGATCTGCGCGCATCTCGTTGATTGGCCACAACCACAACGTTCCGTTGTTCAGCCTCCGGTGTAATCGCTTGCTTATCGCATGTCCTGCTCATAGACGGACCAGTACTCTGGTTGCGGCTAGATTCCGACAGGAGGCGGATCATTCTCGGTCGGCCTGCTCAATCCGAAGATTGCTGGATTTTTCGGGCTGGATCAGTCGGCCACAGGTTCGCTGGTCACCGCAGCAATAGCTTCGGGGGTTTCCCACTGGCTCTTCCAGCCCGGCGGTGGCGGCGCGATGTGATCGGCTGCATGGTTGCGCTTTGCCATCTCGTAGACCGCGCGGCAACCAAC